>CAZWGK010000009.1:0-23960 GCA_964633685.1 uncultured Bdellovibrionales bacterium | reverse complement strand
ATCAGTCATTTAGCGGCGAAATAGGCCCTTAATTGGTATAACCAAAAAAGTACTGTCTTTTAGCCTTAAGTGTGGCGCACATGCTGTAGCCCACCCCTTTTGAGCTTACCTCGAAGGTTCCTTTGCCGCCTGAGAGTAAAGACTTTTCTAAAGGGACCCGAATGAGAGCACCTACAGGTGGGTAGTATATAAAGTCTGCGACATCGATATTTTTAGCACTAGTTCTGGAAACTCCGTTCCAGCGGCTTAATTTAACGGTATGCTGATTCGCATAATAATTTCCAGATATCACCGAGGCTAAGAAGAGGGGTTGCCGGTACATCCCTTCGCCTAACGGTTTGATGGATGATGCTTTTTTGCCTTTGTAAGGCTTAAATTTTGCGATTATGCGAATTACCGATCCGGCTGATTTATCCACTCCCGTTAGGTCAAATTTCACGTTAGCAAAATGGTCTTGTTTGCCGCACTGATTTCTCTGAATGAATGCTTTAATAAGAGAATCATCAGATGTAGGAGGTGTGCCATAGTCAGGCACTGATTCGCAGGAGCCCCACGGGGCAGTTCCTACCATCGCACAAAACGAGGCACGGTTGTAATTAGCTCCGTATGAATTATAGATGTCTATGAAATAATTAATTTGCTCATCAGTAAGACAGCCGCAGGTAGGGTCACGAGTTTCAGATGAGCCGCCGCCAGAGTTTCCATCAACGATATATTCGAAAGACCCGCTGTTGTTGCCAAAGAACAATTTAGCGGGAACCAGTGTGGAGGTAAAAATTCCGAGAAGTTCGGAGTTTCCTTTTTCAACCATTCCGCCAACCATAGAGATTTTCAGCCCGCTTGGTGCCTCAATTATCTGGAGCTCGAAATTTTGTTTTAGTTTATTTATTCCTCTGAAGATATAATTTAATTCAGTAGGAGAGGTGGCTGTGACTGGAATCTGCATCTCAGAATTAAGAGTTCCTACCTCATACGATTGACCGAGGGCAGACGATGTTGCGATCAGAGAGAGGCAGAGAATCTTACTTAACCTGCGTATTGTATTCATTTTTATGTTCCCAAAATTGAAACCTTTGAAACTCATCTATGTTATTGCAATCGCCCAAGATTATGTGACTTAAGCCCCTTACTGGGGGTGAGAGTAATCGTTAAGAAGGTTTTAATGTCTTTGCCGCTATAAATACATGAGATCTCAATGGATTTAATCATAGGAAGTGTGTAGTATCCGCCGACCTTGGGAAGTTAAGCAGTATGACCTTACCAATTGACCCTTTAGAAAACAGAGATCCAGAGCCTCTGCCGGAGCTTACTTCTGAGCTGAACACCAAACCTGCTCTCAGCAATCATCCAGACTTTGAGAGATATTTTTTACATTTTGGAATAAAAGCTTTAGCGGGAGCAGTCTTTGCATCTGAGGTCCTAACGGAGCTTGAGCATGGTTCGGGAGATCTGTCAGCCCTGGTGTCAAAATATAATATTGGTAGTCAGCCCCTGAAGTATTCAATTGCTCCAGTAGTTTACGAATTCGGATTGCCTGAGGAGGCCCTAGGAATTTCAGCTAAATTTTGGGGATCTTTTGCGGGAAATGAGACCGAGCGCATTCCGATTCTATCGAGTGATTTCATAAGTCCGTTGGGATACGGCATGTCAGGATGGGCTGGAAATATCCCAGCTGAAGTTTTTAGAAAAACTTGGACTATGGTTGATTTATGCAAAGTCAGACAAGTCGCAGCTATTTTATTGGTTAACAAAGAAGTATGGGGGAGATGTGCCATCAAGCTCAAACACTTGGAATTGAGCTCCTCAGGATTATCCTCAAGGTCTATCGCATTGGTCGAGCGGGCAAATAATATTATGAGGGATGTTGCGTCAGGCTCGATAAGGCAGCATTCGCTAAATTTTGGAGTTAAATACCTTGAATCTTTGAGTCCTCAACCTAAAATTGGCGAGTCCGTTGTAAGTATTAATTCTGGAGCTGTTGGTTTAGTTACTCGCGGAAAAGAGTCTAAGGAGGAGTGGCTTGCTAGAATGAAAGAGGAGATGGTTCAGCAAAAACAGCAAGAAGCGCCGAATCCGTCTAATAATGATTTTGAATCAACCAGCGCTGTTTCAGAGGACATGAAGTCTCAGGAAAATAAACATAAATTCAACACTGCTCCTAGAGATACCTCGGGCATAAATAACAATTTAAAAGCACAAGCGGAGAAGAAAAGGCAGCAAACATCTCAGGTGCCTTCAAGAAAACGCAGGCTGGATCCCGGTGCTCTACGAGATGATTCGGGAATGGTAGTTGATAACCCAGCCATGTTCATTGATGAAGATGATAGTCGTTATAAATCGCTTCTGAATTCTAAGAGTGAAGCATATGAGTTGAAGCGAGAGTGTGTTGGAGTTTGGCAGAAAGGTTTACTCCAAGGAATATCGCAGTTGCATGAATTGGAGTCTTTGAAAGGCACCTTGGAGAGTGCTTACAATCAGGATTGGTTTGCACAGGTTTCAATGAAAGATGGATCTCGCTGTGAGGGACTGGTTGTGTATGGTGCACGTAGAGGGGATTTTTTTACCTTAATTAACGAGAGAAGTGAAAAGACTATTTATCCTCAACTTCGAGATGTAGTTAAGATAGAGTTTTTTAAAGAAACTATTTGTCGCAAAACCTAAAAATCGGGGTGTCATCTTTTAGGTAAATTGCTAAGGTAGGGAAGGTTTAAAATCACTTGAGGTCATCATGAGCTCGGTCACAATAATTCTTATAGTAGCTGTTGTTTTTGTTTTTTGGGCGATCAAAATATATAACAATCTTATTGCTCTCAGGAATCGTTACAAGAACGCCTTTTCACAAATTGATGTGCAGCTCAAGCGTCGATACGATTTGATTCCTAATTTGGTGGAAACAGCAAAGGCATACATGAAGCATGAGTCTTCTACTCTAGAGGCGGTAATTGCTGCTAGAAATAAGGCTGTTGAAATAAATAGGGGAACAGCAAGTAATTTGAGCGCAGAAAATATTAAAGAATTGGGGTCATCAGAGGCTATGCTAACTGGTTCTTTGGGCAGGCTCCTAGCCATCTCTGAGAGTTATCCTGATTTAAAAGCAAACCAAAATATGATGCAACTAACGGAAGAGTTGTCTTCGACTGAGAATAAGATATCATTTGCTCGCCAGGCTTTTAATGATTCTGTGACAGCTTTCAATACTGCCACAGAGGTCTTCCCAAATAATCTTTTTGCCTCGTTTTTCCGATTCCAGCAGGCTGCTTTATTAGAAGTGCAGAACCCCGCGGAAAGAGAGGCACCAAGGGTATCTTTTTAACTAATATTTAAGGACAGGAGTCATGGATTTTTTTGCGCATCAAGATGATGCTCGCAGAAGAACAAGGCTGCTTTTGTTCTATTATCTTATCGCGGTCGCGGGAATTATAGTCGCCACTCATGCAGCCGTAGCGCTGCTTTTAGGTATTAGCGTCGAATCCGATTCATATCCATCGCAAGTCGGTGTTGACTTCATTTTGCGATTTTGGAATTTGCATTTATTCGCTGTAGTAGCCGGCATAGTGCTATTCATCATAGCCATAGGAACTATCATTAAGCTGGTTATGTTAAAAGGCGGAGGTCATGCAGTAGCCAAGGCCCTTGGCGGTCGAAGAGCGTCTCCTGACACCTCAGATCTTTTTGAAAAAAGAGCTATGAATGTAACTGAAGAGATGGCCATTGCCGCAGGTGTGCCTGTGCCCGCTCTTTATATCTTGGATGACGAAGATGGCATAAACGCATTTGCAGCAGGGCATACATTTCAAGATGCAGTTGTTGGTATAACAAAGGGGTCTGCTACTAAGCTGACCAGAGAACAACTACAAGGTGTGATTGCACACGAATTCAGTCACATTTTGAATGCCGATATGAAATTGAATATCCGGCTTATCGGAATCCTGAACGGGATCTTAGGTATCTACGTGGTCGGTCGAGTTATCCTCCGATTGGTTATGAGCGGCTCAGGGCGGCGGAGATATTCGCGAAGCTCAAACAAAGAGGGTGGCGCGAAGATAGTTTTCTTTTTATTCGGGTTAGCTCTTTTAATTATCGGATTATTGGGCGCTTTTTTTGCTCGATTGATTCAGGCAGCTGTATCGCGCCAAAGGGAATATTTAGCGGATGCCTCAGCGGTGCAGTTTACCCGAAATCCTGATGGGATTGTAGGCGCACTAAAAAAAATCGGGGGATTAGGGGCGGGCTCCAAGATAGAATCGGCCCATGCTAGCGAAGTAAGTCATATGTTTTTCTCAGAGGGGGTTACATCTTGGTTATCGTCTTTGTTTGCAACGCATCCACCGTTGCTTGATAGGGTCAAAAAAATTGAACCGAATTATTCCGGAGCATTTGAGAGAGTTTCCGCTGATTATGAGGTAGACGTGCAAAGCGAGAATACTTCAGCAGAGCTGGTTAAGGGCTTTAGTTCGCACAGTATAAAGGTCAATCCTGAAACTTTTCCTGATTCGATTGGGACTATGGGGGCTAAGTCTTTGCAGCGTGCTCAGGAGATTGTCTGGGGCTTGCCCGAGGACTTAAGAGATTTGGCACATACACCAATTGGGTCTCAGGCTATTTGTTTCATTTTGTTGATGTTGACCCAGTCTTCAGCCAGAGATCAAGACCTTAGCTATCTTGATAGAATGCTGCCTGAGGTGTCGCCGTTGGTAAGAGCTAATTTAGAATCAGCAAAAATTATTCAAGTCGGGCAACGGATGCCGCTCTTAGATCTTGCAATCCCAGCTCTTAGAAGGATGCAAATAGGTGAGTATAAGGTCTTTAACGAATGTTTATCTGGATTTCTTCAATTAGATAGTAAACTATCTCTGTTTGAGTTTATTTTAGTTGCTGTGCTGCATCACTCTGTTGAGCGCGAGATTTTTAAACTACCAAATCCCCGAGAAGAATATACAGCAACTGCCCAGATATTAACCGACCTGGCCACAGTTTCTGCTGCCCTAGCTAAGAGTGGAGAGGAGAGCCCTGAGGAGGCTGAATTGTCGTTTAATGCAGGCTTCGATGAAATTGGATTTGGTGGAATAGAGAATTATTTTAAATATTCGGAGTGCTCGCCTAATGAGGTCTGTCAGGCGGTAAATAAATTGGCTTTAACATCACCCCCAATCAAGCGAGAGATTGTGAGAGTTTTAGCTAGAGTTGTTAGTCGAGATGGAGAGATAGCTCCAGCCGAGGCCGAATTATTGCGGGGCGTTTGCGAATCCATAGATTGCCCTATGCCCCAATTTTAAAGGAAATTAATGCCGCTTCAATGGCCTGAGAACATAAAAGTAATATATTTTTTTGGCCTTGCAGGTGTGGGCAAAAATTTTATTGCTGATTATTTGGGCAAGCAACTTGCAGTTGAAGTTTACCATGCGGATAGTGATTTAACCTCAGCCATGCGGGATGCCATTTCCCGAAAAGAAATTTTTACCCCGGAAATGCGCGATGAGTATTATGCCAAGATTGCTGAGATAATTAACTTAAAGGTTAAAGAGACGGGGCGACTGGTTGTTACTCAAGGGACCTACAAGAGAGAGCATCGTGAAATGTTAGCGGAGAAAGTGCCAGGTTTGTTTTTGGTTTGGGTCGATGCACCTATGTCGACAATACTTGAAAGATTAAAGGCGCGAGGTGATGCAATTTCCGAGGATTATGGCGCGAAAATTAGTAAAGGATTTGAAGCCCCCGATGAGGAGACTCCGAGATTAATCAACATTGGAGATGTTGCTGAGGTTGGAACTCAGCTTGAGCTTATTCTTGAGAAATTTCAGTAAAATTCTAATGCCGTAATAGATGTGATGTCTCGGGTCTCCAGTGCTGTAGCCAGCTTTTTAGCATCAGAGCATCCCACAGAAGGTAGCTATGATCAGCTTTGCCCTCAAGGTGATCTTGCCAGTGTTTTTTGATAACGGCTTCATCAAGCAAGCCCGAGGAGGAGGGGTCATTAGCAAGTAGTAGATCCTCAGCCCACGGCTTTAGATCTTTTTGTAACCACTTCTGAAGTGGAACTGCGAACCCCATTTTCGGGCGATCAAATAAATGAGCAGGAAGATACGATTCAAGGATCCGCTTTAGCACCCATTTTGATTCACCGCCCCGATATTTAAGAGAATTAGGACATTTTAAGGCGAGTTCTACTATTCGATGATCCAGTAATGGCTCCCGTGCTTCTAGACCATACCACATAGATGAGCGATCTACCTTGGTCATAATATCATCAGGGAGATAACTAATTAGATCATATAGAGCCATAAATGAGAGCTCGTGCAGATCCTTTTCGATAGTATCGTCAATAAATGGGATTATCTTCTCAGCCGGGGCTAAATGTTTCGGCCAGTGTGAGATGATATTCCGGTATAAAGCTGTAAAAGGATCAGCATCCAGGCGTGCAGCGAATTTTTTTAACCGATGCCCAGCTCTTTTTATTTTCATTCCTGGAAGTACTTTTGAAAATAAAGCAGTAATCTGCTCTAGAGTGCGCTCGTCGATGGAACTTATTAGGTGCCCAAAGTTTCGCCGAAATTTGACTGGGAAGAATTTTAAAAAATTCCAAATTTTTAAAGTCGCATGATAACGAGAGTATCCGAGAAACAGCTCGTCTCCTCCATCGCCAGATAATGCCACTGTAACGTGTCGACTAGTTAGGTGAGCTAGTAGGGATGTTGGAATTGCTGAAGAATCTCCAAACGGTTCATCGAACATCTGTGGTAGTTCGGGAATTATTGAGTGAGCTTCGGTCGGGTTAAGGACTATTGAGGTATGGGAGGTTCCCAAGCGGTCTGCTACTTCTTTTGCAAATGGAGCCTCGTTGTAGCTAATATCTTGAAAACCAATGGTGAAGGTTCGAATTGGTTGGGTCGATTGCTCTTGCATTAAAGCGGCGACCAGAGAGGAATCAATTCCTCCAGATAAAAATACACCTAATGGAACATCAGCCACCATGCGAAGGCCGATAGAATCACGTAGTAACTGATGCAGTGAATTGCGATATTCAGTCGGGTTTTCGCAAATCTCTTTTTGACCCAAGGCAAATTCAGATGGAGACCAGTATTTAAATTCATTTGATTGGAGTGAGAGATCAAATGATAAAATGGTTCCCTGTTTTACTTTAAAAATATTCTCATAGATAGTCAGAGGGGCGGGGATATAACCAAAGCGCATGTAATGAGAGAGCCCTTCGGAGCCGAGCTTATTGATGCTCTCAGGGTGAACAAGAATTGATTTCAATTCAGAGCCAAAAAGCACCGTATTGTTCAAAATTGAGTAATAAAGAGGTTTAACTCCAATGCGGTCCCTTACAAGGTAAAGTTTAGCGGCATGCTCATCCCAGAGGGCGAGTGCAAACATACCATTAAACGTCGGGATCGCCTCGTACATCTCCCACTGTTCAAAAGCTGCTAAAATTACCTCTGTATCGGTATTGGTTTTGAATTTATGCCCCAAGCTTTCCAGCTCATGGCGAAGAATTCGATAGTTATAGATCTCTCCATTGAATGTGATAGCAAACCGCCCAGATGAACTAAGCATGGGCTGATTACCTGCTTCGCTGAGATCGAGAATCGCTAGGCGTCTATGTGCTAACCCTACGGTGGCATTTCGGTTGATAAATAGGCCAGCGGCGTTTGGCCCTCGTCGACTTAAGCTCTCGGACATATCTTTTAGTATGTCGCTTGAGGTATTTTTATTTCGACTGAGTATCCCGGTAATTCCACACATGCACTCGATCATACCTGGAATCAATTGATTCATCACCAGCTATTCTTATAAACGCGAATAATGGTTGCCCTTGGTTTGATTGTGTTGAAATATACCCGTGTGAAGCGCCATTTTATTTTTTTGACCACCTCGTATCCTCGCTCTGCTGAAGATGAAGCATCTATTTTTGTGGCGAGGTTGGCCGAGGCTTTAAAAGAAGAGGGCTGTGAAATCGAAGTGATTGTGCCGTTGGACCAAAATGAGCCTTCGCAAGAGTTGATGCGTGGCGTTCATATTCAGAGGTGCCGATATCGATGGGGCAGTGACCCAGGAGTGGCTTTTGATGCTGGAGTCGTTGCAAATCTAAAAAATAGACCGTGGCAATTTTGGCAGTTGATTACAATTTTAGCGGGTCAGGTTTATTGGGGGCTTAAAAAGAGACGGTCTGATTCAGTATTCATTTGTAACTGGATATTATCAGCTTTTTCAGGCTGTATTTTGAGGGCTATTACCGGGTGCCCAGTGCTCTACGTCGTAAGAGGTCAAGAGATGCGAATCGCGAACTCCTTGATTGGGCGGTTTTTATTCTGGGTTGTAACTAGGTTATCGGACAGAGTTATCTGTGTTAGCGAACATTTCTCAGAAGAGCTGAAGCGATTATTTCCAAAACTAAATACCAAAATCTGTTGCATAAAAAATGGGGTGGGAGGGGCTAATACAGGTCAAATCAAAGACATCGTTATTTTTAAACCAACTCGACCATATTTTATAATGATTGGAACTGTGACTGAGGTCAAAGATATCCTGGGCGCGATTGAATTGATGAAGAGTGGTTTTGCTGATGTTTATGATTTAGTAGTCGTAGGTCGTTTGTCTGATCAGAGATATATTGAGTCGTTGCAGAAGCGTTTGCGTGGTGAGCATATCGAAAGTTTAGTGCACTTTGTCGGCCCAATCGCACCTAGTTTAGTTCCAAATTATTTGCGAAATGCTAAGGCCTATCTTTCAACCTCAAAACATGAAGGAATGCCGAACTCTCTGCTAGAGGCTATGGCGTTAGGTCTAATTTGCGTTGTTTCAGACATACCAGCCCATAGAGAAGCTGTGAATCATTTAGAATCAGGAATTATTTTAAGTGATGATGCTGCTAGCAATATTGAGGTCATCAAGAGTGTGCTGGCAGATCCGTCTAAATGTGCAAACATCGGTATGGCCGCACAGCTCTCTTTAAAAGAGAGGACTTGGTCAAAATGTGCGCAGAAATATCTTGAAGTAATTGATCAAATTTAAAAATCCTTTGGTCTTATGATATCAATTCAGTTAAATTGAGACTGTCTAAATTAATCAGGAGTATTGCTTGGCTGCAAATAAGTTGATTATCACCACTGACCTATCACCTGAATCGTTTTCTGCATTTGCGGTAGCTAAGGAATATGCCAAGGCTTTAAATTGTGAGATCGAGATAGTATCTGTTTTAGAGGATCCCGTTCAGGCCGCCATGGTATATGCCATGGAGTATCCAGTATTTCCAGGCATCGAGATTCAGAAGCAATTAGTAGAGCGTGTTCACAAAGAGCTAGAGACAATTAGTAAAGAACACTTTCCTGGGATGAATGTAAAGCTTACCGTTAGAGAGGCTCAGGGACCAGTTCATGCGGAAATCACCTCTTATGCGAAGTCCCAAAATGCAAAACTCTTAGTAATTTCTACTCATGGTCGAAGTGGTTTTAAAGGTCTTTTAATTGGTAGCGTTGCAGAGAGGGTAGCTCGACACGCCCAGAGCCCTGTTTTAATAGTCCCTTGCCAGAAATAAATTATATTGAATTTGGCAAGTCAGCATTTTTCGTATTTTTAATTTTTTGTCACCATTCGTTAACTATATGAAGTGAGTATTCGATACTCCCTATGCGATGGTTGTTTAGTCGCTCCGAGTGGAGATGTAGTATGACACGGATGTTGTTTAGCTTCTGTTTATGGGTAGTTGTAGCGCGTTGGGCTTATAGTGAGGTCCAACTCGTTTACCCACCTCTCGTGCCTTATATCGACAAGGCACTTACGGCGGTAGAAATTCCGACCCACGATAAGTGGCCAAAAGAGCAAATTTTGAAGGTATTAACTTCGGCAGTAGCTGAATTTAATAGATCTGAATTCTAATCCAAAAATAATATTGATTAATCTTCGAACCCTCGTTATGTTCCTGGGACTAATGTTTTCACCCGGGGAGGTAATATGGGTGATGTTGAAAATAATTTAGGTGTATTCGGCGGGCAGCCTAGTCCGGGCGGCGATGTTTTTCGCTTTGATAGAGATTCCCTCAGAGCCACCCTTCATACCCGAATATACTCTCCAAGAGAAACCTCCCAAATACTCAGGAATTATCAAAAAGAGATGCATCTGTTCGAAGCATGTAGTGGCGATTTTGTGATGCATATTTCGACTCATGCGGAGCCTTCTTCTGGCCATTTTAATTGTGGGGGTCTTAGATTAGTTCCAGAGGCGATGGTAACTCCCGATTACAGAAACGATCTCGCCGCGTTAAGGCTTGGCAAAGAGATGGACGCTAAAGGAGATTATGCACGAATCTCTCAAGTGGCGGGCCCGTTGGTGGCTGCTAATTTTGAGCGGATTCACTTTGGTAAACATGTAGCCTGTCCGCCTGTGGGTGCCCGAGCAGGAGAGCCTAGAGAGATAGAGTTTTTGCAGTTTGTGATATCAGCCCTAGAGGAATTTAGAAATCAAATGGGGATTGAGGTTATAACCGGTCAGGATTTGGGACATGGCCCGTTGGCAAGCGTGAAGCAGTCTACTCTTGGATATCTCTCTGAAAGATTTTCGGGTTGCATGGACATCGACACGTCCCTGCCAACGGCGGTAGGTAATTTTTATGTAACCAAGGGCCTCGTTGAGGCTCTGGATATGGATTTGCGACAGAGTCGGGTGGGTTTAGTCGGATTCGGAAATATCGGAACAAAATTAGCCTCTCTGTTTAATAAAGCGGGTGTGCGCCGACTCGCAATCTGTGAGTCTAATCCCGTTCGGCAAGATGCCGCGTTGAGAGAGTGCGATGGTGGAGTGTGGCCTGGCGATATGCTCGAGGAATTTTTAGCGCTGGATCACGACGTAGTAGTTTTTAACTCAAACGGCGGCTCCCTTGATTCTCGGGTAGTTTCAATCATAGCTAATTCAAAAACTATTAAAGGCGTTACTGGTTGTGAGAATATGATTTGGCCGGGTGGTATTAGCAGAGAGCGTGAATTGTTATCCGGCAAGGTGGTGATGCCACCAACCGAGTTCTCTGGGATGGGAGGTTGGTTAGGAGCAGCTGAAGCTAGCATCGCTAGAGCAAAAAAAGTCACATTTAAGCTCGAAGATATGTTTCAGCCACTTCGTCGTCTGACCGAGGTAACGGCGGAGGTGGTTAGAGGGATAGCCGAGGATAACTACCAACCTACTTTTGCTGAAAGTCTGCACCGAATCTACAGGTAAATCGGGCATTTAAGCTCATAGGTGGCGGTCAACTAAAAAGCTAGGTAAAATGCGGATCTGGGTAATGCGCTAAAACTATCGTGTTTTTGCGGGTTTTTGCCGATAATACCTCTAAAGCAGTTGAGAGTGGTTATGATTTTCAGGTTTTGTTTCAGTTTGTTTAGCGGATTTGTATTCGCTGGATGCGCAGTTCTGTCCCAAGATTCTAATTATAGAGGACCAGAAGCTAGGCCCCCTGAATTGGACTCTTATTATTCTCGAGGCTCCTCATATTCCAAGTTTGAAACTAAATTCATAGAGAAAAAGAAACGTATTACTATAAGTGAGATCCTGATCGAGTCAGATGCAGGTCGAATAGTTATTGACTACTATCAGTCTCCTAAAACAAGTCAGGACTTAGTCTTGGTTTTCCCTTTGCTAGGTGGAAAACCTATAGTGTCTCAGCACTTCGCTGAATATTTTGCGGAAAACGAAATTGATGCTGCCATTGTGCGAAGAAACGATGATTTTAAAAATCCGGCAAACTTTTTAAATATAGAAGAGGCTCTGCGTTTAAATGTAGTTAGAGATAGAATTGCACTCGATTTTTTCGAAAAAGAAAAAGGAAAGAAGAATTTTGGTGGATTCGGTGTTAGTCGCGGGGCAATAAATGTGGCTATGACGGCTGGAATCGATCCTAGAATAAAATATAACGTGATCGCGATGGGGGCGTCCGATTTACCCCTAATTTTTAGAGATTCCAATCAAAGACGGATTAAAAAGTATGTAGAGACAGTAATGGCAGAGCAGAAAATGTCTCGGCCGCAGTTATTCTCTTTTTTACAGAGTGAGGTCAAAACAGATCCGAAGTATGTTGCTAAGTATATCGATTCACGGGATACGATGATGTTCCTATCTGTTTTTGATAAAACTGTGCCCTACAAGTATGGTCGTAGGCTGAGAAAAGAAATTGGTGAGCCGCGAACAGTTTTCTTGACTGCTAATCATTACACAATCGTCTTGTACACATCTTTATTTTCCTTATTGCCACCAGGCAAAGGTACTGGCTTATTTCCTTTTGGTTATCTCGAGCTTGAAAGCTTAGAGTTCTTTCGTGAGAAGTTTGATCGTAAAGATACCACTTGGAAGTTATGGCCGTTTAAAATTCTAAGAGCCCCTTTTGATGCAATAGCCTACGGTTTAGAGAAGCTATTCTGATATTCCTTTAGAGCCGCTCCAAAATCAAAATAAGTATACGGCTGAGTCCATGCTGGACTGGTGCGGCTGGCGGCGTTGCTGACCCAAAACTGGAGAGTCTTAGGCTGGTACACAACATTCTGAAAATTCGATTTCATGGCTATTTGTGGGATTATCTCAGTCATTAATAGTTCCGGAGTAAGAGACCCTTTATGCTTGCTTAATAATTCATGCATCTTGTCATCAAAGTGCCCAGCATAGACTATATCATCAATACCTGGCAGATTTTTACGATAGTCTTGGAGACTCTCGCCTGGTTTAAATACTAAAAATCGGTCAGGGTCTCGAACATACAGCTCGCTATCTCCAGTTTTACCATCAGTCATCAAAAATCCATAAGAGCATGTCCCCGGGCTTGAGCTAATTAGGTTTCGAACATCAGCAAGTGAGTTTGCTTGTGTCATTATATCGCGTAGGAGAAATGGCATAGGCTTGCCGCGCAGGGTTTCGTTTGGGGTATCCCCGTTACCCATTTCACCCAAGGTTATCCCTTGTTGATTCATTCCTGAAACTGCACCTATAAAACCTACCCATCCTATATTTGCCGATGGATACCCCTTTTCAGGCACGGTTACGGTGATTAATGGATACTCATGTAATTTGGAAACCTTATGCAGGCCCCAATCTAGAATTCGAACCGCCAGATGGCCTTTATCGGGCGTGGCTGAATGATTACAGGCTAAATGACTAGAGGAGGGCACAATCGCTCCTCTAAGCATATCTTTAATGACCTGTTTTAACTTCTTTTTGCCACCCCACTCAGTCATTTCAGGTAGCACATGGATATAGTGAATCATTTTAAGAGGAACTTTAGCGCCGTGAGCAAGTCCATGCATTTCATCGACATACTCTTGTGATATAAAAGGTCTCATTCGTTCATAAACTTCTTCGAATAATTCCTCATACCTGTAGGTCTTTATGGCGTTCTTATACATTTCTCCGAGATTGTCTTGGATCTCTTTTCTTAAAAGGACGCCGTGTTGATATCCACGCTCATATGGGGTCCCCCGAACAAAGAGTACTCTTATTCGTTTATCCTCCGTCCAAGTAAGCTTGGCTTTGGAAACCACCTCCTGGTGATCTTCGAGGCTCTCGATAACATCGCTTCTAACTAAAAAATGGTAGGGATCGATTCTCCAGAAGGCGCAGCCGTTTAGGGCAACCCCGATTAAAATGAGATAGAGGAATCGTTTGAAATTAAATTTAGCTGGATTTGAAAGTGAGTGCCGCATATTTGAGCTCATATTGAGTCTAGTAATCGTCATTTCTAAGGGAAAAGGTAACAAGCGCGTATATTCAATTTTATGATGCTTTGAGGTGTTGATTCGTAGCGCTAACTTCTTGAAATATAAAGTTATTTTAAATAATTTTGACCTATTTGGGCCCTAATGATACCTATCTCACGTATAAACCTCTTATATGGGAGCCTGTATATGACAGAATCTACACCAGACACTCTAGTAGTTGTCTCCAAGCTAAAGAAGTACATCAAGGACAAGGCAGAGTTGAACACATCCGGCGCAGTTGCCGACACTCTCTCTACCTTAATCCGCGTTATGTGCGACAAGGCCATTGAGAACGCTAAGAATGAGGGTCGCAAGACTGTTATGGATCGTGATTTTTCAGCAATCCAATCTCAGTAATTTGACATAACAGGGCCGCAAGGTTCTGGTTGTCTATAAAACGCCTCTGAAATGCTTCAAGTAAAATATAAACAACTTGAAGGGACTTCAGGGGCGTTTTACTATCCAGCTCCTAGTTTTTGATTCTTTTAAATGGATTACCAGTGAAAAGATATTTCGGATGTCATGTATCCTCAAGCGGCGGATTAGAGCAGGCCCTGATTAATGGAGATAAACTAGGAGTAAATTCCATCCAATTACACCCTTCGGCTCCCCAACAGTGGAATACAAAACCGTATCCTAAGGGGTTTGAGGATAAATACCTTGATTATAAGGAGTCCAGTAAAGTTGAGAAGGTATTCTTTCACGCCATTTATTTAATAAACCTGGCCAACCCTGACCCGCAGAAATTTAAATTATCAAAGTTGTCTCTTATAAATTATTTGGACCTGTGCTCCCGTATTAAAGCTGATGGCGTAATTGTTCATGTTGGCTCTCTTAAAGATCAAGAAGATGAAAGCGTCGGATTAACTCAGGTGGCAGAGGGAATAGCTGAGGTGCTCGAGGAGTCTGGGGGGGATTCTAAACTTTTATTAGAAGTTGCGGCTGGTAGTGGCAAGATTATTGGTGCAAAGCTCGAACAGCTTCAATTTGTGACCTCAAAGATAGGTGGTGCATCGGCGAGACTTGGGTATGCCCTCGATACACAGCATCTTTGGGCGAGTGGCTATAATTTAGCCGAGAACCTAGAGGGGCTAGTTGGCGATGTGGATAGGTGTTTCGGTCTTCAGAATGTGCATATTTGTCACGTGAACGACAGTATGGTTGAGCTTAATTCTAGAAAAGATAGGCATGAAAACCTAGGAGAGGGAAAGATAGGTGGGTTGGCCCTGGAGAGGTTTATTAATCACCCTAAGCTTGCGCACATTCCAATGGTGCTGGAGACCCCGAATTTAAAGGATATGGAAACTGCTGCAGCAGAAGTTAATAGGTTCAGGCAGGTCATTGAATCTAAGCAGTGGAAGTAGAGGGTAGAGCTAGGCGTTCTTTTTTAGCCAGAATTTAATCTCAAATTTACCGTACTCTAGATCGAACGGGAGTACATAAATTTCTGTTGTTTGCGACTCTTTCCAAAGGGGAGAGTCCGCTCCACGAATCAGATTAGGAATTGCCATGCCGATCTTCAGACCAGCCTCTGCTAGATCTTTTTTTGCACCAGAAGTGATCATGTTAGTGATCTCTCCCAGGGCATCGCTGACCTCGGGAACGATCTCTTGATAAGATTCTCCGAGCATATTGTTTACAAGAGAAATAATGCAGGATTCTTCAAAGCTAATACAAAGACCACCTGATACATTGGCTCCAGCAAGACTTATCTCTCCTGATAGTGGTCCAAAGGTCTTTTTTTCCTCCGAGGTATAAGGGTCTTTAGGCATAACTGCCACCATGGCCATGGTTTCTAGGACCTCACAGGTTGCCTTCACTATAGGCTCGATGTAATTGCTCTCCATTGCTGGTCCCTAAACCGATAGCCCCTTCCCCGAGTTGAAAACCTCGAGTTTACAGATAGATAATCGGTTAAAACCACTAAAAACTTCACAATTTCCCTGAATGCCTTAGAATAATTAACAGGTTGATTTTATTGGATATAGAGAACGTTAAGCCAATTATGGGCAGTAAATATACTAGCTGCTTTTATATTAGAGCTATTTTAATTTTGGCTTAGGCCTATTTTCGCCAAGAGCTGTGCCTCTCGGGGGGCATCAGTGTCACGAATCACTGATTCTAAAAATCCATGGGCCAAGCTAGAAGAACTTTGAGATAGTCCGAGGCAGACTCCCTCTAAAAACACTTTTCCAGAGTCTTCTCTATTTGTAGCTCGAGCATTAAAAGTTTTTATGATCTGTTCTGCCAATGAGGGATCGTTCTTAATTTCATGTCGTAGTAAATTGGCGGCATATAGTCTTATTTGTTTGTGAGAGGGGTCAAAAACGAACTCCACGATACTTGGTATATGCTCAGGCGTTCTTGAAAGTAGCTCACACAGCTGGTCTTTCATGAATTTGGTTCCATCGCCCGGGATTACTTCAATTAATGCTTCAATCGCCTCATGTTTGACGGAACTATTCTCGTCTTGAGCTAGTCGCATCAATTTGCCAAAAATATTCATTTTGAGATCGTGATAATCTCTTACCGAGGAGAATTCATTGGAGGCAATCGCCTTGGCTTGTTTAAATTGGTCAACAAGTGATGAGATCTCTTGTGATAGGTGGCTAGAAGATGGAGTTCTCTCCATTTGCGGAGGGGCATATTCGGACCAGTCTGAGTGTTGCTTTTCTGAAGTATTCGTAAAGGAATCATCTCCGGGGTCCTCAGGTCGAATTCTTTCAGCCATTTTTTTATACCTCTAAAGATTTAGACTGCCATTTTACAATTTTGGTTCGCTTTAAGATAATCTTTTATTCAGTAAGGCACTCGAATACATATTCGGTTGATTTAATTGGGGCTGGAAGAAATTTAAATGGGGTTAACAAAGATGGGGGCCCCCACAGAAACTAAAGTTTCTAGGGGGCCGGTGTCTGCCGAGAACCTACTGGAAAGCCAAGAGAACCTGGATTGATTCGTCAGAGAGAATCCGACCAGAGTTCCTTGCTACTTCCAAAACCTTGTCGATTTGGCTCTGAGTCGGTGCTGCAAGCCCATGGGTTTTGCAGTACCAAATCACATTAGCCCGACCAGACATGGGTCCAATTGCTGACTGATGGTGTCGACCAATCGAGCTGGCGGGAACAGCAGAATAGACAGCATCTTCGAGCCAGCGGTCACCCTTATCCAGAGCCTTGAGTTGAGCCGCCGCATGAACGCCTGTCTGGGTGGTGAGGACGTCATTGCCAAAACAGGGATAGTTCGGTGGCACAGGAAGCCCAGTCATTTTTGAGCCTTGCTCGACGTAACGAGCAAGAAATGAAAGGTTCCGTTCGCTGTGACCACGGTAGTTGCTGTTGATGAGCAGCAGCTCCATAGGCACGTTGCCAGCCCGTTCACCGATTCCTAAGACTGTTCCATGAACATTGTGCACGCCAGCCGCCACTGCCGCAAAAGCGCACTCAAGGCCCTGCCCGAGATCATTATGGCCGTGCCAATCGATTGTTACATCGTTCAGCAGACCATGAGCCTTCAGGCAAGTCTTCACGAAATTGATCAAGCCGCGAACCGCCGCTGGAGTTGCTCCACCCACAGTATCGCAGACAATCAAACCGTCAGCTCCACCGAAGAGCGCTGCGTTGAAAAGAGTACGCAGGGTATCCGGATGAGCGCGAATCGTATCTTCGGTCACGAACTTGACGGGAAGATCGTTATCCACGCAGAACCGTACAGCCTCTTCGGAGAGTTTTGCTAGCTCCGTTACTTTCCAGTCTTCGGCGTAAATCCGAATCGAGCTTGAGCCAATGAAGGTACAAACTTCAACTCGGACTCCAGTTGCGTCGGTAATTTCGACCACCGGCGCAATGTCCTTGATGACGGTCCGACAGGCAACCTGCGGCTTGATTTTCAGCTTCTGTCGACTCATCTCTTTGATGATCTCGATGATATCTGAAACAGCCTTGGCCGTGACAGGTAGTCCAACATTAACGTGGTCAATCCCCAGCTGATCCATGAGCAGAATCTGCTCAATGATAGCCTGGATTGAGGGGCGTTCGAGTACTGACGGAGATTGCAGACCATCTCGGGGGGACTCATCGACCACTCCAAAAGTGGAGGGTTTCTGAGCCCCGAGCAGTCCCCAATCATAGATGAGCTCCGATTTTGTATTCGGATTCATAGGGGTACCTTTCGGGGTAAAACGAAACCACAGAGTACTGTGGTTGAACCTTAGACAGACCACACAAAAGCCCTCTAGGCCTCTCTATGATCTAACTTTGATAGGCAGACTTACTGAGCGTTGAAGAGTAATTGTTTCTTGCCGTGTTTACAAGTGTCAAGGAGGCGAGATTTTGTAGAGATGATAGAATCGATCAGGTTTTTCGATTGGATTAGGTGAATCAGTTGTCTTTTCAATATGGTAGCCTGAGAAAGTCTCTTCAAATTGTTCTGCCTCTATGAATTTTATGAAAATATAGGAAGGCTTTTTGATATCAGAGGGTTGGTCCGCCACCTGCAATTTGCCGTGTAGATAATAATTGAGCCCATAGTTTTTTTCGCGCCAGGTGAAAATGGGCCTCTCTTTCACTGTTGGACTAATTGATCTTACCCACTCTAATGCACTAAGTCTTTTGGCGATTCCAGTTATTACTGAAAAGTTGGCTATTGTTAAAAGCAGGCAAATGCCCAGGGCGGTAGGAATGATAGGCGCGGGGATTTTTCTCATTTTTACAGAGAGGATCATAACGCTAACACTACAAAGCAATATCAGAGTGAATTTTAAATAACCTAGATGTTCGAGTGAACCTGAAAATAGGATTGAATCGATATAAAAATTTATCTCTTCTGATTTTTTAGAGGAAAGCCCCAGTAGAAAGTCTTTCAAATACGATAAAATAGGCGAGAGTAACATAACCGTGATCAGCAGAGAGAGAGTAGTTGTTAGATTTCGGATTAATACTTCAGCTTTTTTTGCAGCCACGCTTTGGTCCAAAAGTGCCTTGGCTATAAAAAAGGAAGCAAACGGATAAATAGGGAGTAAGTATACACTCCGTTTGCTGGATGGAATTGAGAAGAAAACTAAGTAAGCAATAATTGCGATCCATGAAAAGCGCTCAATGGCAGTAAGTGTCTTAAATTGATTTAATAAATGACTCGGTGTTTTAAATTTTTTAAGCACACTAACAGTAAAGCTGAAAACATTTTTAAAGGCTGGTAGAGCTGCAAGGGCCCACGGCATCATTCCTATAAACAGAGTGCCGTAAAGGTAAAGTGGGGAATGGGTGTGTGGGTCTTCGCCTGCCTCCATACTCCCCTGGAATCGGGCAAAATTTTCAAGGATAACAACATCCAGAAATGCTTCGCCACCCTTGCTGTAGGCAGCCCAATACCAGACCAGAGATAGAAAGAAAGAGGGCACAGCTATAAGTAATAATTTCGACAGTACTAACCAAAAGCTGCGACCTTGTAACAAAAAGTGCAAACCGCAGATCCCTATAGGTAAGATAATGCCGACAGGGCCCTTGGAGAGCATCGCGCCAGTTAGACCAACTAACGCCAAAAGCGGATATCTCCGAAAATCTTTTCTCTCCCATGTATATAGAGAGTAGAGTGCTAGCAAGACCATACCAGCTAAGGTCATATCCACGCGGGATGTTATGCTGGCTCGATGCCATTCAATGCTGGTTATTAAAATAAGTGAGGTTGCAAATCCAACTTTAAGCGATACTTCTCGGCTAAGAAGAGTGAATATTGCTGCTAAAGATATGAGTGACATTAATAAAGACGGAAGCCGAGAGGTGAGCTCATTACTTTCTCCCAACAGTTCTGCAAACGAGGCCGCTATCCAGTGACTAAAGGGGGGCTTTGTGGCGAATTCGTCGCCATATCTTTTGGGTAAGATCCAGTTGTTTGTCTCTACCATTGATTGGGCTACTAATGCTTCGCGCGGCTCACCTTTTGAATAAAATGGCTTATCGCTCATTCCACTGAATGCGAGGAACATAGCGAGGGCAAATAAAATCAGTAGCCCGGTGCTGAAGTTGGTAATTTTTTCTAAACCCATATACAGTTACTGGAGAACATACCAAGGTCATTTAATAAGAGCGATACCTAAACCATGTTCAATAAAAATTCACCTAAAAGAGCCCTACTCAGAGCGGTGCTGGTTGCCCTCATAGGATATACTCTTATATTTGCTCTATCAGCGGTCTGGATTAGATACTCCGTTATCGAATCTTTTAAGGAGCACGAAATCGAAGTTGCTCGAGAGGCTGTAAGAGAAATTAATAAATACCTCCGTGACTCTGGATCGGATATCTCTTCTTTCGGGGCAAAATCGCCTACTAAGTTTGATAGGGTTATCAAAGCCAAAACATACGGACTCGGGATAAGTAAACTCAGATTGTTCGATATTAATGCGCACTTAGTTTACTCCTCTCGTATGGAGACCGAAGACAAAGTGACTATTTTTGATCGAGCGATCATCAAAAAAGCTCTCGCAGGAGATTCTCAAGAAGAAATTAGTGGCCAAGAATCTCCTACTATGGAGTTTGAGTACTATGCACCGCTATTTGATCGAAATGGGAAGATAATCGGTGTAGCAGAGGTTTATTTTGATCTTTGGAGTATGACCCAAAATATTTCTGCAGCTACCAAAAACATTCTGATTCTATCAGTTATTTCTTTCGGTTTATTTACGGTGGTGCTTTTTGTCTATTCCCTAGGCCTTTTCCGAAAAATGGAGACTGCCAGAGAGGCGCAAATTAAGAGTGAGAGGCGAGCGGTAGAGCTGCAAGATATGGCTCGTGTTGGTTTATTTATTTCTGGATTGGCCCATCAACTTAAAAATCCAATCGCTATTCTGCTTGGTTTAGTAAATGCTCTAAAGAAACGAGAGAGTTTGCCTCCGCAAAAGGAGTTTATTGAGGGGCTCGATGTCGAGACTGTGAGGATGTCTAATTTAGTTGATAATTTTTTGAGATTCGCTCGGCCCATAGACAAGATGGCTGTAAAGAGAGCAACGACTCTGAAAGAGGTTGTGGAAAAAGTTTTAGTTGGTGTTAATAAAGAGTATCCCGCCTTCAATTTCGTAAATGAAATTGGTCATTCTCGATCTGTTGAGATTGATCATGAACTGCTCTTTGAGGTTCTTGATATTGTTATTAGGAATTCTGTAAATGCGGTTGATAAAGTCTCTAATCCTAAAGTGGTGATAAGTTGCAGAGAAGATCTAGCGCAGACCACAATAATAATCACCGATAATGGGAAGGGATTGTCTCAGGAGTTACAAAAGAGTCCTGATTTAGCATTCCAACCATTTTTTTCAACTCGAGCAGGTGGCCACGGGTTAGGCTTGGCATTGGCGAAGAGGATTGTGGAAGAGTTTGGAGGGTCCATATCGCTCAGGCCAGGGCTTGATGCAGGTGCAATCGTCGAGATCGTTCTGAGGTTAGCCAAATAAGCGCGGCAAGAAATAGGGGACCTTAGTTTGGTAATTTGAAAAATCCTCCCTCCATCTATTAAGGTATCGAGACTCTTTCAACCTCGGGCCAAAATAACAGTAAAGGCTCCAGCAGAAGGCGATGGCTAATTTATCCAGAGTAAAAAATGGGCTACTCCATGTTATTAGGGCGAATGAGAGATAAATCGGTTGCCGACAAATCTTAAATGGGCCGGTTGTCGGGAAATTTTTAGGATATTTTGGATCATTCCCTTTTAACACGGCAATCCAACCTAGGTATCCTGATTGAATACCTAACCCAGCTTTAACCATCGAAACCGCTAGTAGAATCCAGCTCAAGATATAGAGACAATTAAGGAGGTAAAATAAGTATGATTGAGCATCAAACTCAAACAAAACGATTCGGCTAGGGTTCCAAAATAAAAATGTAATTAAAAGCTGGGCCGATGAGATCGTAGTGTAAGAGGTCGTGACCATTCTTTGACTAAACTGTTTGTTTTTATAGAGCCGACTTAGAAGTTGCGTTCCACGTTTTGTGAGCAGCCAAGAATGCAGAAGGGGGAACTGAATTAAGAGTAACAAATTTGTTACGGCTGGAAGCGGAGACTCAATTAGAGGCTCTAGTATCATTCCGAAATAGAGTTGAACTGCCATAGCTGAGATGGCAACAATAAATAAAGTATGATTTATAAGCCCCATGGCTAAAGCGGTGAGTTGCATTTGCAATCAGTAAGCACAAAATGGACCAAGTCAGAACGGAAATTTTATCGATTCTCTGGGTGCTGTGGGTCAAAATATAACAACAATCCTGAACGAACTGTTCAAACTTTTGAACATAATCTGAAGGTTTTCTTTTTTAACTTAAAGAAAGTGCAGGCATGATTTTTGTATAATAGACTCCAACTAAATAGCCAAGCGCTGACTCGGAGAATTATTGTATGCATAAATTAGGTCTGATTCTGTTTTTTTGTGCTTCAACTGTTTGCGCGCAAACTTGGACCCCACCTGCTGAGGTGAATTCAGAAACAGTAAAAATAAATTTTGAGGTTGATTCAACTTGGCATTTGATTGAAGGAGAGGTTCCAAATGTATCAGGCCGAATATGGCTGGAACGAAAGTCTGATCCAACTTCAATCCGAGGCGATTTAAAGGCCGAAGTTGCGGCATTCGATACTGATAATGGCTCGCGAGACAAAGAGCTGCGTCACGTAATGGATGCTGAGCAGTTCCCAGTTGTATCGATGGTCATTTCCGGTTTTTCGGGGGAGCCATGTTCTCCAATAAAAGTGGAAAAGACCGGCGAGTGTAAAGGTCTTTTAAAGGCAAAAATCACAATAAGAGATGTTAGTAAAGATATAGAGTTGCCATATCTTGTAAGGCGAGATGGTGGTAGTTACGACGTGAAAGGTGAATTTAGTCTTCGGTGGGCCGATTTCGGAGTTGAGGATCCCTCAATATTGGTGGCTAAATTAGATGACACGGTCAAAATAAAATATGTCATGAAGATGTTAAGGGTTGAGTAATTCTGTTAGGAAAGGTTCTATGTCGAATTTGAAAAGTATCGGAACAGCACTCCCTGAATTTAGTTATACTAGTGGAGATATAATCAAAGGGGCTAAGGGTTGGTTAAACTCCTCGCCCAGCGAATTTGAGCTTTTTGAGAGATTTGTATCTTCGTCAAAAATTGGTCGGCGATATTTTGGAGTTCCTTTAGAACAGATACTTTCTGGTTTGTCAGTGAGTGATAAAACTGAAATATTTACAAAGGTCGGGGTGGATCTCGGCATTGCTGCTATTCAAAGTTGTTTAAAAAATAGTGGAACGGAGTTGCAAGAGATTGAAAGTTTAATCTTCACTTCATGTAGTCTACCAGTGATTCCTTCAATCGACGCACATATTATACAGAGGCTTGATTTGCCGCTTAATATCAAGCGTATTCCTATTTATCAGCATGGTTGTGCTGGAGGTGCCGCAGCATTAGGTTTAGCGGGAGATTTAAGTGAGACTTTAGGAAACACCTTGATAGTCTCGGTAGAATTATGCTCGCTGGTATATCAAGGAGGTGATTTGACTCCAGGGAATTTAGTAGGCTCAGCACTTTTCGGCGATGGTGCCGCGGCAGTATTAGTTAGTCCAGGCCACGGCAAATTTCAAATTAATGATAATCGGTCTGATCTTTTGCCCAGTAGTTATGAACTAATGGGTTATGATCTTCAGGGTGATGGTGCCCATTTGCGATTAAAAAAAGAGCTCCCGGGTGAATTGGCACGATTAGCTCCAAAAATAATAAGAGATTTCTTAAAATGTAATGAGCTGAGTGAGGGAGATGTCGCTCATTGGTTGATTCACCCGGGTGGGGTGAAGATTCTAAATTTTCTCGAGACCGAATTTCGCCTTTCAGCACCTAGAAGCCGATATTCTTGGGAGGTATTAGAGAAGTTTGGTAATATGTCTTCAGCATCAATCTTGTTTGTTATCGATGAGTTCATAAAATCCGGTAATTATCAAATTGGAGACAGGGTGATGATAATAGGGATTGGGCCTGGGCTTACGTTGGAGCAGATCCTTCTAGAGGTCAAGGAGTAGCATGTTCTATTTGTTTTTCTGTTTTTGTCTTATTCAGAGATTGGCAGAGTTAGTTTTGTCTAAGAGAAACCAGAATTTTTTAAAGGCGGATGGGTTTTCGCCTAAGGAAGAGAATCAAGCTCTAGGAGTTATGATTTTGTTGCACACAGTCTGGTTTTTCGGGACGCTTGTTGAGCCACTCTTAATTCCAAGAGCCCAAT
>CAZWGK010000008.1:16219-27457 GCA_964633685.1 uncultured Bdellovibrionales bacterium | reverse complement strand
ACTGCTATCTGGGATTTCGTTCAGGATATACCATTTAATATTGATCATCCGACTTATGCCGGGATGATGGATATCGGACATGCCGTGCCCGAATTGGCAAAGAAACCGATCAAGATTATGTGGGGTTTAAAAGATCCGTGTTTCCACCATGAAATGCTGACTCAACTCGTGCGGCTATTTCCTGAGGCTGAGGTAACAGAGTATCCAAAAGCTTCTCATCTGGTGGTTGAAGATGAGATTGATGATATCTCCCGTTCGTTGGAGGAATTCTTTTCGCGACCAGAGGGCTTTGAAAAAAAGCCTAGCCCGGCTCCTGCTAAGGCGCCGGAAAATCCAAAAAGCCTGTATGATTTTTTTTTGAAAGAGGCAGAGACTCAACCTTATAAAGATGCGGTAATTACCCCTAAAATTTTAGGTAACTCGATCTCTTATAGACATATCAATTATGCTGACATGAGGTCGCTTATTGATCGCTATCATCGTGGATTAGTGAATTTAGGACTCCGCCAAGGTGATAGAGTTCTGTTTTTGGTTAAGCCAGGAATAGATTTCTTAGCGTTGGCCTATGCAGTTATGGCCGAAGGGGCAGTGCCAGTTTTTATCGATCCAGGGATTGAAAAGGCCCATTTATTTAAGGCTATATCTGATATTAAAGCTGACGTATTTATTGGTACTCAGAAGGCTCACCTTTTAAGGATGTTGAAAAAAGAGCTTTTTGCTGGGATTCGTTTCCACGTCTTAGCTCAGGATTGGGGATTCAGTGGGGGTCCAAATCTGTCGGTGCTGAAGCGATTTGCATCAACTCCAGCTCCTGCACAGAAATATTCAGAGATTGGCATGATTGCATTTACTTCAGGGGCAACTGGAGTTCCCAAGGGCGTTATCTTCACTCAGAAGATGCTGATTGAGCAGATTAAGGTTTTTAGAGAGGAGTTCGGTATTTTGCCCGGAGGAAGAGACCTACCTCTGCTGCCGATATTTTCAATATTTCAATTAGCTAACGGAGTAACATCGGTTATAGCTCCACTTGATCCATCAGCTCCATTATCGTTAGACCCTTCTAAGGTCGTAAAGATAATACAAGATATTAATGTAACTTACTCATTTGGCTCCCCAACTCTTTGGAGGAAAATCTCCGATTACTGTCTCAGAGTCAGAACCACTTTGCCGACTTTAAAAAGAGTGTTCATGGCTGGCGCTGCCGTTCCCAAGGAGACAATCAAGAATGTCTTGGCTGCATTGGGTGATAACCAATTTTTGAGTGGTGTTGTCTACACCCCATACGGCGCAACGGAGGCGCTGCCAGTAACAGTTGCTCCTGCGGGGGAGATACTAGCTGATCAACAAATTCAGGCCGAAAATGGGGAGTTAGGAACCTTTGTTGGTAGAGTTACAAAGGTCGTTGAGATAAAAATTATTGAGCCAGTCTCCGGTGAAATTAGGGATATCGGTGATGTTCAGGTTCTACCTCCACGCGCAATTGGTGAGATTATTGTTAAGGGAGCAACGGTAAGCCCATCGTATCTAAATCGGCCTGATGCCGATCGGGTCGGTAAGATTAAAGATGGTAGTAGCTTTTGGCATCGCATGGGAGATCTTGGCTATCTCGACCAAAATGGAGCTCTCTACTATTGTGGTCGAAAGAGCCACTTAGTAATTTTTGAGGGCAGGGAGTTTCACTCTGTTCCAATCGAGAACTTATTTGAAGGGCTGAAGGGAATCGCACGAACCGCTTTGGTATCGGTTAAGGGTGAGCCTGCCATAATAATTGAACCGGTGCCTGGATTTTGGGCCGAAGGGGAGCAAGGCAACAGAGAAATTATAACTAAAGTGCGAGAAGTAGCGCTACAAAGCCCTCTAAGTAATACAATTAAAAAATTCTATGTTAATCCCAGTTTGCCCGTTGATAGGCGACACAACGCTAAAGTTTATCGGGATCGGTTGGGCGAGTGGGCCGAGAGAGAGGATCGTCGAAACTCGAGAGCCAAAGGTGTAGCAAATGGCTAAGTCATTTTTGGTTACAGGGGGTGGCGGTTTTCTTGGCGGAGCTATCTGTAAAGCTTTAAAAGATGATGGCCATAATGTCTATGCTTTGGGTAGGGGGGTATATCCTGAATTAGAATCCCAGGGAATCACTATCGTTCGACACAATCTTGAGAGACCAATTCCGCTTGATTTGACCAATGTTCGGTTTGATGGAGTGTTTCATGTCGCTGCGAAGGTAGAGATGTGGGGAGACTACCAATCTTTTTATAATACTAACGTCGTTGGAACCGAGCATATAATTAACTACTGCAGAGAGTTAAAAATTCCGAACCTAGTCTACACAAGCTCCCCTAGCGTCATTGCTGACGATAGTGATGCATCTGGAATTGATGAGTCTCATTCCTATCCAGAGCGTCATTTAGCACCTTATCCAGCGACTAAATCTATCGCTGAGAGGAAAGTTTTAAAGGCGAATAGCGAAACTTTAAGAACGGTAGCTCTGCGGCCGCACTTAATTTGGGGGCCAGGAGACCGCCACTTTGTACCAACTATCCTCAAAAGAGCTGCAGCCGGTCGGTTGATAAGGGTAGGGAGTGGTAAAAATATGGTTGATATCAGCTATATTGAGGACTGTGTTAAGGCCCATCTGCTTGCTATGGATGCGCTCTCTAATAATCCTGCGAGTAGGGGGCGGGCCTACTTCATTAGCCAGGGAGAGCCCGTCAATCTATGGAGTTGGATCAATAAAGTGCTAGAGCTGAATAATCTAAAACCTATTCAGCGAACAATACCGGCAGCACTAGCCAAGATGGTAGGGCGAGTTTGTGAGATAGGGGTCTCGCTTTTACCCGGACACCGTGAGCCGTTCTTAACAAAATTTTTAGCCTGTCAGATGAGCAGAGATCATTATTTTGATATTTCTGCAGCGAAAAAAGAGCTCGGATATGAGCCACAGTACTCTGTATCCGAAGCCTTGGTTAAAACTTTTAAAACCATGAGTTGCCACACGAATTGAAAAGATTAGTGTTTTTTAATTCATCAGCCCACCTCCATCACTGTTCCATGTAAAAATTTTACCAGTGCCACTTCTGTGAGTGGCGGTGCCCACGAAATAATTTGCAGCGGCCGTAATAGAGCGACCCCTTTTGATAAGCGTGAAACGCCAGGAATATTTGCACACGAATTATTTGAGCAGCTTAAATATTTTTCGGCGTCGGTAAAATAAGCCTCTTCGGCGATTGCCACGTTGGCTAGATCGGTCTTTGCACGAGCATCGAAGGCCCTTTTTTTATAAGCGGCATATTGTGGAATTGCAGTTGCGGATAAGATTCCGATAATTGCTATGACCACTAAAAGCTCTATTAAGGTAAATCCAGGCTCCGCTTTTTGCAGAGAGGGTAAGGAATTAAAATGTTTCATATAGGCTCCTAAAAATAGTTTGCCTATAGGAATCGCTCTGTTTGGTTAAAAGTTGCTAAAACTCTGTAAAGCCGCTTTGTGATTGATTGTTTTTAGTATTAGCCGGATTGCTGGATGAAGCTCCAGTTTTGCTACAATGAGGAGAGCCTGGGCCGTCTCGGTAGCATAAGGCAGGAGGAAAGTTAGGATCTAAGGTTAGCGCTTGGCCAAGATAATTTTTGCACTCGAAGTTTGGTTCGTAACTGCCAGTTCCGGTAAATTTGCACACTAATGGAAAAATTGCAGCATAAAGCCTTAGAGCCGCGTCTCTATCCGAGGGGCTATTTGAGTCTCGGTACTTAAGCTGAGCTCCGAAAATTTGGTCATTTAGTGATTGAACTTTTTGGCGTGTAGGATCTTTCATTTCCGATGAGGTGTACTGAGGGCGCTGGGCTGGCTGATCCAGTAACTTCTGGAGCTTCTCAAAAGGGGAGAGCTGCTCTCCTTGTTCGACAGTTTGGTTTAAATTTCCGCAATCTGGTGAGCTAAAGCCATTTTCGTAGCAGAAGGCCTTCTTATTTTTTAGGTCTACCTCTTTTATCTTATCTAGGTGAGCTTGGCATTGCTCTGAGATGTACTCAGGCTTTTCTCGAAACGCTTTACAAACAAAAGGTAGTATATCCTCACTGCTTTTTAAGTATACCGCTTTTGATTGCTCATTAGGGTTCGCTTTATATCGAGCTTCAAACATTTCGTTTTCAAGAATCATCAGGTCTGGGGATTTTTGGGGCTGGTTATTAGGTTGCTGATTGTAATAAGAGCCAGAACCAGGATACGGTTGGGCCCAGCTGGCTGGAGCCAGGCAGATTAATGTTATTAAGAGAGAGATGAAGCGCATAGTAAAAGTCGGTTTGTTGCTATTGTTGTTGCTCTCTATAATATATTATCCCGTCTCTTATCGAAACGGTGATACTTCTACTATGAAAACGGTACTCAGCATTTTGCCCCACCATTTATTCAGTCATATTACGGGTCTATTGGTTTCAGTGCCCTTGCCTCGGGTGTTCCGTAAGCCCCTTTTTGACTGGTACATTAATAAGTACGGTGTGGACCTAAACGATATAGAGGCCGACCCTTACTCGTTTGACTGCTTGGGGAAGTTTTTTGTTCGGGATCTCAAGGCAGGTCTCAGGCCTATTCAGGGTAAAGTAGTTTCGCCGGTCGATGGCATCTTAAGGTCATTTGGTCAGATCTCTGATGGGACTGTGCTTGAGGTGAAGGGTCAGGAATACTCAGTTGATGAGCTACTTGGTAGTAAAGAGCTTGCCGCTAAGTTCAAGACAGGATCGTTTTTTAATTTCTATTTAGCTCCTGGAGATTATCACCATGTGCATTCGCCAGTAGCTGGTGTGGCTAGTGATATCTCATACATCCCTGGAAAACTATGGCCTGTTAATACTTGGGCTTGGAGTAATATTCCAAAATTGCTTATACAAAATGAAAGAGTCGCAGTTTTATTCAATTCTGATTTTGGTCGAGTCGCACTTGTGATGATTGGTGCTCTTAATGTGGGTTCGATCAAGATGCGATTCCCTGAGTTAGAGTCATTACAAGGTAAGGCCAAAGAGGGAGTCTCCCAACTTCAGCCGGTTTCAATTTCAGCAGGAGATAGGGTTGGTACATTTGAAATGGGCTCATCTGTAGTGGTTCTACTGGAGAGGAACATGAATTTCGCAGACGGCATAGCGGCCGAAAAGAAGATAAAATTCGGCGTTGCTCTCGGAGAGTAGTGGGCTGGGTAGTAGCAATTAATTCGTAAATACAATCAGTTGCTCATCAGGTCAGTTTTAATTGCTTAGTCGGGACTAAGTATTTAAAATAGCGCCTTGATGTAGTTTTAAAATGTTCCCAGACGATTCAAATCCTAAATATAATGCCGCCTCTACCCCCGGGTCATCGCCCACTCCTCAACCTATAAATGAGGTTTTTAATTTGGAGAATGAGAATTTTAGCAGAAGGAAGAAAGAAACAATTCCGCTTATACCCGAGGATATTGCAGTTTTAAGAGGAGTAGTAGAGAAATTCGACCCTATTGAAAAGGAATTGCTGAAACTGCCTGTTGAGGAAGTATTGAGCGAGAAACTCAAAGCTCATTTTGATACGGATTCTCTGGCTTCAATAAAGAGACTCCTCCCAGACGAGCTTGAATTAATATTGGAAGGAGAGACTAAAAAAACATGGGCCTCGATATCTCAGTTGGTAGTATTACCCAGAGTAAGAGCAGGAGATATCCCTGAGTTTAGGGTTGACCCTAAGGGGATATTCTCTCTGATTGAGCGATTCACTGCGCTCCATTCGGCGGTTGTTTTTTTTAGTAGTCCTTATATCACACCGGTCCATCACGATAGATTGCTGAATTACGCTCTAAGTTGGGTTGATCGGGTTGATTTACGTCGAGATTTACTTGCCGATCGCATCAATTTGAAAATCACCAAGAGTACCGTGGCAGATTGGAACTCTTTTAGAAAAGTGAGTTATCAAAGAATCCCTTTTAAAGATCTTTTGAACCAAGAGTGGGCCGCTCATATTATCCTAAGTAATCCCGATTATGGGGGGACAGCAGAGGTTGATAGTAGTGCCCAGAGTCTTAAGGATTATGGAGCTGCAATTTTAGAATTGGGGCTAAATTCAAGAAGACCTCTCAATATTTTAAATAACCCTAAGGAGATAATTTCTCTCTTAAGCGGAGAGCAGAAACATCAAGTGGAGAAGTTCGATGTAATTGACCTTCGAAAATTAGGTGGAGTAAATAAACAGAAGATTTTTAATAATCCTGCCGATATAAAATTACTTATCTCAGTCCTGTCAGAGAGAGGGGTAATGTTTACCTCATTCAATCATTGGGATTATAAGGCCAAAACAAATGCATTTAAAAGTTTTAATACAGCTGTTTTGGAGTTGAACCTAAAATCATCGGAGATTCTTAATCAAGCAAGGAAGAGGCATTTGGAATCATGGGACTCGCCACCTCAGGTATGGTTGCCTTGGTTAGAACACAAAGTAGAGGAGCTACAGCCCCAAGGCACTCTTCATACTTTGATATTGAAGGAGATTAAGGAGAGCACTTTACCAGAGCATCTAGCGATGCTGACTAGAGAACAGAAAGCTAATCTTATTCGAGAGTATCAGCTCTCTGATGAATTTAAAGAGTTGATCTCTAGTCGAAAAGGGTCCACCTCGAAAAAAGTCATAAATTTTATTTTAGGTGAGTTGATCTCAATTTTTGATGGAGGTATCAATTGTTTGACTCCTATCTCAAAAGTTGCCGAGAGATTCAGTTCCAATAGTAAGTCAATTACCCAGTATCAATCAGATCTTAATCCTGATGTAAGAATTCTTCTCCATGAGGAGCGAGCAAAGAGTGCTAGGCACATCAAGGATAGTGTGGTGCGTCAGGTGGAGGAAGAGCTAGAAGCTCATGTAGGGGGACAAATTAAGTATTTGAGTAACAATCATTCTCTGCGAGAGAAGTATGGGATAGCTGCAGGATTTCTTAAAAGTTATCTTGAAACCGGCCTTTCGCCTTGGCAACAGAGGTATCGGAAGGAAGAGTTAGCAAAGATGCCTTCGCGACAAAAAATTGATAAAGGGGAATTTGTCTTAAAAGTAAGTAGTCATCTTAGAATGGAATTGAAACGATATTTCGAAAGTGGCATGCCAATTTCAAAAACCCAGGCCCTAATGAAGCGCTTCGAATGCAGCAAAGATCTTCTGAACGACGCCATACGGAGAGGCTTAACCAAAGACGAGCAAGAGGAGAGGTTGAAGATAATATTTACAGATCATTACGCCAACGTAACAACCAAGCTTAAGCCTGAGGTCAGAATTCGATTAGAAGATGCTCTTCTATCTGTTAGGGAAGATATTGAATCATTCAAAGAAGCGAAGAGCTCCAGTATCCGCCCGCTAATGACCCGCGCTAAATTGTTTGGCTTAACCACTGACCTTTTAGGTAGAGCCATTGAGCAAACCTTGAGTGAAGACGATTTGAAAGTTTATAAAAAAGGCTCCGCCTTAGGCCGGCAAGAGATAAAAGCGCAAATGATGAAAAGGAATAGAGCCCCTTCCGTTAAGCGCTCTAATTCATGAAAGCTGCGGCTATCAATTTAAGATTGAAGTTCGTAATTTAAATAAGACGGAGCAAGCAAGCTCGCTCCAAAAAGAACCTTGAACTCTCGACTAATCAAAGCCGGGGACTTTTTTCAACAACTGATCAAGGCAGTAGCCTAGCAGACTGAATAGTCCGAGGATGTTCAGCAGAGCTGCCATCTTCAGGTATTCCGGTTCAAGTAGTGTGCCCGACTGCTCTACGTAACCATAGGTAATCTGGGTGTAGATTACAGAGAGAAACCCTGTCAAAAGCACCCCCATGATGCTGAGAACTGAAAAGAACCCCCCGGGTTTGACCAGGCTGATGATCAACACAACGTACCAGCCGACGAGCTCAGTGGTAGTCATTGCGAGAGTCTCATCCTTGAATGAACAAGCAGTGGAGAGTCGATTGTTTCCCAAGGGGGCAATCGACTGCAGAGCCTCGAATCCCTTCATCTCAAGAATTAGGCTGATCATGCAGAGTACCAATCCGATGAGTTTAATCACAGAAGCCACAGCTATCCTCCTTGTAAAACCTATGGTGAACCTTACGTTGAAGCGAACCGCTCGCTCCCATTAGATATTCAGCAAGAAGATCTGTAGGGAGGAGAGGTTGTTTCTTCTACCAATTTTGTTTTTGAGGATTTTAGATACGTTCTAAGAAGACAAAAAAGAAGGAGAGCACGGCTCTTATAAGGCACCGACACCGACATCTGATACTGATTGGTGCGAGAGAGGACTTTTTCATGGCTGGGTTATAATCATCAATTTTCTCGTTTTCAACTGCTGGTTTTGACAAAAATGTAGCATATGCTACATTTGTATTATGAGCGATATTTCGACAATAAAAAATCAAAAAAATAATGGATGGCGCCAAGAGTTACACTCCCCCTCTATGCCAGAAGTACACAATTCAGTGGTTGTGCCTCATGGTGCTGGATTTTGGCGTAAGCTTCTAGCGTTTACGGGCCCAGGCTTGATGGTGGCAGTCGGCTACATGGATCCTGGTAATTGGGCTACGGATCTCTCGGGCGGCGCTAAATTTGGATTTGCGCTGTTGCATGTGATTCTAATTTCTAACTTTATGGCGATATTGCTTCAACACCTCGCTCTAAAATTAGGAATTGTAACTGGTCGTGATTTAGCTCAGGCGTGTAGGGATCACTATTCAAAGCCAGTAGCGATGGTACTTTTTATTTTGTGTGAGATTGCGATCGTTGCCTGCGATTTGGCAGAAGTTATCGGGTCCGCTATCGCTCTTAACTTACTTTTTGGGATTCCCTTGGTCTGGGGAGTAATTATTACTGCCTTGGATGTGTTGTTAATTCTGATGCTTCAGCAGAGAGGATTCCGGACCATTGAGGTATTGGTCGGGAGTCTTATTTTTATAATTGGTGGTTGTTTTGCTTATCAGTTAATTGTGGCCAGCCCTGATCCGAATGCTGTACTGGCCGGATTGGTGCCGACGACCGAGGTTATCACAAATCCTGCTATGCTATATGTTGCTATCGGGATTTTGGGAGCTACGGTTATGCCCCATAATCTTTATCTTCACTCCAGTATTGTTCAGACTAGAGCTTTCGATAGAAGCAGTGCTGGCAAAGCAATGGCAATAAAATATGCCACAATTGACTCAACATGGTCGTTGCTGTGCGCCTTCTTTGTTAATGCTGCAATATTGATAGTTGCGGCGCAAGCTTTTCATGGCGGACCTCATCAGGACATAGCGGATATCAACGATGCGTATCGCCTCCTTAGTCCGGTTTTGGGAGATGCTTGGGCTAGCACGCTATTTGCTGTAGCCTTGTTAGCCTCGGGACAGAACTCGACACTTACTGGCACCATGGCAGGGCAGATAGTGATGGAAGGGTTTCTGAACCTGCGACTCAGGCCTTGGGTGCGGCGAATGTTGACTCGCGCCTTAGCAATTATTCCGGCTGCATTTGTTGCAGCAAAGTATGGTGAGCATGGAATCGGTTCTCTGTTGGTTCTCAGTCAGGTGATTTTATCTTTACAACTTAGTTTTGCAGTTGTGCCATTAATTCAGTTTACGACGGATAAAATTAAGATGGGCGAGTTTGTTGTTAAGGGCTGGATAAAATTTATGGCTTGGGTCATAGCCATCGTGATAATGGGATTAAACGGTTATTTGTTGATCCAAACTGTTAAGGAATTTTTAATAGGATAAAGATGTACACTCACATTTTGGTACCACTTGAAAATTCACCTACAGACCAAACAATTATAGAGCATGTTCTTAAACTGTCTAAAAATTGCGGTTCATCTGTAACTTTGGTGCACGTAGCTGATGGATTTGTAGCCCGGAATATTGAGAGTTTAAATTTAGCAGAATCTGAGGAGATGCGGGTTGATACAGCATATTTAGAGAGTCAAGCTAAGTTGTTTCGAGATCAGGAGATAGCTGTTTCTTATCGTCTCCTCTGTGGGGAACCCTCTGTCGAGATTCATAAGTTGGCGACAGAGATAAAGTGCGACCTGATTGCTATGGCTACTCATGGTCACGGATTTGTAAAAGATTTTATTTTGGGTAGCGTGGCCAATGAATTACGGCATAAAACAAAAGTGCCGATTCTAATGGTAAGGTGCGAAAGGTGTTAATCAATGGTCAAAGCGACCCAGACAGGTCATCATAAAGCATCGTTAGTGCGAGACTCTAGAGATCAGAGCGTGTCGGCTCCTTTTAAAGCGACCCGACGGAGCCATAAAACAGAGGCTGCTGAGGATTACACGGAATTAATTGCTGATTTAATCTCCGTAAAGGGAGAAGCTCGAACGGTTGAGATCGCCCGAAGGCTTGGCATATCTCATGTTACGGCCCTGAGGACAATCAAAAGGCTCGAGGAAGAGGGGTATGTAAAAACCTCTCCCTATTCGCCTATCCAATTAACAGAAAAGGGGATGCAGCTAGCTCATACAGCTCGTCGCCGCCATGAGATTGTTCTGGAGCTACTGTTAAAGTTGGGTGTTCCTAACGAGTTAGCAGAGATTGATGCTGAGGGAATAGAGCATCATATTAGCGAGCAAACCCTTAAGATAATTCAGAAGTTTTTAAAAGCGGGAAAGTAATCAAGAGGGTTCGAGTAGGCGAGGAATTAGTGTTATAATCGGGCACTTTTTAAATAATTCCTATGACAGAACATAAACCCCAAGAAGGCAACTCAGAACTAAGTCATCACGGTAGGTATATTGACACTTTTCTCAGTGCCCACCTAAATCCTAATAACCTGGATCGATTTTCTGAAAAGTGGCGTCAGGTTTTGTCACAAGTTGATGATTATGAGAATTACTGTGAAGAGGCCTCTATTTACGGTTGGCAAGGGCTTGAAACTCGGGATCTGCCCATGGAATCTCAAGGTGATATCAATTTAAGAAAAACACCAATAATTACCGAAAATATTGTTCTTCTAAATCATCCGTATTGTCCTGCAATTAAATTTGGAGATCAGGCTTCCTCGCCTATCGCTGAGTATGATCTAGTATACCTGGGAAACTTAGCTCATTTTTTTAAGGCAATAGATCGCACCAAATCTCAAGTGGTGGTTTTTGATTATCCCGAACACTACGTGCTTAGTTCGAGGCAGATGTTAGAGAGGGGAGAGATTAGCTCAGTTATCTTAACCCCACACTCTCTCGGCGGTAGCCTATTTAATCGGCAAGCTGAGATTGAATTAGGAAATGCCA
>CAZWGK010000008.1:3095-16209 GCA_964633685.1 uncultured Bdellovibrionales bacterium | reverse complement strand
GTATATGTTGGCGACTCACAAGAATCTCTTGCTCAAGAATTAATTAAGAATGGGAAAAAGGTATATTTAATCGGGGATGCTGTACACTCAGGGTATATTGCGGATCCTGAGCTTGCACTCGGGATTAATCGAAAGACTGAATGGGAAGATGAAGGCGTACGGGATGTTGAGATAATTGATAAATCTGAGTTTTTAAGACGCTCTGCCCAGTGGAAAAGGCAATGTTAGGCTCTGTAATTACTTAATTTAGGGGGAATAATGGTTCTCCATCATCGATTTGTGAGAATTTGAAGAGAGTAGTATCCTTCTTCTCTAATTTAGCTACTTAAAACATGACCAAATTATCTTCTATATCAGCCACCGGTAAATTTTTATTGGCCCTCATCGTAGGTATTTTCATCGTAAGAGCATTTACCTTAGAGATGACAGATCTGATTGATCCTACCGAGAGTCGATACGCCAGTATTGCCGCCCATATGGTGAGCTCTGGAGATTGGTTGGTGCCGATGTTGAATTTGCCGACCGGAGTGGAGCCGTATTTAGGCAAACCCCCGCTTCATTTTTGGTTAACCGCAATTTCTTATCAACTGTTTGGCCAAGAGGAATGGACATCTCGTTTGCCGAGCTTAATCGCGGCTATGTTCATTGTCGGAGCAGTAGTGCGTTTTGGTCGCAGAGTATGGGATTTAGAGACTGGTTTATTGGCAGGCCTAGTAACTATCTCCACTCCCTTTCTCTTTATGTTTTCAGGCGGCAGTATTATTGATGTAACTCTCACCGCTTGTATATCGTGGGGGGTGATTTCCGCTTACCTTCTTTTAACGAGCACAGACTCTAATAATAAAAGAGTTAACGGTTATTTGTTAGCTATAAGCGTAGCTCTTGGCTTTTTAACGAAGGGGCCAGTTGCAATTGCTCTGACTGGATTACCGATTGTTATCTTTTTAATAGTCAAAAAAGATTTAGCGAGGTTGAGAGAGATACCCTGGTTCTCCTCCGCATTGATATTTTTAGTAATTACTAGCCCTTGGTTTATTTTGAGTGAGCTGCGCAATCCTGGCTTCTTAAAATACTTTTTCTGGAATGAGAATATCGCCAGGTATTTAATTAAAGATTACGGCGATAAGTACGGCTCAGGCCATGTGTACCCTCGGGGAATGGCTGTCTTAATGATGGTTTTAGTGACTCTTCCCTGGTCGATAATCCTTCTAACCAAATACTTTAAGGATGGTTGGGGAAAATTTAAGTCAGCTGTCTTACAGCACGATGGGTATCTTTTTGCTTTAATCTGGGGTGTTTCCTCTGCTTTATTTTTCTGTTTGGTAAGGCAATTGCACGCTGCTTATTTAATTCCAGCCGCTCCGGGAGTAGCTTTGACGCTTGTAGCGGCCCTTAAAGAGGTCAGTTGCTCGCCGTTGTGGCAGAGGAGATTTTTCATCGGAACATCACTCTTGGGAGTTCTCATTATTGCTCTCTCGCTAGGAGCCTCCTCTTATACTTTAGCTGTAACGGAGTCTATAGTATTTTTAAGTGCAGCACTTTTTGGTTTATGGTTTTTGAAATCGAAATTGGGATCTGTTGTCGCGAATGTTTCAGTTTCGCTAGCGCTTCTAAGCTCTATAGCGATATTTGCATACACACCATATCTAAATAGTCATCGCTCAGCAGAGGGTATTTTAAAAAACATTGCTCGGGTAACAAATGCCAAAAACCTGAAGATTGGAATTACCGCCAGTAATTTATATTCACCATATTGGCTATCCATGTCAGTTGGAGATGAGTTCCCCGAAGCTGTGAAGATATCTTACGTGAATCCAGGGCAGAAGGTGGATCCTAAACTTAAGCATGTTTTGGTTAGAAGAGACGATCTTGCAACCTTTTCTATGAATATTCATTCAAGATTCAAGCTAATCTGCTCTTTTGGTAAGTGGAACTGGCTGACTAGTAGGCAGAGCCTTTTTAAGCGCCCCGCTGCTGAGATCTGTCCGTTCGATTTACCATCGTGATTTAGTATATCAAAAAATTATTGCCGATTGAGCCTATGATTAGCTCGCTCCCAGGCATGGGCGGGCTCTAAGTGGATTTGTCTTATCTCTGTCCGCTTCTTATAAATTGCAGTTGGAATGTTTTTCTCTGGTAGTAAATTTAGGTGGACTAATCGGCCGAGAATCAATTCGGCTGCGATACGGTGAGCTATTTCATTCGGATGATTATCTTTGCCTGGTATAACTTGTAGTCTTTGTGGAGGGATATTTTTATAACCACTCTTTAGCGCGATCTCTGGAATATTGAGAGCCTTCAGCGACTCGGAAATAATCGAATGAGATTTAGTAAACGGATACGCCTCATCAATTGGAAAATCAAAGAGCGGAAAAGTTACTGCTACAACCGGAATGTTATTTTTGGTCGCTTTTTCTTTGATAATTCTCAGAGAGTCTTTAAATACTTTCTGTGTCGCCGGATCTGTAAAAAATTTCGTGTGGTATTCTATATAAGCCTGCTCGGTTTTTTTATTATGGATTCGTCTGGCGATAAACCCCAAAAAGCGCCAATTCTCGAAAATCCAACTTTTAAGGTGGGCATCGCCGTAGATTGCATCTTTCTCTCTCTTGGTAAGAAGTTTGGGCTCTGCATCATTTAGGGTGATCTCTAGTATTAATAGATCTATATCTGTATCTAAGAGTCGTCCGACTCTCAGCGCTTCGGTTTTTGTTGACGAGCCAGAGACTCCGTCATTAATTACCTCAACCTTAGGAGCATCTATATTAAGATTCAAAAAATGCTCTAGTTTTTTTGAGAAGGTATCTTGGTACTGAAGATGAGGCCCAAAGGTAAATGAGTCCCCAAGAATACCGATGCGAAATGTTCCTCTCTCTTTTTTGTTAATCGGTTTATCTTGCAGTGATTTAGAATTAGACGGCATGAAATAGCCGTAAGGTCTATCAGTCCACCGTTTGTATGCTGTTCCTGGTGCGAGGAGTCTAAAGCCTATCTCTAAGATTACTAAAAAAACTATAAGGCTCCCTAAAGATGTAAGAGCACCTAACCAGAAGGAGCTAGTCTTCTGCTCTAAACTCATCGGGCGCCTCTAGTTACTAAAAGAGAGTGTATATGAACGGTGCTACTGCTGTTCCGCTTGTCATCACTATTAGAAGTCCCAGTAACAGGGAGAGTAGAATGATCGGTGCAAGCCACCACTTTTTACGGGCTTTTATGAAGTCCCACATCATCGCTGTATTTGATTTAGCCATACTCAATCCCAGAGAGAAAATTGACTGCTCGAGGGTATTCCAACTCTTGGGGGATGTAAATCGTACTAGCTGGCCAACAGGGAGGGTTGCTTAAGGAGGGGCAAAACTTGCCCTCTTCATATTAAAAGGGCTAATTTTGCCGACCACGACCGTTTATAAGCTATTGGATTTATTGGCCAAATATGCACTTTCAGGTGGTCCGAGCCTTGCAATTAATCCCCTGGGCAAGATTTTTGGAAGAGAATTCTCATGTTAGAAGCCATTAAAAATATCGGATCAATAGCTAAGGGAGCTACCCTGCAGCAATCCCAAAAGGATGCCGCCCAGGAGTTTTCCGATATTTTGGGATCTCTGGATAACGGAGATGAGAGTGCTAGTGGCACAGCCTCTGTTGATTCTGAGATGGTGAATATCCTTGCCAATCAATTTAGCTCCGAAGCGATCAGTCGAGCAACTGCGGCTCAAATTTCAGTAAAGAGCGATATTGAGCAGAGAGACGCTAAGACATCACAAGAGTCTGTTGCTGCCGTAGTTGATGAATCAAGCAGCCAAGAGGGTGAAGGATATCAATCCCAAGAGCAGAGCGCTTCTGATTCGCAAGAGAATGCAAGTCAAGACCCTGTTGTTCGAGAAATCCGTTCAAGTTTGAAGAAGGTAGTTGATGCAAATAAACTCGCTGAGATTCAAGCCCCCAAGGAATTAGAGGCTGCATCAGCCACCGCATCTGTCCCGCAGGTGAGTGAGGCTGTTGGTCAGGAATCAGTGGGCGGTAGTAATGAGGAATCATCTGAAGCTGGTGTTGCTGTAAGAAATCTAATTGCAAACCAAGGTCAGAGCATTCCTACTGGAATACCTAATCAACCTGCAAAAGTTGAGGCAGCGACCAACGGTGTTGTGCAAGGTGTGCAGCCAACCTTAGATATTAAAGGCTTGAAGCCTCAGATTCAGCCTAGCTCCGAGACTCAGAGAGCTGAGCCTGTGGCTAAAAACAAAGAGATAGCAGTACGCAATGAAGAGCAAAAAGCAGGTAAGGCGACTTCAAAGAAAGATTTTCAACTTGCCGTTCAAAAAATAGAAGAAGCTCTTAAAGAAGCTGTGGCAGCGAAAGACGGAAAGAGTATCTCATTGAAAATAGAGCAACCGACGCTAGGCCCAATTAAAGTTGATGTTACTTTAAAAGAGGGTAGCCTCTATGCTCGTATCGTTGTTGAGTCTCAACAGGTAGGTAATGCCCTCAGAGAAAAGAGTCAGGAAATTATTGAGAGCCTCAAGAAGTTAGGATTAGGTATCGATTCAATCAATGTCTTTATTGGCAACTCTTCTCATAATGAAAACTTTAGCCAGAATCTCCCTCAGCAAACAAGAAACAATTCTCATGCTCTGAAAATTTTAATGAATGATGCTTCCAATCTTGATGCCAGAGTTTTGGCCCCAGGATTGGTTAATAATAAAGGTTTCGAATCGGGTTGGATAGCTTAAGGAAATTTATGGTAAACTCAGTAACCACTCAAAATCAGGCAGTTAACCAATTAAATCAAAGCCAGTCGGTCGTTGATAACAGCGTCCGTGATATCGGCAAAGATGCTTTCTTAAAGCTATTGGTTGCTCAACTAAAAAATCAAGATCCACTTGAGCCAAAAGATCAAGGCGCTTTTGCGGTTGATTTGGCACAGTTTACCCAAGTTGAGCAGTTAACAGAGATTAACAAAAAGCTTAGTGGCGGTGATAACAACATTAACGGATTGGCCTCTTATCTCGGACATAAAGTTGTATTAAATGGAGATACCGTTGAGGTTGACTCTGGTGACGGTGGCATGTTGCAAGTAGATCTCCCAGTAGAAGCTCAGGCGCTCAAGGTCAACATAATCGATGCTAACGGTGATGTTGCTCAAACAGTCACTCTCGCTGGCGTGGAAGCTGGTAAGCACTTCGTTGAATTAAGCGACCTTGATGTCGACAACGGGTCATATACTTATTCAGTAAAAGCAGTTACCGCTGCAGGCAATGAGGTTTCTACAGCAGCTAGACCTGCTGGAATGGTCACTGGATTTATTCCAGGAGCATCCCAGACTCTTCTCTTAGGAAATAGAGAGATATCGATGGAAGATATTATCGAAGTCGGAATGGGGAAGTAATTCATTTTTAACAAATTTTATAATCAAGGTTGAATAATTATGGCATCAATACTTAACTCCCTCTTCGCTGGTCGTTCAGGTTTGGCATCTCACGGCCTAGCCTTGGGTGTAATCGGCGATAATATTGCAAACGTGAACACGATCGGTCACAAGGCCTCTAGGGCGGAGTTCTCGGATCTTTTAGCTGGCCGTGCTGGTGCTGTAACTGTCGGTGTGGGATCTGAGGTGGGTGCCACTACAATTATTCAAGAGCAGGGAACTATCGAATTGACCGGTAGAGATTTAGACGTTGCTATTGATGGTAACGGCTTCTTTGTGGTCCAAGATGACGCTGGTGCTAAGTTTTATACTCGGGCAGGTAATTTTAAAGCTAGCACAGAGGGATTTTTAGTGACTCAAGGTGGCATGAAGGTTTTAGGATATCCAGATGGCGGCAGTGGTGCTCTTGAGCCATTAGACCTAAGCACAGTTGCTCAAGATAACATTAGCACAGAGAATCTTGGTATTACTGGTAATCTTGATGCTCGAGCAGCCTCAATTGGTGGTGTTGGTTCAATCCCTAACGTTGATGTAGCTGGCGTTGGCAATGCGTCTACTACTACTTATGCTGATTTGAACGCTGCCGCTGAGTACTCAACATCTGTTGATGTTTTCGATACGCTCGGAGGAACTCATACTGTTACTGTATTTTTCTTCAGAACAGGAGCTAGTGAGTATACTGCGAGAGCCTACGTAAACAGCGAGGACGTTGATACAGCCGGAACTGCCACTGGCTTACCAAGACTTTTATCAAATGGCACAACGGGTGATATCACTATGACCTTCGCAGGAGACGGAACTCGTTCTAATGCTCCTGCCGCAGGAACTCCTGACCTAGCGCTTAATGTACCTTGGAACAACGGTAGTGACCCTGCCGCAACATTGAACGTTGATTTTAGTGCCTTCACACAGTTCTCAGCAGCTTCAAGCATGACTGAGATCACTCAAGATGGACAAGGTGTAGGCAATCTTACAAATATTAGTATTGCTGCTGACGGAACTGTTTCGACAATTTTAAATAACGGCCAAGAAGCAGTTATTGGAACCATCGCACTAGCAAATTTCGCCAACCCTGAAGCTTTGATTCGCTCGGGTGGGCAACTACTTCAAAAATCAACTGAGTCTGGTGAACCTGTTTTAGGTAGCCCGAATACTGGTACCTTCGGGATGTTGGCCTCTGAGTCGATAGAGATGTCCACTGTTGACGTTGCTGATCAGTTCGTAAAATTGATTACGCTCCAACGTGGTTTCCAAGCTAATTCAAAGATTATTACCACTGTAAATCAGCTCTTGGCAGAGTTGATGCAACTAGCATAAACCTGTAAGGTGAGGGTGAGGATTCCTCACCCAAAAACCTAAAGGATATATGCTTTTTTCAGATGAAGAACTCTTAGCAAAGGTGCCGAGACGCGATATGCGAGCCGTTGCTCGACTTATCACTCTGGTAGAAAATCGTGTGCCTCGTGCTAGACCAATTCAAGCAAAGCTATTTGAGAAGACGGGTCGGGCTCATGTAATCGGCGTGACCGGTTCTCCTGGTGCAGGCAAATCTACTCTTGTAGATCAGATCGCTCTTGAATTTAGAAAACTAGGGAAGAGCGTAGCTATTCTTGCTGTGGATCCGACCAGCCCATTTACTGGCGGAGCGGTCTTAGGAGATCGAATTAGAATGGCCATGGCAGCAGAGGATGAGGGGATTTTTATCCGAAGTATGGCTACTCGGGGAGCCCTGGGTGGTATCTCGCGCGCAACCTTAGATGCGATACAGATCTTAGATGTCGCTGGATTTGATATCATATTAGTCGAGACAGTGGGTGTCGGTCAGTCTGAAGTTGATATTGTGAGAACAGCGCACACTTGTTTTGTAGTTCTTGTGCCAGGAATGGGCGATACTGTTCAGGCTATTAAAGCTGGTATCTTAGAGATTGCAGATGTCTTTGTAATCAATAAAGCTGATAGAGATGGGGCCGATCTATTGCAGCGAGATCTGAGAATGTTAGTCTCTCTCTCTGAACCTGAAGAGGGAGCTTGGGAGCCTCCGATTCTAAGAACTGTTGCCACCAAAGGGGAGGGTGTTGAGGATCTAGTTCAAAAAGCACTCGGACATAAGGGCTGGTTAGATACTTCTGGTAAAGGAGAGGCCCGAAAAGTTGCCATGGTTAAAGATCAAATTGTTAATCTAGCCCACGATATAATCGAAGAGCGCATTCATTTTGAGAGAGCTGGAGAGTTAGAGGATGCTGCTAATAGGTGTCGCGCACGCACCCTTGACCCATTTTCTGCGGCAAAAAATTTGATTCGTTAGGCTAACTAGCTGAAATCATTGCAAGGTCACTTTTGGCTTTTGAAAATACAACTCAATAAGCCCCTGATTATACCGATTTAATTGATATGAAGAAGCTTTTGGGGGCTGTTTGTGCCCTTTTTTTTACTCCTGTTTTTCTCTCTGCTCAGGAGACTACCTTAGGTATTGATATCAATAAATTCGGCGAAGTGTCCCTTCGCGAGATAGCAAATCCTGCGACTTCTGTGGACGAGAGTTTAGCAAATTTGGCTTACGGGATGGGCGCCATGCAGTGGTGGCTAGACCCAGTAACAACCATGCTCGGTACTATTCACACCACTGAGATAGACTCCTCGTTAAATCAGCAAGCCTTAGATAATTTTTTGCACTCTGATAGCCCAGAATATAACGGTATCACGAAAGGTTTGTTGTTTAGTTTAAGAGAAGTTGATGATGATGGGACCATCGAGCGAACGATACCTGGGCAGGGAACCCTGGAGCAGAGTCAGAATTTATTAAGAAGATTCGGGGTCAGAGAATGGGCACAGCATGAGATCGAGAATCTTTCGCCTGCAAATCGGAGAATAGTATCTCAGTGGTTAAAAGGTGCTCAAGATATGGCGAGTCGCCATGAAGAAGCTTTTTATCAAAAACATCCAACTCTGCGTGAGACTAATATAGTGCAGTATTTTAAAAAATTAGATCTAGAGACCGTCATCGAAAATTACGCCTGGTATGGTCTAAGTTATGATTATGGGACTTCTAGTGAATTATTAAAATCTGCTCCGACCTGGATTCAGTCCCAAACCTTAGGTCAATCTCTTGCGGTGCCAGCACAAGGTATGCCTAATAAAGTCTCGCTTCCTTTTTTTACGGCTAAGCCACACACATCATTGGCGCAGGGTGCCTCTAATGGAGCTGCATTTACTTATATTCCAGCTGGGGTTCCAAACGAAAGGAGATGCGCAGTGGTGGGAGAGCCCCATCAGCCATCTACATACGACACCTTTGGTGGTGCCCTGCAACAAATGAAGTTATTTAAAGCATATGTTAATTCAGGTAGTGGCAAAGTTCAGCCGCTATTTACCGCCGCTTATCCCAATTTGCCCGCATTTGCAGGTCTGCATGCAACTGAACATAGTGCTACGAGCGGTACTGCTGGTCCTACAGGCAGCTCCCTTATGTTTGCTATTCCGACCGATGGCACTCGCTATTACTACGACGGTGCGTGGAATGATTTTTCTGTGTCTCAATTAGTTTTAAAACAAGGAACCGGTTCTCGTACCGTGAATGTTTATGAGGTGCCGAATTTTGGAAGAGTGTTTGCCTTAGTTAGAAATCCCGAGACTGGTGGATTCTATGTATTAACAATTCGAACCAAGACTCCTTCGAGCTTCCTTGAAGGCTTTTGGTCTAGAATTAGGGCTGGACTTAAAAATGATGGCCAGGGGTACAAGAATGCCCTTGAGAACCCATTGCCTCATTACGGTGAGGCTGGTTGCTCGCCAGCTTTATCTGGCCAGGCTCCCCGAGCCTCTCGACTTGCTTATTTCTCTCTTAATCAGGGAAATGTAGATGAAGTAACGGCCAGAGATCGGATTGACTCTCTTACAGCCAATTTAGTTGAGCCGGACTTTATTAAGATTGGTATTCTGCCACCCACCCTATGTTTCGGACAGCTCTGGGCTGTTTCAGATAATGGTTCTTTTAAGAGTGGGTGTCCTGGTAATCCAGTCAGACCGCGATATCAAGACCCAGGCTGGGAGACTTTTCGTCAAAATCAATTTAAGAGCTGGATTAGACAAAACGTTGAGTCGATGACTCCGGTTGAAGAGAGTGAAGTTTTTAATTTTGGCACCAGTACCTATTCGATGATTGCTCAAAGAATGATGAAGGCTGTCGCAGCTTCAGTCGAGCGCTATGGAGCCGCATTAATACCAAAAGAGAAAACGGATCAGGCTAATCGCATCGCAGCATACTTTCATGAATATGACGGGCTTATCAAAGATAACATTGAGCAAATATTAATTCACTTTATCTATCTTGATCTGACTGAGAAGATAGTACCTGGAATCATTCCTGTGCCTGAAAAGGTAAGATTTCATTTTATTTATACTGATGTCACCGAAGATGAAATGCTAGCGGATCTCAATGAGCGCGCAGGAGGCGTGTTTATCAATTCACTCATGAGGGGATTAGATTTTATACAGAAGGAGTGTCAGGCAAAAGGCATCAACAAATATGCCGAAGCTATGAATATGGAGATAAGTGGCACCGAGGTGGCACAAGGATTTAGTGGCCCAGGAGTCGATGCAAGATCAACTGGACTTGTGAGATTTAAAGAGGATTCATCAGGACAGAAGCTGTGTAGTTTACGACTGATAGGTTCTTCTCCTTTAAAATTTGTTGCGACTGAAGATACCTATTATTATTTACCATTCGGACCATCCGCAGGTTTGGGTGCTATGGAAGATGGTTTGTATGGATTATCTAATCAATCCTGGGGTGAATACTGGGTAAAGCACAATCAATTTGGTACTGGCTACGGCGGTATAGCCTCTTATCGGAAATTCGATCTCCGGTCGATGAATAATATGCCGCCCCGAGAAGCAGATACTTTCAATAGCTTTGAACTGCTTGTTCCCGCAGAGGTGAGTTCGACACCAACACCAACACCAACTGAGACTTCGACTCCAACGGGGACCCCAACGCAGACTCCAACGGCTTCGCAGACACCGTCGCCTACTTTATCGCCAAGTCCTTCTCCATCTCAAAGCCCCACGATGCAGCCGAGTCCTTCGCCAAGTGCTTCTCCTAGTAACTCGCCCACACCGATGATGCCTTCATTGAAGTCTCCTATGGTCTCAGTGTCTGGAGCACAGACAGCCATATCAGCAAATTGCGCTGTTTCTGCAACTGATCAGGTAAGATTTGTAATTACTGGTCCAAAAAAGTTGTCTAAGAAGGGTACCTTTAGGGGAATCAATCCTGATGGTACCAGACTTTACTCAACCGTCGTAAATTCTCTGCCTAAAGGAAGATATACAGTCTACTGGCGAAAATTATCAGGCGGCATCACCGTGCAAACTAGCCCATCCCGAAAATTTAGAATCCGATAGTTCATGTCTTATTTGTTTTAGATATTCGAAGTGGGAAGTAAGGCTGCGAACTTTTAACCTAGAAGAAAACCTCAAAAAGATAAAAGTTGCTCTTACTTCCCAAGCGTTCAGACTGACAGAGAGATCTCCGACTCAGGCTTTGGTGCTTCTTTCAAGACGGGTGCCATGAATAGAAACGCCCCAGCAGGTTGGAAGAATCGCATGTTCAGCTCATGATTCAGCTCTCGTGCGATCTGCTTCAGCGATTCGACGTCGAGTTCCTGGGGGAACTTTGACGCCAAGCGTTGGGCTCCTTCACGAATTTCCCTCAAGGCATCATCTTCAGAGATAGCGAGCCATCTCTTGATCGATTCAACCTCGGGATTTCTGAGCTCGAGATCCAAAATGAATTGGACCTTGGTTTTGCCTACAAGGCACTCAAACTTTCGATGCCACCACGGCCTAGAATAGACCACGGTAATCTCAGAAAAGCCAGAGAGTGCTCCCCGATGAATGTCTTCATTGCGGAGTACTACTTTGCAGGTCGTGTCGTTCTTGGCAAACAGCATTTCGCCGTAATCGAGAGAGAAGTTCTGCCACCGACGGATTGTGAGGTCGCGGACTAGAACCGCCGCAATCACAATCAACGTCAGAAGAGCTCCAATCGCTGCGAAACCGAAACGCCCGAGGCCGAAGATCTTTCCCGTAGTGCTATCCAGAGCATAGCAGGCGAGAAAGACCAAGAAGACGAGTGCACTGAGAGACTCCCTATTTTCTAGTACACGCTTGTTGACCAGGCTCGGAGATAGAGCCTTTGAGAATCCGTTTTGCATGGTTAACTAATCTGATGCGATCTGACCGGAAAGAAAGGGTAGAAAACCTTAAGTTCGCTGCCCTACAAAAACGCCCTCTATTCTAGAGAGAATTTCTGTAGGGTAAGCGGTGCCAACTACCAAGATGTAGATGTCAGAGTCGTCGTCGTATTTGACAAGCGTTGCGGCGGCGATTTTCAGTTAGGTCGACGTCAGGGCCTTTTGAAGGCGATGGCGGGCCAAAAAAGAACGATTTGTTCTCTTTCAATAAGGAGATGATGAGCCTTTTTCCACCCCTAATCAAGATACGATAGTTAAGAAATTTCCTAACTTCTTGAAATCTTTTTCAAATAATCTTGAAATATCTATAGAACACCGAGATTTTTTAGGGCGATATTAGCCATAATTTCACTGGTTCCGCCCCCGATAGGCATCAAGCGCAAGTCTCTCCACCATCTTTCTGGCGAAAATTCGGTAGTATACCCATAGCCACCGTGAATCTGTAGGGCTCGGTCCGCTATCCACACCGCATCATCACAGACCATTCGTTTAGCTAGGCTGACCTCGGTATGGCAAGATTTATGGGCAGCAAGTAAATCAAGGGCATGATGAGACAAAGCCTCAGCTCGGTCTATCTTCCTTCGCATCTCCATCAACATCTCTGTCACTGCGGGGATCGCCGCGATTTTTTTTCCAAATGCAATTCGATCATGAGCGTACCTATGTGCGTCGCGATAAACAGCTCGGGCACCTGCGAGGGAGGTAAGAGTCAACATCATCCTTTCCCAATTGAGATTATTAGAGGCTTGGATCCAACCCTCTCCGAGGTTGCCGAGAATGCAAGACTCGTGAACTCTTAGATTTTCAAAAGTTAACTCAGCCGTGTCGGAGCATCTCCAGCCCACTTTATCTAGCTTTTTGTGTACTTTAAAGCCGGGTAGGGAGGTATCGACCACGAATGTTGTAAAGCCTTTGTATCCCGCAGAGGCATCGGTGCGGGTAAGAACTAATATAAAGTCAGCCCTGGCCCCATTAGTAATAAATGTTTTTGAGCCGTTTATTACCCAGTGGTCACCATCTTTTACGGCTTTAGTCTTGAGGCTTGCTAAATCGCTGCCAGCACCTGGCTCTGTGAACGCGTAAGCACCGATTTTTTTTCCCAGTACTGCGCCTGGTAGCCACTTATCTTTTTCAGATTTAGTGCCATACTTGGATAGAGCATGAGAGATTACTAAAGAGTGCATATTGACGCCGATGGTGTATCCAACAGCTGGCAGCTCTCCAAATGTCTCACACCAGGCGGCGGCTAGTTTATAGTCTCCATCGATTCCGCCGTACTCTTCGGGCAGAAGGATTCCTAAAAATCCCTGTTCACCTAAAATCTCGAGCCCCTCATCGGGGAAATTGCCAGCACGCTCCCATTCGGTAAGTTTTGGAGCAACGGAGGCCGCTAAAAATTTTCTAACAGATTCTATAAAGACGGAGTGTTCTGCGT
>CAZWGK010000008.1:0-3085 GCA_964633685.1 uncultured Bdellovibrionales bacterium | reverse complement strand
TTGCCATGAGACGAAGTTTCTTTTACTGTTTTGTCAAAATAACGTTAATTTGGGGTACTATAAAATTTATGCCGACCCAAGATCAAGTAATAGAAGTTATAAAAACGATCGAAGACCCCGATATATTCCTGGATATCTGGTTTCTGGGGTTAATTTATTCAATCAATATTGATGAGGATAAAGTCGCTATAGAGATGACCTTTACTACCCCCCTATGCCCCTCTGGGCCTCAGCTTATCGCCGAGGTAAAGGAGAAGGTCGGTAAATTAGAAGGTGTTAAAGAGGTTCAGGTTACGGTAACATTTAATCCACCGTGGCAACCCTCGGATGAAGTTAAATCTCTGTTAGGCCTAGCTTGATATGTCGCTTCCATTCACCTCTGAGCAGACTGAATTAGCCGATACCATCCGTCGGTTTTTAGGCGAGCGCATTACGTCGGAATACTTAAGAAAGAAAGCCAGTGCTTCCTCGGACCCCGTACTTTTTAAAGATCTTTGTGACCTTGGGCTTTTGACCTCATTTTTGCCAGAGAATCGTGGCGGTGGCTTTGGTTTTCGCGAGTTGGGACTATTTGCAATCGAGTCAGGTCGAGGGCTGTTACCAGAGCCTGTGCTCGAAATGGCTTTTTGTAATTATCTTTTGGGTAGATCTGATATCCAGGGCTTTGATGATGCAGCTCTTTTGAAAATATTGGCAGGTGAACATACGGCAATATTTCTCCCGAGTTGTTCTTTGATAGGATGCGAAAAGAGCAAAGCGACATGTTCGTTTGAAGCAACTTTTGCAATTGGAGCTAAAAAAGCCGATTACGCGCTAGGATATATTTTAGGAGCTCCTTGTCTAATTGAATTGGGGCAGGCAGAGCGAAGCGATATATCTTTAGTGGATTCAACAGTTGGAGCGGTCCGTTTGGTTGGTAAGGGATGCAGATATTGGAGCATCTCTAATTGTTCTAATCCAGAAACACTTTTTGGAATAATTAAGGGGCTTGAGATTTTGGGGGCTGCTGAAAAAGGCATGGCAATGACAATTGATCATGTAAAGACCCGAAAGCAGTTTGATGCGCCGGTCGGTTCTTTTCAAGCCGTGCAGCATAAATTAGCTGAGGCACATGTAAATCTCTCTGCCATGCGGGCTCTCGGGAACTTTGCTGCATGGGCCGTTGAGAATTCGACTGAGCAGATTGCTCTCTCTGGGAGTTCTTTTATTGTCTTTGCTGCAGATAAGGGGGCCAAGATTCTTGAGACTTGCGTGCAGATGCATGGAGGCACAGGTTTTACCTGGGAGTACGACCTTCACCTATACCTTCGTCGTACAAAAATGCTGGGTAGTTTGTTGGCAGAGATGGTAAAAGCTGATGATATTTTAAAATCAGTTTAGAGCTGTAAGCTTGCCTTACTAGAATTCAACTCTAGATTCTATTTCCTCACAAAATATATGTACCCAGGTGATGTGAATTTCTTGAATTCTCTCGGTCGCATTTGAGGGGACGACTAAAGAGATATCGCAGAGCGGAGCGGCCTTTCCGCCACCTTTGCCTAATAGTCCAATTACTTTGGCCCCATTCTTTTTTGCGGCGGCAATTCCTCTTAATATATTCTCGGAGTTCCCCGAGGTAGAGAATACAACTAGTAGATCTTTCGGTGTGCAGAATGTCTCAGCTTGACGCTCAAAAACCCCGTGCCAGGTGTAATCATTGCTCCAGCAGGTGAGGGTTCCAGCATCCATAAAGTGATGAGCCTTGATCCCTGGACGCTCCTTTTTGTAACGAGCTACTAATTCCTCTGTAAAATGCATGGCATCACAGGCTGAGCCTCCATTGCCACAAGCAAAGATAGTGCCTCCGTTCTTTACTGTCTCGATGAGTTTAGTTATAGCCTGTTCTGTTTTGTTTAGAAGTGATTCATCCGAGAGAATCGCTTGTCTGATTTTTATGCTGTCAGATAGAGCATCTTTTAAAGTATTCATGCTGACAGAATACTCCTAAAAAAGTTTATGCGGCAAGTTTCAAAAAATATATGGTTTTATTGAAATAAATGGCCGGGAAGATACGCCAGAAACCTTCAAGCACTGACGTGCAAGAAAACCTCATAAATATATCCCCGGTTGACTCTTGGATGATTTTAATCAGCCTTGAGTGCCTGCATCACTTGGTGTTTTGCAGGTTTCGTTGAGCCTTCTCTGCTGCAATCTGACCATCGCTCAGAAGGTTGTAGTCACCATTCATAGGGAGGGCCTTGATTGAGTAGTGCAGCCAATGTTGGCGGAACTGCAACGAAGGATCTTGCGAGCCGAAGCCTGCCACAATTTCCGTGAATCCAGCCAGCTTGGGAGCATGGTTGGCTACGCCAGAGATGTAAGCTCGATTTTCATCAGCTTCCATTCGGGAGTCTTGCGGCAGAGCGCGAAGCCGAAAGCCAGGATTGTAGGCAAGAAACGCAGCACACTGAAGAGCCAACGTCTCATTACCTGCAAATACCCTTGGATCGTCCAGCATGGTGCCCCAGAGCAGCCCCGCAACCCGTCGCTTGATACCGCCACCTTTGAATGGGGATTTGATATCAGCACCGTTCATCACCGCAGTTTGTGCAGCGAAGAACTCTTTAGGGAGAGGGGAACCGCTAAGGAGCGCCTCGTTCAACGACTTTCCGAAATTGCTGAGCCCTGAGGGATCCCAGCTATTTTCGATGCTATCGTCATGTGCGCTCGCGTACCCAGGAACCGCCACGTCACAGTTGATACTATCGGCCTTCAGGGCTTCTGAGCACCAACGAGCGATATGGGGGTAAGAGGGAGTCTCTAGCCAAGCGTTCAACCAAACGGCCATGCCATCGAAGTTCACAGCAGCCCAGTAGGGCACTGATCCTTCCAAAACTTGACCGTTTCGATCGATCCAGAAGGCGATGTTTCCGGTAAAGGTTTCGCCTTTGGAACGCTTGCCTGTCGCTACCATCGTGCAGAAGAGGTGGGTCATCAAGGGGTCGAATCCAGTGTTCCAGGACACAGGGTTCTTGCTCTTGAGGTACTCATATACCTTCATGCCAGCGCCAGTTCCGATCACAGAGAGGGGGGATGCCCGCCAATC
>CAZWGK010000007.1:27889-28110 GCA_964633685.1 uncultured Bdellovibrionales bacterium | reverse complement strand
TTTTCGTTTGCTCTCAAGGTCTCAAGTATCAAACTCTTCTCCATCTCATACACTGTCATTCCGGAGCGAATAGTGAGAGTAGACGAACTACTATCACTTACACTTAGCTCGGAGTGTGAACCTTCACTTGAGCTTGCGTTACTCTCGCTATCGGTTCTCTCGATGGATATTTTGTTAGTTAGACCGTTGGAATCTTCACCAATCAAGAAATGATTGGCGCT
>CAZWGK010000007.1:15399-27818 GCA_964633685.1 uncultured Bdellovibrionales bacterium | reverse complement strand
CACAAGCGAGAATGCTCGCACGTTGAACCGCATTCTGAAGCTCACGAACATTACCTGGCCATGGATATGATTCAAGAGCGGCCAAAACTTCTGGGGTAATCTCTGGGGCTTTATTACCCAGAAACTGCTTCATAAAATGTTTCGCTAACAATTTAATATCAGATTTACGATCTCTGAGAGCAGGCAATGTTAGAGGAATAACATTTAGACGATAATAAAGGTCCTCTCTAAATTTACCCTCTTTTACCATTCCAGATAAATTACGGTTGGTAGTTGCAATTACTCTGACATCAATCGAGATAGGCTCTCTTCCACCGACCCGATCAAGTTCGCGCTCTTGTAAAACACGGAGTAACTTAGCTTGTAGAGCTAGGTCCATCTCAGAAATTTCATCCAAGAGAATTGTACCACCCTGCGCTAACTCGAATTTACCAGGCTTAGCATTCTGGGCCCCAGTGAAAGCTCCCTTTTCATGACCGAATAACTCGCTCTCGAGGAGATTTTCAGGCAAAGCGGCACAGTTCACTGCGATAAAAGGATTCTTTGAGCGAGCACTCATAGCGTGCACAAAACGGCTCATTCCCTCTTTACCAGTACCCGATTCTCCCTGCACCAACACCGTTGCATCACTCTTCGCAACAGCCTCAGCTACCTCAAGAATTCGAATCATCTTGGGATCGTTAGTCACTATGGTATTACTGCGACGAGTAGCAGCGGAATCCATCTCTTTTCGGTAAGCGATATTCTCGGGACTTAAAACACGCTCGACGATGCACAATAGATCTTCCACCGAAAATGGCTTCTGAATAAAATCTGCAGCTCCCAATTGCATAGCTTTTACAGCCGCATCAATTGTTCCATGCGCCGTAATCATTATAAACGGCGGCTTTTCTTCTTTTAAATTGACAGCCTCTAACAACTCCTGACCTGACATCTCAGGCATACGTTGGTCAGATATTACTAGATCAAATTTCTCAGACTCAATCATCTGCAGAGCCTGACTCCCATTTGAAGCAACCTCCGTAGAGAACCCTTTCCGCATCAGCGCAGTCTTAAGTGCCAACTGCATCTGTGGTTCATCATCAACAATTAAAATACGTGTATTCTGATTCATAAGCCTCTCCTTGAAATTGGAAATAAAATTTTAAACTCTGCCCCGGGGTTATTTGCCACTGAAACAGAGGCACCGTGACGTTCAATAATATTTTTAACAACAGCCAAACCAAGACCTGTGCCTTCCGCACGACTGGTAACAAACGGCTCAAAAAGCTTTGGTAATATGGCCGCATCAACACCGGGGCCAGAATCTTGAATCCTAAGACAGAGACTCTCGCCATCTGTTCCGTCTAAGACTGCTGTCTCAATCTCTATGCGACCTTTATAAGAAGTTGCCTGGGCCGAATTAGTGAGCAGATTAGTTAGAAGCTGTCTGAGCAAACCCTCATTACCCAGAATAAATGCTCTCTCTGTTAATTTAAGATCTATTTGCAAAGAACTATCTCTGTCCATCTTTCTAAAAAGAGAGACCTCCTCTGAGATAATACTATTGAGATTGATCGGAGCTAAAACACACTCTTTATCTTTGGCAAACTGAAGCACGTTGGAAATTACTTTATCCAGAGTGGAGATACTTCTATTAACCTCATCGACGAGAGAAATTGTATTCGGCATATGACTGACGTCTTCTCTTAGAAGAGACATAAAGAGTTTGATCGCCCCCAGAGGATTTCTTATTTCATGGGCCAGCGCTGCTGCGGTCTGTCCCAAAACAGCCATCTTTTCGTGTTTTCTAACCTCGGCTTCTTTTTTTATCAGTTCGGCTCTGAGTTTTTCGGATTCTACTCTCAGTGCTGCATAGCGCGACTCTAGGCGATTACTTGCCTCTTCAAATTTGGCAAACGCCGACGCTAAATAAGCGGGGGTAATCTCTAATGTCGGTAAAATTTTTAAATTATTGTTGTCCATGGGCCCTCCGATTTGAGTTGGCGGGCTTTAACCTAGCCATCTTGGCCTCATACTGGTCCCAACGAGCCTGCTCCAAAGTAGACTGCATCAAAATTAACCAACCATCAGAGGGCGGATATTTTTCCGTTGCATTAATAGCAATCTCTTCGGCCTGTGGGATTTGTCCTAATACAGTATGCGATTTGACTAAGGCGTAATCGACCCAACTATCCAAAAAAAGTTCAGAGTAGTCAGCTCGGCCTTTCTTTAGCCAAAACTGAGCATCTTTGTACTTGCGATTCTCCATGGCGATACTCGCTAAAGCCTTCACGGCGAGTCCGGTTTTGGGGTGCTTTAGTGGAATACTAGTAAAATGTTTCTCAGCTTTTTCTAGTTCACCAACATTCATTGCAGCAGCGGCGATACTGTAGTGCAACTCTCCTTGATTCTCCTCTGAAACTTCATTCAAAGCAGCTTCAAACTTTCGGATTGCGGCCTCTGGCTTGTTAAGTTTTAACAGAGCCTCACCCCATAACTGACCAATTTCGCCCCTCAGCGGACTTGGTTCAACCAGCATAAAAGCCTTCTCAGCAAAGGCGATAGCACGTTGATAACTTCCTTCCTGAAGCTCTATGACTCCACGCGCAAAGTAAATTCTCGTCTTAGCATCAGAGCTCAAACTCTGCTCATCTCGATCTAGAACTATTGCCCGATCGTACTCAGCTTTAGCCAAATCGACCAATCCCATAGCCCATGCACTTTTTGCAGCGGCCAGAGCCGTTGTTGACGTGATCTTCCGCGATGGCATCTTTTTATAAGCAGCCAAAGCTGCCATCCACTCACCTGCTTGGGCTTGACGTTCAACATCGACGGAATGTTGAGCATGTCCCGCTACAGCGAACATGAAGGCAACAAAAAAGCTTAGTGCTTTGGGTAATAGGGCTCTCATGACTATCACCTTAAGCTTCTACTGTAATTTCAATCTGAGCCGACAAACCCTTTTTCTTAATCTTTTCTACTAGGGTTGTGCGATTAAGATTCAACAACTTTGCGGCAGCTTTTTTGTTTCCACCGGTTCGTTCAAGTGCTGAATTAATCAAATGAGACTCAAAATCATCAACTAATTTATTAAAATCGACCCCAGCCGCTGGAATTTCACTCATCGGAGAATTCATTTTTGCGGGAGCGTTCTCTTGTGAAACTACATACGAAGGCAAATCACTTGGATAAATACACTTATGGTCACAAAGAATCGCCAACCTCTCAACGAGATTCTCTAGCTCTCTCACATTTCCAGGCCAGGCATATTTATTAAAAATAGCCTCGGTCTCAGGAGCAAAATTTATCGCATTCTTACCTAGTTGTTGACAAAATTTATCCATAAAGTGATTTGCCAACAGCATAATATCACCACTGCGCTCAACTAATTTTGGAAGCTCTACTGGAACAACTTGCAAGCGGTAATACAAATCTTCTCTAAACCTTCCAGCCTTCACCTCTTCTCTTAGATCTTTATTAGTTGCGGCTATCACTCGAACATCGAGATCAACAGACTTGGCAGCCCCAATCGGCTCAACTTTTCTCTCTTGGAGCACTCTTAATAGCTTCACTTGAAGCTTCGGACTCATATCACCAATTTCATCCAGGAATATTGTGCCCCCATGAGCTAATTGAAATCGCCCTATTTTATTGGCAATAGCTCCCGTAAATGAACCTCTTTCATGTCCAAATAACTCACTCTCTAGAATATCTTCAGGAATCGCGCCGCAATTTACTGGCACCAAACGGCCCATTCTTCCACTTAATTTATGAATGGCATTTGCAATTAACTCCTTACCAGTACCACTCTCACCAAGAATTAAAACTGTCGAGTTAGTCTTCGCTACTTTTTTAATTAGATCAAAAGCTCGCACCATATCGGAACTGCCGCTGACAATCCCCATAAAAGTGTTTTTAGCATTACTACCTCTTAAAGAATTTTCAGAGGGGGAAGAATTAGAAGAGATCGAATTTCCGTTAACCTCTTCAGCGATAGCAACCGCAAGACTATTTTGCATAAGCTCTCCGTAGCGCTTGTTAAAACCTTTTCGAAGCTCATCCTTGGCTTCGCTCGATTCGGACTACAGGAATAAAACCTTTCAAAAACAACTTGGGGCGAAAAAACCATTCCCTGCAACCCGAATCTAGGCACGCTTGGGATTAACCGAGGTCAATCTTTCGGCGTTTCACCTGTCAGTTCCTTGGCAAGCTTCGTACCAGGAAAATTGGCAGGTGCTAGGAATTTGACTCTCCCCAGCCTACTTTCGGTTCGCACTATCTAAGAATCTGATTTGATTGAGGTATTTTTTACATTTTTTTTACAATTGTCGGTTAAAAGCACAAAAATAAAGAGGGGTAGGTGAAAAAGAACGCTCAAAAGTGTACAGTGTGTACGAAAATTGGTCGATAAAGTTGCGCACTTCATCGAGGTTGAGCCAGGTGGCTCAACGCCAACAATCCGACTCCCATACTCAATTATAGCGCCATTGCGGTGTCACAAAGCTGGCCCGATGGGAGTGTAGGTAATTTTAACTTGTTAACTATTAACGTAGTCGTATGAAAAACCAAGAAGGCATTACTAATAAAAAGATAACTGAGGTTAGCTCCCTGTTAGGAAAGAGCTCATCCCCTATTCTGTCTGAGATTGATCTCTCTAATGCTCTATTTGAAAAAGCACCGTCGACGTTCCTCGAATATATGACAACCCAGTCACTGGCAGCGATTACCGAAGAGTGCGCCAAAACTATAGAAAAATACCTCGTAAATCCAAATCTTGTAGCCGTAAAAACTGGCCAATCAGAGGAGAGCTCCTATCTGATTGTGGCCATGAGCGATCGACCATTCATCGTAAATACCGCTATTTTAAACATCCGCGAATGTGACTCTGATATTCAGACCCTTCTGCACCCCCTCATTACCCTTAAAAATGGTCGTCGTATATCTTTATTGCACGTAACTATTGATAAATTGAGTGATGCTGCTCTCGATATGTTGGCAGCACGAGTTGAGACATCTTTGTTAGATCTAATTTTGGCTACTGATGATCATCCGGTAATACTAAGCCAAGTAGAAATCTCCGCCCGTTTACTTAAAGAGAGAGTACCAAGCCCGAGCATCACCGAGAGGGAGAGAAGTGAAGCCGCCGACTTTTTACGTTGGCTATCTGATGGCGAATTTATATTCCTAGGCCTTGCGGAATGGGCAGTTGATGAGGAATCTTCCGCCGCAAAAAGCATTCGTTTTTTGGGGGAATCTCCGAAAAGCTCACTAGGATTATTCAAGAGCACAAACTTAGCTCATAAAGAATTTATTCATGAATGTCGCAAAGACGCCCTTGATAACCTTGGCGGAACTTCAATAATCACCCTCTCTAAACTTTACACCAGAAGCAATGTCCACAGAGATGAGAGATTAAGCCATTTGATGGTTCCTCAATACAGTGGCGACGGATCTATTCGCACAATTATTTCTCTAGTAGGAATCTTTTCCTCTAAGACCTTGGCTCAAGAGGCTTCATCAATACCACTGATTAGAGAAAAAATTAAAACAATCATCGCAAACGAAAAGGCGATTCCAAACACCTACACCTACAAAAATATAATAAAAATTGTAGACAGCATGCCAAAAGAGCTGCTGCTGCGAGCCAATGCAGATGCTCTCAAATCTTGCGTCAACATGATTACGGGGATTCAGAGAGAGTCGGATAGCGGTGCTTTAGTGCACAAGGACTCTTCAGGCAAAGGTGCTACTTTTATTGTTGCCATGCCCCAACACAGATTCAACGAGCAGGTAAGAGCTAACCTTCAAAAGCATATCGAAACAACTTGCAGTACTGAAGCCGGCTCTGGAGACTTACACGTAGCTCTAAACGTAAAGCCTTTGGTAGTAGTTTACTACCACGTCCCGCTAGCTGAAAATGTAGCGACCAAACTTGAGTCTCGTAAAATAGAGCTCGAATTAATTGAACTAACTAAAACCTGGGTAGACGGAATTAAAGACGTCCTTACTAAATCTGAGCTATCAAATCCAGATGCCCTCTACAATAAATACGCCTTTTCATTTTCAGATGAGTATCAAACCGCCACCTGCACTGAGGGAGCATTGCATGATATCGTTATGATGGAGCAGCTAAATAATGAGCGCCCTTTAAAGGTAGGCGTAGCTCAGTTCGGGCAAACAGACTCCTCTTTTGAACTCAGCATATACACCTGGCAAAAAGACTCCTCTGTCAGCCAAGTTCTGCCAGCTCTAGAGAATGCTGGTCTGTACATACTTAGAGAGCAGGCTTTTGAGATTAAGTTAAAGACAGGCGTTGTTCATATTCACCGCCTGATTTCTAAAACAAAAAATCCTACAACCGGAACCCTTGATTCATTCAAAGAGAACCTTGCAGCCGGTCTTGAATTGGTATTAAACGACCAGGCGGACAACGACATTTTGAACTCTTTATTGGTTACGACTCAGTTAGATACCAAAGCTCTAGCGGTTATTAGAGCCTTTGCTGCCTACTTGTTCCAATTGACCCCATTCATGTCGAAGGGGACTATTAGAAATACGCTGGCAACAGTGCCTTCTGCAGCCACCCTACTCTGGAACATATTCGAGGTTAAATTTAATCCATCACTCGATCTCTCAGTCGAGCAGAGATTGCCGAAGCTTGAAGCTCTCAAGCAGAACTATCTTCTATCGCTGCGAAATGTTCCTGATATAAATCAGGATCGCATCTTAAGAAACCTTTTAAGCGTGATTGATGCCACTGCTAGAACCAACGCCTACACCGGTAGAGAGACTTTGGCATTTAAATTAGACCCTTCAAAAACAGATCTGATTAATACTCCAAAACCGCACTTTGAGATCTATGTGCGCGGACCACAAACCGAAGGAATCCATATTCGCTTCGGATCTGTAGCACGAGGTGGACTAAGGTGGAGCGACCGTCGAGATGACTTTAGAAATGAAGTACTCGGCCTTGCCAAGACTCAGAAGGTCAAGAACGTTGTGATAGTTCCGACTGGCTCTAAAGGTGGATTTATAGTTAGAAAACCAGCGACAGAGAACGACAAATTATTAAAGCAAGTTGAGGACTGCTACAGAGATTACATTAGGTCCCTCCTCTCTGTGACAGACAATCGCGTCAAAGGTCAGGTTGTAAGACCTTCAAATGTAGTTTGCTACGATAAAGAAGATCCATATCTAGTGGTAGCTGCCGATAAAGGAACCGCGACCTTCTCTGACATCGCTAATAAAATTGCGACTGAAGAATTCAAGTTCTGGCTCGGCGATGCCTTCGCCTCAGGTGGATCCCAGGGCTACGATCACAAACTCTACGCAATTACTGCAAACGGCACTTCAGAGATCTTGGATTAAACTTTGAAAAAGATCCCTTCACTGTAGTGGGCATCGGCGATATGGCCGGCGATGTATTTGGTAATGGTCTAGTTTATAGCGACAAAATAAAATTACTTGCCGCATTTAATCACAAGCACATCTTCCTTGATCCGAATCCAGATCCAGCAAAATCATTCGAAGAGAGAAAGAGACTTTTCACAACTCCCCGAACTCAGTGGAGTGATTACAAGAAAGAGCTCATCAGCAACGGCGGTGGAATCTTCGGTCGATACGACAAAGAGATTACTCTTAGTAAGGAGATCCGCGAAGCATTATCAATCGCCGATGATGTACCTAGTGTGGTAAACGGTGAGCAATTAATCTCTCAAATTCTAAAAGCAAAAGTCGATCTATTGTGGAACGGCGGTATCGGAACCTACTTCAAATCAAGTAGCGAAACTAATGCCGATGTTAACGATGGAGCAAACGATGCAGTGCGCGTTGACGCCAGAGATATGCGCGCTAAAGTAATTGGTGAAGGCGGCAACCTCGGCTTCACTCAGAAAGGACGTATCGAATTTGAGCGCTGCGGTGGCAAGCTCAACACCGATGCTATCGACAACTCGGGTGGCGTAGACCTATCTGACCACGAGGTTAATTATAAGATATTCTTCGCTAGACTCTTAGAAGAGAGTAAAATTACCGTTGAGGAGCGAAATAAGATCCTCAAAGAGGTATCGGGATTTGCCTGCTCAGATGTTCTGAAGAACAATGCAAGCCATGCCCTACTACTTTCTCTAGGTTCGAAGAGAAATCTAAACCGCATGATACAGATAAGAGATCTTCTAAGAGACCTAACTGCTCTCGGATACATAAATAGGACCGTAGACTCTCTGCCAGATGATGAAGGCTTAGGAAAACTTCAATCAGCTGGCAAAGGCCTAACCAGACCTGAGCTATCCAGAATCTACGCGGGCCTTAAAATGTACTTAAAAGATGTGATGATTAATTCACAACTTGCGGCAGACCCGGCTCTTGATTCCTACCTTCTTAATTACTTCCCTGAACTAATTAGGGAGCGCTTTAAGAAGGAAGCCCTAGAGCATCCGCTAAGAGCTCAAATTATCTCAACCAAAGTGGTAAACGAGTTAGTTGACCTGATGGGTGCATCTTTCGTTCACAGAACCTGTAGAGCACTAAGGGTAGAGCCAGCACAGGTGATAAAAGGATACGTTGTGGCCTCTTCACTAATTGATCTGAAGTCAATTAGAAATGAACTTAAGAAGCTAGACACGCACGAGGGCGCTCAAGATTACCTTGATTTTTACGAAGATCTGAATGCTCTTATGGCTAACCTGATTACCGGTGTACTCGGCTGTGTGGATAAGAGCCAAGACATAAAGGGAATGACCGATTCGTTGGCTCCTTCTTTCAGCGAGATAAGAAAGGTACTTGGAGTAGTACTTTCTCCGAATGCTGTGGCTCTCCAAAAGGAATTGGAGACTAAGTATACACGCTCAGGTGTATCGTCTGCTGTAGCTGCCAGCCTTTCTTTAAAAGAGGCAGTTATCAGGACCTCAGAGGTGTTGATGATTAAGAGCAAGAGCCAAGCATCCCTGCAAGACATAGCCAAGGCCTTCACTGCGGTTTCAACTAGGTTGAGCCTAAACGAAGTATTGGCGCAGGTGGAGCAGCTCTCGATGCCTAATAGATGGGATCAGGAGCTCCTTGAGGTAAATCGTGCCAAGATCAAGACCACGGTCAGAACGCTGGTAGCTAGATGTGCCACGGATCTACGCTCCGTAACCTCTCTTGGAGAAGGCAACCCTTCTTTTGCAAGAATTAAAGATATCTCATCCGACATTCACCAAAGAGGGCTAAGCCTAGCTACTCTCTCTCTATTGGCTGAGGACCTAGGAAAACTTTAAGGCATTTCAAAGCCCTCTCCGGTTCGGAATTTATTTAACCGGAGGGGGCGCCTTAACTAGGACCGATTCAATATTAGATGTAGGCAAGCTTTCCGACTTTTAACGAATAGACCTCTTGCATTACAACCTCGGCTAGGTCGAATACTTTTCTCTCAGGCATTTCAAACTCTTTAGCAATCTCTTGAGCTAACTCCGGGCGACCCAGATTGAGGGATATTCTGGCAATAATTAACTTTAGCATATGATTTTGTGGCATTACCAAGAGAAGCTCTCGCAATGCATCAAAACCCCTTGTGGACTTAGCAACTCGATCATACTCAGAGCATGCCAGAGCTGCATACAATATATGGGTATCGGCAATCGGCTCCCTGTCTTTCAAAGCTTTGGTTAACGCCTGCACGGCCCCCGCAAGAGCGAGTACCGTATGGGCTAAACTCCCACCCTTCTCGTACCGCCAAGAACAATAAAGATACGGCACCATTGCAGAGATATATTTTGCTCGAGTCCTACATTTTACCAACGCCTGTGCCATATCAAGTACAATTTTTGCTCGATGTGACTCTAAGTGGTGTTTCTTTATCTCTTCGTAACCTTTTTGGGCGATGCGCTCTCGCTCTATATTATCATCGATATATTTCTTTATCTGGGCAGCAGCCTCCTGGACATCTCCTTTGTTATAACATGCGAAATGCTCTCCTTCCTGAAAGAGATCAAATAATCCGTTAGAGCCACGCTCGGTTAACAACATGGAGCCACTCGCCATGGCTTCAAATACTCGAAAATTTAGGTCTCCCTTGACCGTCTGATTAATAACTATCTTAGCTTTGGGAAAGAGATCCCACCAACCACCTTGTCGAACCTCTACTGGCGCCTCTAACTGGAGCTTTTCGAAAAATTCAACTCGATCCTTATTTAGATTTGGATTCAAAGTGCCAACGAATAGGGACTCAAATGTCTTTTCAGAACTGACTTCAGGCTCTTTGCTTGCCCATAAAGGCAACCAATGAGCATTTGCTCCCTCAGCTAGGAATTGAGGGATATAATCACGATGAGCAACAAATACCAAGTCAAATACCGCCCCTAGATACTTATGCCAGTGAATATGATGCTGCGCGTCAACTGAGTAAAAAATAGTCGGCACGGCTGTTTGTTCAAGGCCGATTACCGAAAGTGGCATGCTATTATCTAAATATACAATTAAGTCTGGTGGCCCACTTAACCCGCATTCGCGTGCTACGTAGTCGACATGTAGTAAAGGAGTGTTCAATTTATAATCAAGATGATCGAACGGCCCCGCAGTTACAACTTCGTGACCAGCTTCGCGCCACTGTTGAGCAAACCAATCCTGATTAAAAATTAATATTCGCAACTCTCTCACCTAGCGGTTTTCTGAGTTTGATCAGAATTAATTCCCTTATCCATAATCATGCTCTTTAATTCAGCAGCATGCTTATTATTTGGTTCAAACATAGTGAGCCTGTTTAGCTCTTCCATGGCCTCGTCTAATCGGTTCTGAGCAAAGAGACATCCCGCCAAAGAATAAATGAAATTACAATCCGCTGGGTGAAGGTCCAGATATCCTCGTACTGCCTTCTCGACCTCAATCAATCTCTTTAGAGGGTACCCTAATTCAATAATACCTAAGACTGCCCTCAAATTCTCAGGATTCATCTTGGTAGCTTGAGTGTAGTAGTCCCAGGCTTTATTAAAATTCTGAGTCTGAGCTGCACACATTCCGAGTCCGGCTAGAGCGATATCGCATCTCTGATCAGAGCTCAGTGCCTTCTCAAATAATATTTTTGCCTCTGCCCAATTGTTACTATTAGCTTTTAGCGCAGCACGGCCACATAAGGCTCTAGAACATTCTGGGCTTTCACTGAGAATTGAATCATAAATGGAGGAAGCTATCTCTAGTGCACCTTCGAGAATAGCCACCTCAGCTTTCAGTATCTGAATAAACTCACGTTGATCAGCAGTCAGATCTCTTATTTTTGAGAGGGAATCACAACCTGACTTTACCTCCTCAATCTCACGATTTCTCTTCTTTTCGTTAAGCTCTGCTAACTTCATATCAATCTCGGTATTACGAGAAATTGGCGGAGTAACAATCAGAGTCTCTCTCTTCTCGGTTACCTTACTCTCGCTTGGAGCAGCTTTACTCAAAGCTTGCTCGACAGTTGGAACTGAGGTTGTAATCTGAGCAGTCTCTAGGTTTGCAATCTGAATAGCTAACTCCCGCGCTCCTTTATGTTGCGGGTTGGCAGCTGTAACTCTAGCTAATTCCTCTTTGGCTTCAGCAATCCGACCTAACTTATATTTGCAGCCAGCGAGGCAAAACCTCATCTCATGATCGTTCGGAGACTCATTTAAGAACCTCTCAATTGCCACAGTCACATCGTCAAATCTATTGAGAGTGAAAGAGCACTCAATCAACTGATGGATAGCTACTAACTCTTTTGGTGAAAGCTGAAGGGCCTTAATGAAATATCCATAAGCAGTGATGTGTGACCTCTTGTACACTTCGCACATACCACGCCCTATCAGAGCTTTGATGTTGTCAATATCGATATCCAATGCGGTATCGAATGAAGATTGAGCTCCTTTAACATCGTTAATTGATAGAAGCATGGCCCCAATACTCATATGTAAACGAGCGGAATCGGGATTGATAGCCTTTGCCTGCGCAAATAACTTTTGTGCCTCATCACTTTTGCCAGCTTTAGCGGCTAACTCAGCCCTCTCCAGAGTATCCTGAAAATTAGTAGCTTCTGAATCCATATCAAATGTTGGTGCCATAAATGCTCCTTTTAAATTGTCAGATTTAATTGACGTATCCTCTATTTTTAAAATCTTTTTGTAGGCAGCTAAGGTCTGCTTGCCTAAATTATCCCAACTGTAATGCGAGATATCTTCCTGGGTTTGTTTGCTCCGCGGACTTGCAAGTGCAAGCTCGACTGCTCTCTTAATAGAAGAGAGATCCGCAGGGTCACAATAGAACCCGTTATGGGCGAGATAATCTTCGATTGTACCTGAACCTCGACTTGCAACAACATTGCAACCATAGTGGGCTGCCTCAAGAGTCACTAATCCAGGTAGTTCATAAAAGCTCGGAAGGGCATGCACCTTGGCTGCCTTGTAAGCAGATGCCAACATCTCAGGCGCTAGTCTTCCTAAAATTAA
>CAZWGK010000007.1:8325-15389 GCA_964633685.1 uncultured Bdellovibrionales bacterium | reverse complement strand
CGGCGTACCCTGGTTGATAAGTAAATCCACTGCCAGCAATAACCACTGGCACATCTGAGTCTTCCAGCGCGGCCAACAGAGATAACTGATTTTTGCGTGTTTCTATTCGCCCGACACAGAGTACAAAGTCTTTGATCCCATAAGTTTTTACAAATAAGTCAGCCGAAGCCTCAGAGGAAACCTCACACCCAAGATAAATTGGGAAAATAGGCAGGCCAACTCCGTAATCTCTAGAGAGAACCTGCCCCTCTCTAGGGCCTGTCACGAATAATCCAGCTGCATTTTTTACAGTCCATGAATTTTCAAACCGCTGGCTTTTCTGGACATTTACAAGACTAGGGAGATTGTTTCGTGCCCAATCTTTGCTCTGACCGCTCTGCACATACGAACACAGATACTGACCCCAAGCATGTGACTGGTTGTGAAATTGGGGAACATCTTCGATAAGAGCTGTTACTACAAATGGAAGACCTTGATTAAATAATCTCTGAGCTAAAGCTCTGGTGTAATCTGGGGTCGCAAGATTAAAGAGGTGAGCTAAATCAAAATTCTTTGGATTATGATTACATTCCAGATCAAGGGTGACTTCTACTCCCAATTTTTTGAGAGACTCGATTGTCTTTAGCATAACAACCGTATCCCCTCCCGGTTGAGAAAGGGCATTTGGTCTATTCTGCACTAAAATTCTTAAAGCTCTGCTCATAACCTTTAAAACCTTGTCGCTGCCTAATCCGGGCGAGCTATGTCAAAAAACCACTAACCATAAAGGGGGCACTCTATGATGCGTTTAAAACGATTACGGTGCCCAAAAACAATCTCTGGACTATAAGTATGATAAATCTCTGACACCCAGCTAAATCTTAATAAACTGGGTTCGAATTACATAAGTATCAGAGTCTACACTCTAATTTCGCACTTCACTTTTTAGCCCATAATTAAATACAACTAATCCTCAATAGGTTGTGCAATTCCCATGCAAAATGGGTTGCCAGTGTATACCCCTGATATAAATATAGTTTTTTCACAGACTGACCCACACTTAGCCCCCAGTGGCGGTATTTTGGCAGATACAAAACTTTTACAATTTAAATCACACCGCTTTTTAAAAGGTCGAATCATAAAGGTAGGTGGATTAAGTAGAACAAAAGGTTAAATAGGGTTTTCTTGGTTTTTTTAGGTTGATTTCAGGTTCGGTTATACAAGTTTTTGCAGCCAAGTTTTTTAAGGTTCTCCACGGTTTATCTCTAGCGTTTGCTGCACTCGGTTCATGTTCTACTTGATCCCACCTAAATCTCCTGACAAACTCCCCAAATGTTCCCTATCAACATTCACACCTCAAAAAGTAATCTTTGTTTCGTTGACCTACTTTCAAGAGCAAGAAGCACCATTCAAACATCATGGGACGGATCTATTAATCCCTGGAAGTTTGAAGCCGCGCTAGCAATTGACCCAGAAAATATTTTTTTAATTGGCAAAGGATTTTCAAAAAAACCCCTTAAACCTTCCCAAACTATATCTAAATATTTTGAAGGGCTCTGGGAGCATGAGGTAATAGAATTCTTCTTTGCGGTCGAAGATTCTAAATATATCGAATACCACCTAGCACCAGATGGACTATGGTGGGGCCACTCTTTTACCGCGCCTCGAGTAAGATCTAAAAACTTTGCGATTCCCGCTGTTGAAATTCACGATTCAACCTTAACAGATGGCTGGGTAACTATTTTAAAGATTAGAAGAGAGGATCTACTCGGAGATCTCGCTGGCTCAGTGGCAAAAATTAACATTACAGCTACCTTTAGAGGCGAAACCCCTCCCCATGCTAGCTTGGCAATTCTCGGTGGCGAGAAGCCTAACTTCCATCAACCCGAAAAGTTTATTCCTGTAGACACCAATTTATTTACCTGAACCGCCTATCAGCCGTAATTTTGGGGCCGTGTCCTTATCGAGATCTTGATTTAAAACTCCTCTCACTACGGATAACAACTCTTGAATACTAAAAGGTTTTGTTAACCTAGCATTTATATTTGCTGGTAAACTTGTACCAGCAGTGTCATAGCCCGAGCACAGCAGAGTTTTTATATTAGGATTTATTTTTAATGCCTCACTTATAAGTTCGATTCCGTTCATGCCTGGCATAGTTAGATCGGACACTAATAATTTAATGTCTGGATTTTGTGTTAAAATATTTAATGCTGCTTTTCCATCTGATGCCAAAAGAACATGGTATCCATTTCTTTTTAAGACTTCAGAGAATAATGAACGGACCATCTCTTCGTCGTCTACCAATAAAACGCTCTCTTTACCCTTCGAATCATTTACAAATTCGACTTGAGCAATCCTGGATAATGTATCTGAGACCAATGGAAATTGCAGAGAAAACTCAGCACCCCGCCCATCACTACTGTCGACCGAGATAGTACCGTTCATGGCTTTTACAACTCCATGAACAACTGACAACCCCAGCCCTGTTCCTTCGCCGACCGGCTTGGTGGTAAAAAAAGGATCGAAAATTCTATCTTGAACCTCTTTGGGAATGCCCACCCCAGTATCTTTGACTTTCAAAATGGCCTTACCAGCTTGCCCATCTATCGATCTCTCCGCCGTAAGTGAAATTGAGAGCAATCCTCCGTGCGCCCGCATTGCATAAATTGCATTAGCACTTAGATTCATAATTACTTGGTATAACTGATTAGAGTCCCCTTTAACCACGACGGAAGGATCTAACTCTGTCAATAAAGACACATTTTTTGGAATTGTGATCCGAATGAACTTACAAACTTCTTCAATTACTTCGGATAACTTCACCAACTCAATTTTTGTCTCAGCTTGCCGTGCGAATGTTAAAATCTGCTTGACCAACTGTTTCGCTCTCTGCGCACCCATAAGAACAGGATCTAATAGTGACTGTTTCTGAGGCATTTCTACCAATTCCTCATGTAGAAGCTGTGAATATCCTAATATGGAAGTTAGAATGTTATTGAAATCATGCGCAATACCTCCTGCCAGCCTTCCCAAAGCATCCATTTTTTGGGCTTGCCTCAATTGGGACTCCATTTCCAACTGGGCAAATATGGCTTTCTTCTGTGCCGTAATATCCTCGCAAATTCCTGCAATACGATAGGTCTCGCCTTTTGCGTTTTTTATCGGGAAGGCTCTATCCCTAACCCAGCGAACTTCTCCGTTGGGTCTTACTATGCGAAACTCGAGATCGTACCGACCCAATGCTTGTAGTGGCAGGGCCTCATGCACAAATTTTCTATCCTCCTGATGAACGCTCTCAATCCAGCTTTCAGGGTCGCTGTAGAAGAGGCCTGCTCCCCTTCCCCATACCTCCTCAACCTCTTTACTTATGTAATAGACCGTCTTTCTATCGAGCGATGTTAGCCAGAAAACGCCTTTGATATTATCGGTCAATTGGCGGAACATCTCCTCACTCTGCCTTAGCGCTACCAAAGCATCTTCTCTCTCTCTTACGATCAATACTTGAGCAATCTGATCAGCGATATCAGCGGCAAACGCGATCTCCGAAGCACTCCAAGTGCGCGCCGTCCCTATGTGTTCGTTGCAGACTACACCGATCACTCTACCACCAACCCGAATAGAAGCGTCCAACATCGAGGAGATTCCTAGACTTTTAAGGTAGTGATCGGCAAACTCTCTTGTCCGTGGATCCTTTTCAGCTTCATTTGCATCAATCGCCCTAGATTGAGTTAATGCCGAAAAGTATCCTGGATAGTCAGCAGCCCTTAGAACTGCACCCTTTGTATGCTGCCCACTTGAAGCTTCGAAAATATCTATACTTTTGAGCTCTTGCTTATCAGCACTTAATAACCAAACTCCGCATCGAGCGACATTTAATACGCGTGCAGTACTTTCAGTAATTACCGGCAAAGCCTCATTCAACCTTCCTTCAACCACAAACCTATGCGTAGCCAGATGCACCAACGCAGCCTGCTCCTCTCTAGATTTTTTCAAGGCGGCTTGAACCTCATGAGCAATTCTTAGCCGCTCCGAAACATCCAGCGCTAAAGAAATAATAGCCGTTATCTCTCCTTTCGAATTTTTGATTGGAGTATTGTACCAATCGCAGAGTATTCGGCGACCATCTTTGGTTATATTCTCGTTGGTATTTCTAAAACCACCCTGATTAGTTATAAGCTCGGAAAATAATCCTGCGATTGAATCTTTAATCTCGGGAGGAATAATGAGGTCGGTTCCCAATTTTCCTACCGCTTCCTCTTTTGTATAACCAAAAATACTAGCAGCCGTATCATTCCAGTCCAAACACCTAAAATTTTTATCCCATATACACATAGCTAAAGGCGTGTGACTAGTGTGGGCTATTAGATGTTGTCGAAGCTGTTCATGCTCTTGTATGCGTCGAGGCCAAACGATCAGCAGAATATATAAAAATCCAACTAGAGAGAGCGCAAATATGGCTGGGTGGTGTCTCGATACAGTAAGCAAAACAAATTCTTGTATCGTTTGAAGATTATTTTGAGGAGTATTGGTAGGATTAAAAGTCCTACCGCCAGAGGATGCCTAATTTTATAGAGTACATTCCCTAAGCTCATCTATCTCCTTCGACTATGATGGAGGTGATTCTAACAGGAATCGAATAAGTTTTGTGAAAAATTCAACTCCGGAAAAGAGTAATTAAGACAAGAGTATACCTGGGATCCTCGGTTTAATTGATTTGAAAAACTTTTTTAGCACTTCGTTATGGGAAGAACGGAGAGTATTCAAGAATTAACGTGGCCTTTTTGTTCGGGTCGTGCACCTGCGCCTCTGAGGACTCAGCGTGCTCCACTTCACAATTCTCTCCAGACGCACATTCACTCGCTGCCTTATCATGGTGAGCATACATCTGCTCCCAATAGGGAGGGGGCAGCTCTGAAGACGGCTGGCTGCTGGCTGGTGAACAACCCCCTGAAATAATTAGGATCACTAAAAAAAAGGTGGTTTTTAACCGCATAACTAAGAAAGCTCGAGAGTTGAATTAAAATGACTTCCGCAAAATAGAGCCTCTATATATCCTCTCCTATTAAATAAGATTTTTAAAAAAGGCACAAGCAATGGATTTAGCATCATTTAGTATTGATACAATAACTGGATTTTTGCCCTCCAAAGATCCGCTAACGTCTCTTCCACAAAAATTTGCCCCTTGGGAGCAAGCGGCAACAAATCTGCCTAAATTACTAGTTACTGATAGAGTCCGATCCATTATAAAAAGAATTCCGCCTATAGATCCCTCATCTCTGAAATCAAAAGCAGAGATCGAAAGAGCAATGATGCTACTTTCATACCTAGGTCACGCTTATGTTTGGGGAGAGAAGAGTATTGACAAAGTACTACCGAAAAATATTGCTGTGCCTTGGCATGCTTTAGCAAAACAACTTGGTCGCCCGCCAGTTCTATCATATGCCTCTTATGCCCTCTGGAACTGGAGAAGAATTGACCCTCAGGGCCCGATTGCATGCGGTAATATTGCACTACTACAAAATTTCTTAGCTGGTATTGATGAGGAGTGGTTCATCTTGATCCACGTCGACATTGAAGCAAGAGCCGCCAAGGCAATTCGTGCAATTCCTGCTGCTTTGAGTGCTAGAGACTCCGGAAATATAACCGCTATGGTTAAAGCACTCGACGATATCTCATCGGCACTAGTATCGATCAATGAAACCATGAATAGGATGCCAGAGCATTGTGACCCTTATATTTATTACAACCGAGTTCGCCCCTATATTCACGGCTGGAAGGACAATCCTGCGTTACCTGAGGGTTTAATTTACGAAGGTGTCACTGAATACAATAACCAACCTCAAAAATTTAGGGGAGAGACCGGGGCACAAAGTTCGATCGTACCGGCACTCGATGCCGTTCTAGGATTGGCTCATGAGGATGACCCACTTAGACAATACTTAAATGAAATGCGGGACTACATGCCTCCTGAGCATAATGCATTCATTAAAAGCGTTGAGGCGGCAGGCTCGATAAGAGAATTTGTTAAATCTAACCTCAATACCTCGGCTGACATTAAAAGATTGTATAACAAATCAGTTGAGGAAATTGAAAAATTCCGCACAACCCATTTAGCCTATGCCGCTAGCTATATTAATAAACAAAATCAAACCAGCGCAGCTAATCCAACAGGGGTCGGTACTGGCGGGACTCCATTTATGACTTACCTAAAAAAGCATCGAGACGAGAGCACCAAGCATCTCTTATAAAAAAACAAAAAAGGGAAAAGGCTATTCTCTTCCCTTTCTCAAGTCTGCGTGTCGAGTACTTATTTTATTTTAGCTACTCCATCTTTGATCGCCGCAGCTTTGACTTTTTCAGCCACTAATTTCGGCACCTCAAGGTTAAATGGATCTGGAATAATATAAGTTTCTGTTAGTTCCTTCTCCGGTATTGCTGAAGCAATTGCCTGAGCTGCCGCCAACTTCATTCCATCAGTTATCCGAGTGGCACGGCATTCCATCGCTCCTTTAAATATTCCTGGGAAACAGAGCACATTATTAATCTGATTTTGATAATCGCTTCGTCCGGTAGCAATAATCCGAGCAATCCCCTCTATCTCTTCCGGCAAAATCTCTGGAGTAGGATTTGCTAGAGCAAATATAATCGGGTCTTTCTTCATGTTCTTTACGTCGTTACGATCGATAACGCCGGGCTGAGACACTCCGATAAACACATTTGCGCCCTTCATGGCATCTTTGATGGATCCCTTTTCGTTATCTTTATTTGCAAACGAAAGAATCTCCTCCTTCATTGAGTTCATCCCTTCCTTACGCCCTCTGTAAACAACACCAGAGCTATCCACAGGAACGATATTCCCCACACCCACGCTGTTCAACATTTTTGCAATTGCCACACCGCCAGCACCGACTCCACTGATCACGACTTTCAGATCAGACATCTTACCGCCAATCACCTTTAGAGCATTCATTAATCCAGCCAAAACCACACATGCAGTGCCGTGCTGATCATCGTGAAATACTGGAATATCCAACCTCTCTTGCAATGCCGCCTCGATCTCAAAACATCTGGGGGCTGCAATA
>CAZWGK010000007.1:0-8315 GCA_964633685.1 uncultured Bdellovibrionales bacterium | reverse complement strand
GGTTTATGCCACCAAAATTAGGTGCCAATAGAGCGACTGTCTCAATGACCTGCTTAGTGTCTTGTGTATCAAGACATACCGGAAATGCGTTAATGCCGCCAAATTGTTTAAATAACAACGCCTTACCCTCCATTACCGGCAAAGCGGCTCTGGGGCCAATATTTCCAAGACCCAACACTGCAGTGCCATCTGAAACAACTGCTACCGTGGACCCCTTTAATGTATACTTGTAAGCAGCATCTGGGTCTTTAGAGATATGATTGCAAATTCTTGCCACGCCAGGAGTGTAGGCTTGAGCAAGTTGATCTCTATTTCTGATGTAAACTTTCGGCTCTACGCTTAACTTACCACCCTCGTGCAGTGCAAACACATCGTCTCTCACTGCCTCAAAAGTGTTCTCTGGGATTGCCCGAATCCTCTCGATCACTCTCTTCGCATGCTCTTCACTCTTACAGTGCATAGTGATAGTGCGATAACGATAATTAAAATCAGAAGAGATGAGATTAACTTCAGCAACCGAGGCTTGCTCCTCTCCTAATATCGAAACGACTTTAGCCAAATGACCTGGCTTGTTTCTAACCTTCAGGTGCATCGTATATGAAAATGCAGCCGAGGCTTTTTCAGAACTCATGATTCAAACTCCTTAATTACGAGTCACCCAGGATATCAGAGCTCAAAACGGCATCCAAGCCCTCAGCCTGTGGCTAACCTGTTAATATTATAAGGAATAAGAAGATAGTACTAGATGCAACCCACCAAAAATCGGTGATTAGAGTGACTATTAGCAAGATTAAGCCGGCCTAATAAAGACAAAGGGCCAGAGTATCTCTACCCCGGCCCTAGTAATCGAAACCAAAATTGATTAGTTCTTGCTGGTCACAACCATTTTTCTGAAATACAGCTCAAGAGAATCGAGTGCTGGCTCTAGCTTCTCTTGAATGGATTTACCAAGAGCCCACCAAGATTGATACATCTGCTGCTGACAAATCTCTTTGCAGCTTTCTGTGATGCACTCAACCTGAGTTTTGATATCGTACTTAGCCCTATCAGCCACAGGAACTACTGCCTGTAAAAGAGCATACCACTCAAAAAATGCTTTTAGATCTCTAACAGCAACACTTAAGATTTTGTTTCCTTCATCATTATCTCCAGCTTGGAATGACTGCCGAGCAGATCGAAAAAGGATGAAGGTATTCTCGATTAAATTTGGTGTCACTTCAGTTCTCTGACGAACGAATTCACTCGGGGTAGCTGTTGCTACTTCTAAAATATCAGTGGCCTGAAACTGAGTTGGGGCCCCTTGCCACTCAGCCTCTGTCATGTCGCGCCCGTTTATTTTTAAATCAGTTATAATATGTTGAGGATCGATCGAATTTTTAATCAACTCAACAACATCGGTCATACGAGGAAGCGCTGCCGCTCTCAATCCACTTTGTTGGCCGTTCAACTGTATTTGTAACATAAAAATATCCTAATTTAATTGTTGATAATAATTACCTAATTTTAAACCTCGACGTGCCAAATTGGCGTATATCTCTCCCATTTGAGATGCCAGGGAAGCGGTGTCGGATCCCGAAATATTCTCTTTTGCAAAAATAAACATTCGAGAGAGGGGCCCCAATTCAGGATGATGGAATCCTATCACCTCGATCTCTTTATCTATTTCGGACAGATTGTCGGCCACCACTTTTAAGGCAGTGGCTGGGGACCTCTTATCAGCAACTAGTTGTAATAATTCTTTAATTTTAGCTTCGCCGTCTTGAGCAACCTTCAAAATATTGGATAACCCTTCAAAGAAAGAGTCATACATGGGTAATTTTGGACGATCTGATTTGCTATCTGGTATTTGATATTGACCGAGCTCGTTAAGCCAAACCTTACGGTAAGCCTCCCGGAACTTCACGATTTTTTTATCTTCAAGGGTCTGATTGAGAACCTTCATGTCATAAAATCCGAACTCATCAAAGAAAGTTCTGAAAATGACGACATCCTTTGGTGCCTGAATATTCGGCGGCAACTCTTTAAAATCTCCCGCTAAGCGTGCCATGGTAAGCTCAGCTAAAAACTCAGGATCGATTAAATCGTGGCAATCTGGTCGCGAACATAACTTGGTCGGATTACATGGCCCGCAACTTATGATAGGTTGAAGCACTAAGTTGCCTTCACTGTAGGGACCGGTTTCAAAGCCGAAAGCCGAAGCTAAGAACATTGATACAACAGGAGTGCCAACTGCCACCGACATATGCATGGTGCCAGTATCTCCTGTAACTAATAAATCACAGGCCTTGAGCAATGCTCCCAGTTGAACCAGCGATGTTTTACCAGCAGCCACACAGATATTTTGTGGGCCAGTCTCTGCTAGAATTTTTTCTATTATTGGCAACTCAGATTTCGTGCCAGTCATTACCAATCGTGCGTTGTATTTGTCTCTTAAAACCTTCACCAATTTAGCAAACCGACGAGGCAGCCACTGTCTTTTCTCCTGACTCGCCCCAGCTTGTAGCGCAATCAGAGGGCCTTGATTAGTAAAACCAGAATTTGCCAGCAATTCAGCTGCGTATTTCTCACTAGGCTCGTCTAATTTCATCTGTAACTGTAGGGGATGTTTCTCCACATCCGCAGAGCATCTGAAGATATCAACTAAATTTAAGGTATTATAGTGGCGGTTAGAATGAAAAACCGCTGATGCAAAAAGCTTAGCCCAGTCGGATTCAATTACTCGATAACCCTCATCATCAGAGGTCCAACCGCCGTGATGTTTAATATCCAGCATTTTTAGCAACATCGCCGTATATGCCGAATTAGACATATTTAAACAGTAATCAAAATTTCTTGATCGAAGATCTCTGACTATTTCATCGATGTAATTAAAAGCGTCTATTATACCATCGCCTTCTCGAGCCAAAGCGCGCACGACAGTGCCTAGATCTAGAGGTACTACCTCATCGATATCAGGTAACAAATCGCAAATTCCTGCAAACTGTTTTTCAACAAGAACCGTAATCTTACAGTTTGGATTTTCCATCTTCATGCCACTAATAGTTGGGGTGGCCTGCAACATATCGCCAAGTCGCGTTATGTTGACAAGAAGTATATTGTTTTTTTGAATTTTTTCTCGCTTCATAAAAACCTACGGCTTTTTCTCTTCCTTCTTCATCATCACAATTTGAGAGGTTAAATGGTGCAAAAATAATAACTTTTGCTCAGTTTCGCTGAGCTTGCCCTGCCCGGTTATGATGTCAGAGACAAGTCCATCAAGTTTAGGCAGCTCCCCTCTACTGTAAGCAGCCTCGCAGCGTGATTTCAGCTCCGGATATTTCTCGGCTCGTTTAATCATCAGATGCCAAGGATTAGCTTGCTGCCTATTATATAGATGCTCAAACCTAGATCCGTAAATATAGCTTAACATCTGTTTTAATCGTGCCTGATAGGTATGATCTCTAAGCACTCTGGCACGTCCCGCCTCGGCTATCGCCTTACGCTCCTCTGGCCTCTCTAGATAGTAAGCTATCTTCTCTTTAAGCTCTTTGCTCGTTCTAAAGGTGACTACTTCTTTACCTGATTCGAATACTTCACCCAAAAGACTTCTTTCGTCTACTAATTGAAATGCGCCGCATGCCGCCAATTCAAATGTTCGCGGATTGACGAAATCTCCACTTGGGTCAACATCTCCTCGCTCAGTACTTGAGTGAAGATTAATATTTATGTCAGTAGCGTTGAAAATTTTGATGTACTCATCTGGTGAGAGTCTACGCCCCTGCTCCTGCACGAGATCAGTAAATGGCTTACAGGACGGCCACTCGGTCCCCCAGATTTTAATTGGCATATCAGCAAACGAAGCAAAAACCTGGGTCCTGTTGTAATAACCGGCCCCAACAAAGGAGAGCTGAGAGCCCCAACGAGCTTTATCCTCTTCAGATAAAATAAGGGGACGATGGATGCCGGGGTCGGCTGCCATCGGTAGATAGTGAACTTCTCCGGCGCCTGCTTTTTTTATAAGGTCCAGACACTCACCCTGCTGTATAGTAAATACAAAATCGTAATAACGAGACATCTCTCGCCAATAGGTGAACCGGAGGTAATCTTCAACGAACCACAATACCGTAATTATTCCAGCCTTCCTTAACTGCTCCAAAGCCGCACCAGTTAAAGGAGCTTGTGCCATGCAAATAACTATATCGACTGGATGCTCTCGAATATTTTCAAGCACGACTTGTGACAACATCTGAGCATAGTGCCCCTCAGCAATATTGCGACACTCATCATTCCTTAAAAACTTTCTAATCTCATGGAACCCGCCGGCGAATCCACTCATATCTAGTTGGCGAGTGAATTGATTCAGCTGAGCAAACCCTCTAGAGCAATAGGCGGTGATTGGCAGTGTTCCGCCCATGAGCGGTCCGACGACTGCGATTTTGGGGTGCAAGGTAGTGAACCCGCGCTTTTCAAAACAAAAACTTCTAAGCTTAGAGAGGTCTTCAGAGAAAATAGCTTGAGTTTGCGGTCTGACTAAGAGCTCAATTCTCTCTGGAAGATTCTCTGGTAGCCTCTTTTCGCCAACTACCAACCCATTTAATTGAAAAATGAGCTGGCTAAGATCTCTTGTTTTTAAGGCTAGCATGAATGAATCAATTGAGGGCTCAACAACCACTACGGACTTACATCTTCTAGCAACGCTCTCGACATGATAGCCACCACCAAATCCGAAAACAATTACGGCATCAACATCGTCCATCTTAGGATCACTAAAAGCTCTTTCAGCCCAGACCTCGCCAGAGCTCGCCGGTTTTGTGGAATGATCAAGACACTGACCTTCAAGATTTATTACAGGACCCTCTGCGGTTTCAGAACTGGTGGCCCTAAGCGCACGATTGATATGCGCCACAATGAGTGATGCCACTCTTGGAAATTTTTGATTGAGTGTATGAAAATTTTTATCGAAAGGTGAAGGTGCGGCCTCGACTAATAGCCCTGCTCCCAACCCAAGACTCGGAAAACTTGACGTATCTCTATCTGTAAAATCAGACATGCAAAACCTTAAAAGGGTCATCAAATAAAATTTAGAGAGTGCTCGCTCCCTATTTGATGCCGTTTTAAGAGTCTTAGATGCCTAAAAAGGTTTAAAGCGCCCTAATGCGATTAAAAACTTAGTATTTAAGGCTACTTAAGCAGCTCCTAGCGTCGCTCAATAACCTGAGCAGGCTGAAAACGAACCTTCTTCATACCCGCTAACGGATCCTGGGAGGAACGATATCCTGCTGTAGCGACTACAACTGTGCCGTACCCGGAGGCGGAGAGACCTAAAATCTCGTCGTACTTGGCAGCATTAATACCCTCCATCGGACAAGCATCAACACCTAACATCGCAGCCGTCTGCAAAAACATGCCAAGCGCAATGTAGAGCTGCTTCGAGGCCCACGCATTAACATCGAACTGAGATGGATCGCGCGAAACAAAATCAAGCATCATTTTTTTATAATCAGCCAATTGCTCAACTTTTAATCCACGAGTCTCGGCTATCAGCGATACATACTGCTCTACCTCCTTAGCACCGAGGTTTCTCTTCATGCATAAAACAACCATGTGAGATGCCTCGATTATCTGAGGCTGATTCCAAGAATGCTCCCTCAAGGCAGTACGAGTCTGAGCATCATCAACCACCAGAAACTTCCAAGGTTGTAAACCGAAAGATGATGGGGCTAGCCTTAGTGAGTTCTCTAGCGCCTGCCAATTCTCAGCCGATATCTTTTTATTTGGGTCAAATCTTTTTGTCGCGTAACGCCATTCAAGGGCTTCTGTAATTGTATTAGGTGAAATCGCCATTGGTCTCTCCGAAAATATTTTCAGATAGTATCCACTGGCGACTCTGTTTTTGCAAATCCCTAACGGCCCTTTCTCTGGTCAATTATTTCATGAAAGTCGTTAATCGCCGATTCAGCTTGATAAAATTTACTCCGTACTGAACTAACGGTGTTGTTCAAAATGTCATAGGATTGTCGCGCTGACTCATTCCGATTACCAACTAAATAGCCGAACCCTCTTATCAGATGTTCAGTGCCCTTAGCGGCCAAGTCCGGAAGATAGTAAAGCCCGGCTCCAACTAAGCCCGCCGTTAGAATCCCCGGAACCAAGAGCGGAAATACTCCAGTGGAAAGCGCTACTCCTGAGGCAAGAATTGCCGAGGATGTCGCAGCTTTAACAACATTTCGACCAACCGCCACAGCAGTCTCTTCTCCGTGGCTACCACTCGCGAGATCTTTCTTCCATCCTTGATAGACATCTTTTACTCCACCGACAATATCAAATGCCCTAAATATTTTTCCAAATACTCGACTAATTGTCGGATACGTCATCCTGAAAATCGACCTTTCATTGTCTACGACCTCGTTCAGACTTGGTGTAACTACATCGTCACCAAGCTTTTCATGCCAAGAGCGCTTTTCTGGCTCGACATTCAAAGCTTGATTTAAAACTACTGCCCGCTAAACCTCATCAACGGATCTAAAACCACCATTCCCGCGGGAATAGTAATTATTCAATTTCAAATCACTCATAATTCCTCATTAATAATAGGATTAACCCCACTACTAATCGCAGAATCTGAGAAAAAGTTGCTTAATCTCTTCTTAAGCAGCCTTCATAGCTGATAACCTCTCGAAATCACTCGCTGGCAATACTGTTCCCCTACGTAGACTGCGGGCTCTTAGCTGAGATTTTGGCCGGCTAACTGAGTCTTTCGCCGCCACTTTTATTACCTTACTCTTTTGGGATTCAATCCATTCGACCAATTTTGATAAAGCCTCGGTATCTTCAACTTTGACCATCCCAACCACCACTGAGATATCTTCACTATGAAGCTGCTCCGCGTTAATACCAATTATTGTGTCGCCTGGGCGCTTTCGCTCGGGATTGTGTCGATGCACCAATCTTCTGATTAAGCTCGTTCCGTACTTATCAACGCCGAAGAGTTCTCGTAACCAGATGGGCTGCTTACTAATTGCATAATCAAGAGATGCTGCCAGGGTGTGCGCTCCGCCCTGAATATTGCTGTTATTAGAGACTCCGACCGATTCAGTTTCGGCTGAAGTTGTTACTAACTTTGAAACCGCTCTTAGCTTAGCTCTTAATAATAGCAGACAGAGCCCCTGGACAGCTGAGCTCCACTGAAAAGATCCGTAAGCACCCATAGCTGCCGAGCCCTTACCCCGGACAGAAATTCTATCCCTCTCTAGCAGCGGATGCCCAAACTGGATTCGCTCCAATGAAAAGTTACCATCTTGATTGAATTGTAAGGTGATTTTCGCCATATCTCTCCTCTTAAAATAAGGGTTAACGAGCTAAATCCGATTAATTAATCGAATTTATCGATAGATATGGGAGTTTTTAACTGTAGTTAAATCGGTATCAGAAATTACGAAAAAGTAGCGGCTAGTTCGTAAAATTTAACGAACTGACATAGATTTCAGACTATTTCAGCTTTACTAAAGGGATATTCCCAGTGTTTTCTGAGCAACTTCTTGACCAGCCTTATTCGCAGCTTCCTGAGCTTCGAGTTCAGCATTTGGTCTCTCAAGAATAATCTCGCGATATGCAGAGTAAATAGTATTTAAAAGCTCTACTACTTTCTCTACTCGCTGACCATCTCTGTAAAGATTAGCTTCGGTAAGATAAAATAACATAAAATCGTAAAGACGATCTAAATCTTTTGCGATTGTGCCACCCTTTTCAAAATCAAGAGTGTTCATTAACTCGGTAATGATTGCCTGTCCTTTGCACAAGAAGCGGCAGAATTTGGCTACATCGTTCTCTTCTAATCCTGCTTTGGCCTGACGTAGAAACTTGATTGCACCATCGTACATCATCAATAGCAGACGACCGCGGTCGGTAGTCGTTACCTGAACTGTCTGATACTTATTGTGGGCGTTTTTTGGGTACATTAGTACTCATCCTAATATTTGCTGCTGTTCTACTACTCGTCGTTACGGCTGACGGGGGCTAATTACCGTAAAAGGGGCGGGTACTACGTTGCCACTCCAACGTTCAATTCTAATATCGCCACCCCGCCCCCCCCCCCCCCCCAAAAAAAAGGTACCCGGTTCTTTCCAAAAATGATTTTGTGGATAAATGGAGGGATTTCAGTGGGTTAGGGGGGAGAAAAAAGTGGCCCCCATTTTAACAATTTTAAGAGTTTATGGCCTGAGCAAGAGAATCCAAGGCATTGGCCGCCCCCATCATCGGCACCGACAACACTCCACCAGGAACCTGGCACCTGTCGACCAGCTTGAGGGTGATGGTTTTGCCAGCGGGGGTGATTT
>CAZWGK010000006.1:15021-28415 GCA_964633685.1 uncultured Bdellovibrionales bacterium | reverse complement strand
CATGATTGAATGGGGAGCATCGCCGCGTGCCTCAATTGCCCTCAAGCAGTGCGCTAGAGCCCTTGCTTTCATGAGAGGGAAAACTTTTGTATCGCCAGATGAGGTAAAAGATATCGCTCCAGATGTTCTTAGACACCGTATTCTACCCAGCTACGAAGCGGAGGCTCGCGGTGTTAACAGCGATGAGATAATTCGAGTGCTCTTAAAAAACATAACAGTGCCTTAATTGTTTTTGGATAGTTAATTAATCCAACGAGGCCCATGGATAACCCCCACCTCCTTTCACCAGAAATGATGGTCGATCTAAAACGACTAGAGCTACGCTCAAAAAGGTCTGTCGATTCTGACCTTATTGGACAATATCGGTCCTCTTTCAAAGGCAGTGGTCTACTATTTTCCGACCTACGCCAATATGAACCAGGCGACGACATCAAACATATTCACTGGAAGGCGACAGCCAGAGCAGGACGTCCCTTTGTAAAAACCTACCAAGAGGAGCGTCAGCTAAGGGTATTACTAGCTCTAGACATCAGCGCTTCTACGCTGTGGGGATCTCCTAAGACAAAACACACTCGCGCCCTTGAATTCGCAGCTCTACTTACAATTCTGGCCCAGAATAATAACGATTCTATTGGGCTATGCTTGTTCGATGAAGATGTGGTCGAATTCATAAGACCCTCTTCAAAACGTTCTCATTTTCAAAGAGTCCTGAGGGCCTTAATGGACAAGCGTGCCCTAAAAAGGGAAACGAACTTAAATTCAGCCCTTACTTTTCTCAGGGAATACTCGCCCAGATCTTCAGTTATATTTGTTATCTCCGATTTTTTAACCTCTAATTTCGAGAAAAGCCTTAACGCATTAAGCTCAAAGAATGACGTAATTGGTGTATCGCTAATTAATTCAAACGAAGAGATCTTACCGGAGGCAGGGCTAGTTGAGCTTCACGATGCTGAGGCGGATGAAGTTACGATTATCGATACTTCCTCAGCTCGAACTCGACAGGCATTAAAAAAAGCTATCTCGGAGAAACTTCAAGATGCAAAAATACAGTTTCAAAAAGCAAAATCTGACTTTATTGAGATCGAAAGTAATCCAATAAAACCCCTCTTAGATCTCATGAAACAACGAACCCGGAGGCTGCGATGATTACGGATTCCACGCCATCCCCAACTCCCTACGATATTGTTCCAATACCTACTTTTCCTTTTATCCCTCCACTCTGGTTTTGGCTATCGGTGGCAATAGTAGCAGCCATCACTTTACTCTTAAATAAATTCATCACCAATCGAACTGCTAAAGTTTCAATTAAAAAATTCGATCTCCTAAAAAATGAGATTGAGCGTAACTTAGCAGTAGGACTAGACTCAGTTACCGCATCGAGAATCAGTCTTATGTTAAAGAGATTCCTCTCTTCCGAGAGCCAGACATTAGGGTCAGCATTATCAACACTACCCGCACTTAGCGCTCATGAGATTCAAGGTATTGCTAACGAAACCCTGGACTCGTCGGTCAAAGAGATCCTCCAGGTTATTATGGAGCTTGATTCTGTTCGGTTTCAAAACTGTAAAAATCAGCCAGATTTAGGAAGGAATCTGTTAAATCTAATAAAAGAGCTAAAAGCAAAATTTAGCGGTTTAAAACAAATCAGAGGGAAGCCATGAGTGTTTTGTTTCCCCTCTTCTTAGCTTCGCCAATTATTTTCTTGCTCGCCTACAAGTTGCAGAGTAAGCGATCCCTTAAAGTTCATTTCCCCTCGCTAAAAATTTTGTATGGGGTGCCACGCACATGGCGCACCAGGCTGAGAAGCCCCGTCACAAGAGTATTATCTGTAGTATTAGTATTCGCCCTAGCCGCTGCATCAGCCAGACCGCAAAAAGTTTCTACTGAAGAGACGGCAGCAACTGCTCATGATTTAATGTTGGTTGTTGATTTATCGGGTAGCATGCGTGAAGAAGATTATAGATCTGGATTCACTCTTTTAAATAGACTGGATGCCGTCAAACTGGTCTTAACGGAATTTATCACCTCTCGAGGAAAAGATCGGATTGGGGTGGCTGCTTTTGGCACCTCGGCATTTCTGCAATCACCCTTAACGTTGGATCATAAACTAGTAGCTGAGCTGATTCAGCTTTTAGAGATTGGAATGGCAGGCGAAGGTACTGCGATTGGAGACGGACTTGGCGTGGCTCTAAAAGGGTTTAGAGAGATCGAGGGTAACTCTAAAGCCATAATTTTACTTACGGATGGCTCCAATAACTCTGGCAAGGTATCGCCAATACAAGCCGCAGCAATCGCCTCTAAGTTGGGAATTAAAATTCACACCATTGGAATGGGCTCGGCAGCAGATAATCGTCGCGGCTCAATATTTGGGCAAACCGGTGAATACGATGAGGCCACTCTAAAAGAGATTGCTGAAAAGACGGGCGGGGTTTTCTTTAACGCTACAGATCTCAAAGATCTTCAAAAGGTATACGCCGAGATAGATAAATTAGAGCGCCGAGATACTGATGAGCCAACCCAGATAGTTCTAAAAGAGTACTTTCCAAGTCTTGCTACTATTGCATTAGCTGCCATCTCGCTGCTCCTTATTTTAAATTCAACAATATTCTTAAAAATTCCGGAGTAACTTAGATGAGCCTTCTCTATCCGGAAAACATTACGCTATTTCTGATATTACCAGTAATAATTCTGTTTTTAGTTCGGGCCCAAAAAACTAGAGAGGCTCGATATCGTAGGCTGAATCCCGAGATATCTCCCCCCAATAATCTCTTCGGGCGGATAATCATGACTTCTATTTTTTTAGGACTGCTAATAACTGCACTTCTGAGACCATTCTCGGGAGTTACAGAGGTTAAAAAAGGTGCCACTGGAAGTGATAATTTGGTTGTGCTTGATATCAGTGACAGTATGCGAGCAGACGATGTAAAACCTAGTCGCCTTGAGGCTGCTAAAAGAAAAATAATGGACTTAAGCCAGATGTTACGAGAAAGAAACCCTGGCGACCGAATCGGGATCATATTGTTTGCCGGAACAGCATACATGTATTGTCCCCCAACAGTTGATTATAACGCGCTAAAGCAGTTTGTGGGATACATCAGACCAGAACTAATAACTGCCCAGGGTTCAGCGATAAACGAAGCCCTTCGAATCTCTTCAGAGGTAATCACAAGATTAAAGATTAAAACGCCTCGTCTGTTCCTGATGACTGACGGAGAAGACTCTGGACTGGCCGAAAATGCCGCTGCCGAAGCATTAACTGATATGGGCATAAAACCACTAGTTTTGGGATTCGGAACTGATTCCGGAGCACCACTAGATATTCCGGGAAAAGGCTTTATTCGCGACTTTGAGGGTAAAATTGTTATCTCCAAAATAAATCAGAAAGCTCTAACAAAACTGACTGAGGCAACTGATGGTAAATTTATTACTGCTACCCTTAGTAATAACGATCTCGAGACCTTACTGAACTCCTCTGTTAATAATAAAAATACCGTAGAAAGCTCCGGAACAATTAGAGTCTACAATGAATTTGGTCATGTATTTATATGGCTGGCGTTAATAGTTCTTTTAATTAGCGTGCTCGCCCGTAGGCATGCTCCTATATTAGCTCTCCTACTCCTATTGACTCAGCATGCTGAGGCTCAAACAAATACTTATGAAGCCTGGAAAGCATATCAACAAGGTGATTACGAGGCTGCAAAGAATGGATTTGAGTCAGCACTAAAAACAGATTCCACAAACGAAATTAAGCAGGCGCTCGGTAGTTCATATTTTAAACTGGGACGATATAAAGACGCCGTTAAGATGTTCAAAGAGATTACCGAGAATCCAACCTCCCAAAATGAGGCGTTTGAAGCTGCCTATAATTTAGGCAATGCCCATCTTCAAAATAAAGAGATAGACCCAGCGATTAGAAGCTATGAAGATGCCCTTAAAATTCGGGCTAAAGATACCGCCACGAAATATAATCTAGAGTACGCTAAGAAACTAAAAGCCGAGCAACAGAATCAATCCCGAGAGCAAAAACAAGAGAACGAAAATCAAGAGAAAGAAGAAAAAGATAGCCAAGAGCAATCTCAAAACAATCAGGAGCAGCAATCTAACCAAGAGCAAAACAATCAATCCCAAGAAGAACAGCAACAAACCCAAAATGAAAACAACCAGCAAGAACCTCAGCAAGACCAAACCAAGAGTCAAGTGAGTCAACAAAAAGACGAGTCTAAAGATAACCTCCAAAACGAGTCGCAGCAGCCAAAAGAGCAAGATACTGAAAAAGACGTTACTCCTGACAAATCAGAGCCAAATTCAAGTTCAGAACAAAAAGAGCAAAAAGAACTCACAGAGGAAGATTCTTCAGAAGCTCAAGAACAACCTGCCTCAAGCCAGGAGGCCTCCAAGGTACTGAACGAGAAAGAGCTAGCCGAAAAAGAAGCTGAACGATGGCTCAACTCTCTGCCCGATGCTCCAGTTCAAATAAGACGAAATCAGCTCCGACCGACTAATAGGACAACGCAGACTTGGTAGAAATCATATGAGACACTTATTATCGATTCTTAATATCTTCCTTGCTCCAATTTTCGCTTGGTCAGCTCCACAAGCTACGCTTAAAGTAGACCGCTCTGCAATCTCATTATCCGAAACTACAACACTATTAATATCTGTAATGAGTGCAATAGATAGCGAATATCCTACCCTCCATGGCGGTCAGGACTTTGAAGTATCCACTATAGGCCCCGATACTCGAATAGAGATAATAAACGGATCTGTGAACCAGAGCATAACTTATCGCTATAGGCTTATGCCGAAGAAAGTTGGAACATTCAGCTCTCCAAGTGCAACAGTAAGAGTCGGCAACGAAGTAATCACCCTTAGCTCAGTGATGATTAAAGTTTCTAAAGGGGCGGATCTATCTGCAGGTGAAGTAGATTCAGTGCAGAACTTCGCAGTTCAAACACTCTCGTCAAAAGAAGTATACCAGGGCCAGCAAGTTGATTACGAACTAACCTCTTTTTCGCTAGAAGATCCGGTAGAGTTTAAACCAGAAAGCTACTCCTTTGACGGCTTTTGGATGGAAGAGTTTGGAAAACTTGAGAAAGGAAGGACCAAGATTCGGGGCAAACAGTTTCACACCGTTCGCTCTCGCATGGCTCTGTTTCCGATATCAGCCGGCAAATTCACAGTGCCCCTGAGACGAATCTCCCTAAAAGTAAGAGAGCGCCAAAAATTCAACTCACCCTTCAGAGACCTCTTCGGGAGGGACCCATTCTCAGATCCATTTTTCTCTTCAACTGTGATAGGAATTGGAGAGAGAATAATCCAGGCCCCCGAGATTAGTATTACGGCCAAACCCCTACCGCCAAAAACTCCGCTTCAAAATGAGATAGCACCAGAAGCTGATATTGTAGGCGCCACTAGTATCACCTTATATGGCGATGTCTCTGAGATTAAATATGGCGACTCAGCGACTCTTTCAATAACTATTCAATCCGAGGGTAATCTTAATCCTATCTCGACTCTAAACATTCCCTCTGACTTGGGATTCAGAGTTTATGAGGATCCCCCGACCAAAAATCAATTTGAGAGTGCAGGAAAGATTGTAAGTGAGAAAACTTTTAAATTCTCACTGGTTCCGGAACGAGGCGGGGAGCTATTTCTTCCTAGTTTGAAGCTGCAATTTTTTAATCCAGAGACCGGCAAATATGAAATCGCTGATACTCGCGGCTTCAAATTTTTCGTTACAGGCACTCCAGAGATAGAGGTAAAAGCTGAAACCTCTGCCGAAGATTCTAATCTATCAAGCGAATCAAGGTCCCAGGCCCCGGGCGATTCGAAACAAATTGAGCCTGAAACTCAGGCTCTTAATAGTTTCTATAAGGGCCTCTTTAAAAAAGTCTCGCCTCAGACTATCGGCCTCCTTCTCCTAAGCACTTTAGTCTTGGCAGCGGTGGTATTTTCAGGAGTTGGATTTATTTCTCGAATAAATAAGAAAGCCTCTCTAAGATCAGAAATATTAATGGCGAGCGATACAACAACTCTTGCCTTAAGTTTAAACAAAATAATAGAACGCTACACTGGGATCGTCACCAATGGCCTCTCAAGTGAAGCAATAAAGGCAGAGATTCGAGGCAAATGCAAGGACAATGACTTAACATTTGCTCTGCAAAACATGCTTGATGAATTGGATCTGGCTCGGTATGGATCGTCAAAAACTGAGGATATTGAACATTTTAAGAGCCGATTAGTTGAATTGGTTTAAGCCATTAGTCAGCGGAGTATTTACACTCTTGCTGATTGATATAATCAATGGAAAAAATAAAAGAGGTGATTCAATATTTTCCCTTTTCCAGGAACCCGGTTATGAAGCTAAAAATTTTGTTCTCAATTCTTTTAGTAGGCACCACTATTTCCTCCGAGGTTACAGCGCAACCACCTCAATCTCCTAATGTGGCTGAGGTAATGTCAGAGATGGCCAAATATGAATTAACCAAAACTAAAACAGAAAGCTATATTACTGCACTAGATGAGCTCTCAAAGATGGCTAAATCAAACCCTAAAATTTTTGAATCGTTAAAAGATAAAGGCGATGATCAGGACGCCTCTCTCTCGGAGCTGACAAAACTAATAGAATCCAATGAGCCCATGACCTCTGTTTTAAAGAAAAATAATTTAAGTCCGAAAGATTTCATAATGATTCCAGGTGCCTTTATTCAAGCGCAAATGATGACAAGTCTCCCACCAGATGCAGTCAAGGCGATGGGAGCAATGGCGAACCCTGCCAACATTGAATTTTTTAAAAAGGAGGGCCCCTCCCTTTCACCCAAGTTTGAAGCTACCATGAAAGCTTGGGGCGATCTGATGGAGTAAGCTAGCCTTTTTATCTCTCAAAGAATGGTTCTATTTTTATCGTAATTACCCAGTGATATAAAATAAGTAATTCGATAAAATTAGGACCGTTGCTCCCCTGCCAAATACCATCTCAGTTCTGCTCTTGAATTGTCTTTATCAATTGAATCTCTCAACCCCGCTCTACTACGATCTGCTAGCTGTATTCGAAACAGGAGCTCCGTTCTAATTATGCGCATGTGGTATTTATTAAACTTAGTTATCTTGCTGTCGCTTAACTCCTGCGGTGCTGGCAATGATGACTACTTCTATGTGACATACTCTGGAGAAGTATCGGGCGCTAACTGCTTTGATGGCTCCCCTATCACTAAGAGTGTCCGTTACAGGATGTTTGTGTGCGATACAGAGCCCGGAAGTTATCTGGATGCGATAGACCAAGATCAAAATTACTGGCAAGGAAGTATGGTTGAAGCAGGTGCCTTTGAGATGATCTTTCCGGGAGCAGACGATCGGTACATAATTCGTGGAGATTCAACTACAACCGAATCATCATTATTTGAGGTAACCGATTCATGCGTCTCTTTCAGGTGCTGCACAACTTTGGTAGGAGAACTAAGCCGAGAAGATATTGTCTCTAAATAAACTCTTCAAAATCAAAAGGGGCTCAAATGAGCCCCTTTTAAAAGATCACTGAAAGATAAAAAACTAGCCCTGAAGCTTTTCAAATCCCTTATCAGTCACGACCTTAACTGCTGCTGGCAGAGTGAACCGTCCATCTCCTGTTGCAGAGTAAGTGCCAGTAGCTCCCTTAAAGTCTTTAACGGAGCCCAAGAACTTGGCGATGTTGGCTCCATCGGCCCCACTCGCCTTATAGCCGTCAATTAACAGCTTGAGTGAATCGTAACCATTTGCAGCCGCCCATCCTGGATGATAACCAAACTTGGCAGCATAATCCTTTTCAAACTCTGGTGAAGAGGAATCAGCGTTTACATACCACTGCCCCAAGAGTGCTCCATCGGCAGCCTTAACTTCGTTTTCGTCCTCAAAAAACTCGATACCCATTAAATCCACTTTTAGGTCTCTCTGCTTTACCTGCTTAGCAAACGAAGCCAGACTTCCTGGCAACAAACAAACAATAACACCATCAACTTGCTGGCTGTTAATCTTTGCTATGTAAGTTCTAAAATCCATCTCAGTAGGCAAGAACAACTCCTCAAGCACCAACTGATTAATCATATTGGCCTTGGTTAGCTCAGATTTTACGCTGTTCATAAGAGCAATAATTCCCTCTTGCTGAGAGCCGATAATCGCTATGTTTTTGTAACCACGGCGCTTCATCTCAGCTATCATTACCTGAGCCTCCATCTCTGGGCTGACCCAGTGTAGAAATGCGAAATTTCTTCCCTTAGCGATTCCACTATCAGAGGCACCAATAGCTATTAAAGGAACCTGCTTTTGCTCAGCCAATGGAGCGAGTGTATTACCGATAGATGAGCCTGCTACTAATATCGCCTGTGCTCCGTCGCTCATTAGCTTATTAAATGCTGAAACTGCTTTGGAAGGCTGCCAACTATCATCTTCAAATAAAAGGGTGACATCTTTCTGATGGGATTCGGGTTGCTGCAACAAAGCTAATTCAATTCCTCCCTTGATATAGTTGCCCAAGCTGGCATTTGTTCCTGAGAGAGGAAGAATCACTCCAACCTTGAACGTTTTGGAATCTTCTGCTGACGCAAAACCGACTATCACAAAAACTGATAGGAAAATGGACTTTAAAAGACCGTATAATTTCATTACCCCTCCATGATTAAAGAATTAGAGCCCCTGCCCTAAATTCATGCACGGTTTTAACATGAAGGAGATTAAAATGGGTAGATATTTTGAATCTACTAGCGTGCTAATTTCAGGATTATTTTAGGGCTAATTCAGCTGCCTCTTGGCCCACTAAAGTTCCGATTGCCACACCCATTCCGCATAACCGCACGCCCACTGTTATCTGCTCAGAGACTCGCTCTGTAATTGTGTGCACATCAGAACCGAGCCCCAGAATGCCTGTCCACCAGGTATCAATCTTGGCCTCAATTCCAGGCGCAACAACCCGCCCTAGAAAATCCCTTAATGCCTCTTGAATTCTCTGATTGAAATCAAAAGAATCTGTGGATTCACCCTCTATATCTAGATTCCTTCCACCACCAAGTAAAATCCGGTCTCCGACATTTCTAAAATAATAAAAACCAGCGTCGTAGTGGAAGCACCCTTGTAATTTTAAATTCGATATTGGTTCTGTAATTAAGACGTGATTGCGAGCAGGCACTACGGCAAGATTTGGTAAGAGCCTTTTTGCAAATCCATTGACGGCTACTAGTACATGCCCGGCCTTAATGCTCCAACCATGCTCGGTTTCTATTTCTACTTTAGCACCGCCAGTGTGAATATCTTTGACATTAATCCCGCCGTAAATTTCAACCCCCACATCAACAGCTTTTTTTATTAGAGCTGCCATCATCTTGCCGGTGTGGATTTGCCCCTCTACTCTGTTAAGAATCAGATGCGATGCCTGCCCCAACCCGAGTTTAGAGATTTGGTCATCCACAACCGAATAAGTCTCTGATAATCCAGTTATGCCAAGCATGCGATTATTAAATTCTTGACGGAGCGATAAACACTCAGCAAACGAATCCTCGTCTTTTGGAGAGAACACTTCGTAACCGCCCAGCTCCTCGTATTGAATAGCTGTATCACCCAAAAGCTGACGCATCTTTTTAAGACCATCCCAGCGACGTTGTACTACCTTAAAAACATCATCAATCGGTGATGTCTTCATATTAGAAATCAACTCAGTCATAGACCCAAAACAGGCAAAGCCAGCATTTCGGGTGCTTGCCCCGATCGAGATAGGCCCACGCTCTACCACTATGACTTTCAAATTAGGACGGCTCTTTTTTAGATGAATTGCGGCATTCAGTCCGACAATTCCAGCCCCCACGACAACAAAATCAGGAGAGGCAAAAAAGGTCTCCCTCTCCCAGTAGCTCAACGAATAATTCTGTTCAAAACCCATTTTTAGACTTCTCTTTAAATTAAATGCTCTTTAGCCTACGAAAATTAACTAGATTTGAAAAATAGGGGTTATTCAGTGACCTCACACCCCGATGGCTTGATTATATCTGTATTATCAACAAGTAAGCGGGCTACCATAATAATGGTGCTTGGATAACATCGAGCTTATAGCTCTAAATATTATTTGGCATACTTTATGAAATATGTAGAGCGGAAGATTAAGTGTAGTGTCTCGTGTGCTGTTCATGAAACCTAGAGAGTCCGTTTACGGACCTATCACAATTCAAGAATTTAAGTCCGTTGCTGGATCGAGAGGTTGGTCTACCTCGCTTTTTCTCTTATTACTCTCTTTAGTTCTTTCACTCTTACAGCTAACTACTAATGCGCAGGCAGATTCTCTCGACATCCGCATTGATTCATCCAATAGATATTTCTTACCAGAGTCTAACGAATTCGGATGTGTTTATAATTTTTCGCCTTTTAAAATTATCAAATTGGTAGACGATAGCTACCAAAGTAGAACAACTAAAGAAGCAAAAGTTGAGTTAAAAAACAGGCTCTCAGCTATTAATTCGAGAATCTCAAGTACCCCAGCATCGGAGGTAAATAAGCTGATCGCTGAATCCACACTTATAAAAAAGCTTCTTAAATTTGTTTCCCTTTGCGCCTCAAAAAAAATCGAAGAATTTGATCTCACCTACGATGCCCAAGGCATACCTCACGTAAAAGCGAAAACTGACCGTGGTATGTTTTTAGGGATGGGATACACTCACGCATCTCAACGCCTATTCCAGATGGTATTTTTAAGATTAAAAATTCAAGGCAGACTCGCTGAGTTTATGGGCCCCTCTTTTGGTCAAGAAGAAAATACAGTGGATCTCCTGGCTAGTGATAAGAAATTTAGAACTTATGGATTTGCAAGACGAGCAAAAATTATTTACCCGAAACTCTCTTTGAGCATTAAAAAATATCTAACCGCATATGCAGACGGTGTTAATAGATATATTTCAGAGTTAAATGGCGCTCTGCCTGTCGCTTTCTCTAAAGCCGGGATCTCAGAGATTACTCCTTGGGAGCCACACGATGCTCTAACTACATACCTAGGATTCGCACATAACTTTATTGGTGGCGGCCAAGAGACCTATGAGGCTGAGGCTTTTGAAAGAGATGTCGCTGCACTAGGGCAAGAAGCAGCTCTTAGTAAATGGTTAAATCCAGTAAAAGACTGGGATAGTGCGATTGTTAAAGTAGACAATTCTCTTGCTTTAAATCAGATTGGAAATCTAGGAGCCCATATACCTCTTACAATGAAAGCTAGTCATAACTGGGTAGTTGCTGGCGATAAAAATACTTCAGGCAAACCAGTCCATGTTGGATTACCTCAACTCCCAGCGGATAGTCGAATACTCCACCCGATGCATTTATCCTCACCTAATTTTAACGTAATGGGCGCTGGATTTGCAGGCTCAATTGGTTTTCTCATTGGATTCAATGAGAAAACCAGCTGGTCTGTGACGTCTATGTCTACGGATCTCTCTGACCTTGTAAAACTCGTGCCTAACGGTGAATTTAGATACGTCTTAGATGGTAAATCAAAATTATTTAAAATTCGTTCTGAATTAATCCTAGTAAAAAACAGCGCTCCTGTGATTTTGAGAGTTAAAGAGAGTATCTTCGGTCCAGTTGTTAATGACTTTATATATAATCCCCGAAATGAAACTTTTGCTCTAAGAAGCATCGCTCTTTATAAATCTCCGGATGGTCGGAAGCATCCAATCGAGGGATTAATTGGTTTGATGAAATCCAAAGACATGAACACTCTTATGGATAGTGCCTGGAGGGTGTTATATCCATCAGTGCACATGTTAATGTCTTCAGATGAAGGCTCCCATGGTCGAATAGGATACATGGCCGTAGGCGGTATACCAGTAAGAGCTCAATCATCCATATTAAAAGGCATTCTTCCCCAAGATGGCTCATCTCGTAGTAACGATTGGAAAGGATTACTAAGTAAAGAAAAAACCCCTCAGAAAGTAGACCCAGTAGAAGGCTTTATAGTGACTGCCAATAATTTACCCACTAATGATCCGTCAGTCTATGGCTATGGTGGTGTAGGATTGTCAGATAGGGCCTGGCAGGCAACAAGAAAGTTACAGGCCCTTCTTCGTAGTTCGCAGCGAGCCTCTCCTGAGGCAATCTCTGACTTAAGACTAGATTGCGAAAATCCTATCCTTAGTGTTTTTCCCCAATTGACAGACTATTTCTTATTAAACCATTCAAATTTATTTACTAATCCAAAAGAAGTAGAGAGTATAAACTTTTATTTAAAATCGACGACTGATTTAAGTATCACTCAACCCTACGGTCCGCTTGCCGATAATTTTCTATCAATCGCATCAACCTATTTTAGACCAACACCGATGGCTAATATTTATGGCAAAGGTGGAGCAGGATTAATTCATCTTCTTCGCAAATTCGAAGCGGATCCTCAAACCATAGAGGGCGAGCTCTTGGTTGATATCGCTAACTACGTCTCAAAAACTCTGATAGATGCCTGGAATTTAACAGTTCAATCTCCTGCAGATCCGACAAACCCAGGATACGGCGCCGACCCTAAGCAGTGGATTAATTTCGTAAAGCCAAATATGACCTTAGAATGGTCTAAAAATATGACTTTGAGCGAGTCTTTAGATCCAAATTATAATATTGAAACAGGAATTATTGAGTGTCAAAGCTCTGCAACGCTGAGATCACAGTCGAGCAATATCTATACTCAGATAACAATCGAAGGGCACAGAGAACTAAGTAAAGTCTCCTTTGCTCCTGGAACATCGGATGATCCGGACGATTCCCACTTTCAAAGTCAGCTTAATCTTTGGGAGCAAAGTATCCTCTCTCCTGCACCACTCGATCACAATTCAATTTCGACCGCGTGTGCAGCAAATACTTCTTGTGCTACTAAAAAGATTGTTTTTGGATTTGTGAAATAAAATACTTTTATATTGATTAATTAGAGATAACTTCCTTAATGATAGTCTCTTTATCTCAATATCTATCCAAATTCTCTCGTTGAATCTTATTGCTAGATTTTCTTGACTCCTTTCCCCACCTTTGGCATCTTACTTAGATATGGAAATATACTAGAACATATAAATATATGCCAATAAAAACAAGTCAAAAAATAGGAGATCCCCTCCTTTTAACAAAGCTAATAGACAATGGGGCTATTTGGCATGGGGATGGATGTACTAGCAACCAAAAAACAATAGAGCTCTTCCCTCACCATACCTTGGACTCATTTCTTCAAATACTAGAACACCCAGGTGTGCATGAATTTTTATTTGATGAAGCTACCTCTCCGGCAAGAAATATCCCGCTCCTCCTTCCAACGATGAGCCTTAATCAGATTTTTAATGCTGAGCAGCTTCCTCTTGGCGAAAGCCATAATGAAACTCAGCACGATTCCCCTCTCTATCTCTGGATCGGTAAAG
>CAZWGK010000006.1:853-15011 GCA_964633685.1 uncultured Bdellovibrionales bacterium | reverse complement strand
GATGTATGGCCGAGTCCATATATACTCAAAAATTCTCGCTCCCTTTTTATCGATGTTGATTCCGATAAAAATAAAAGTTGGAGTATCTTTACGGCCCTTAAGAGTATGGCTGTAACAGGAGTAGTTGCTCATTTAAATAAAGCTCCGTTTCCATTGACGCGCCGACTCAGTCTTATAGCAAAAGAGCATAAAACAAGGGCTTTTTTATTTAGAGACATAAAAAATATTACCCAAAAAACTGCGGCCCACTCCCGATTTATAATCAACCAAATACCCTCACAAACTGGGGCACCGACTTGGCGTATTACACTGACTCAGATTAGAGAAGGCTGGGATCGTAGCGTTATAGAGTATGTAAACGAACAAATTCCAAAATTAGCAGAGTGGATTATCGAGATGAGACAAGATGAAGAGACGATATCTTTCAATTTATCTGCCATCGTTCCAGAGAGAGATGGCGCAACGACAGAGGCGCTCGCTCTCGCTTCCTGAGTGCGGACGCTCGCTGTGCCAGTTGGGGCTATGGGCTATTAAGTTTTCTCCCTTCGTGGGAGTCGACGATTTAATCTATAAGCTCGATGGCGATATGGATAAAATCCCTGTAGAGGAATCAATTATCCCCCTTTATTTTGGGCTTATTATAGATCTTACTGGCACTGAAAAATTACACGGAGAGACCCACGCTTTATTCAATCTTATTAGACGGGAATTCTCTAACCTTGGATTATCTACTCAGTTAGGACTCGCCCCAACAATCGGTGCCGCCTGGGCGCTCTCCCGACAATACGAAGAGTTTATCTGTGAAGAGCCTGAGAGAATCAGAGAAGTTTTGGCGCCACTCCCGCCCCACCTCTTAAGAATACCACTCTCTGTAGAGCTTGAGCTCCTAGAGTTAGGAATTCAAGACATCGCACAACTTATAACCATCAAACGGGCACTTATTCCTGGGCGTTATGGGCCACTCATAGCTAAGAGAATCAATACTGCTCTCGGTGAAACTAACGAAGTCTTACGAGTTTTGTCTTTAAAACCGCCGCCAATTATATCTAAACGATTTGAAACTCCAATTTCTAATAAAGAAACCTTAGAGAAAGCACTCTCTCTCTTACTAGATAAATTGATTCAAAAGTGTGAAGACCAGCTCATCTCCTGCCGAAGTTTTATCTTTAAATTAATCCCAGAAGATAAAAATGCGTCTCCCATTTATAAAGAGATAGTCTTAAACAGGGCGACTCTCGACACCAAAAGTAGCGCCACCCTACTCCATGTACTGGTTGAATCAATTCCTGAGGGAAAGATAAAAGAGATATCAATTAAAGGCTCAGATCCGCAGCGAGCCCAAAAAGTTCAATCCGATTTCTTGGAGCGGGCCGATAGATTAATGCTAGAAAGTTCGCTTTCTGAACTATTGAACACCTTAATTCTGCGACTAGGTCGAGATAATATAAAAATCGCAGAGCTAAATGAATCTTTCGTCCCAGAGAACTCATATTCTCTGATGCCATTTGAATGGCGAGATCTAAAACCTCTTGATAATTTGAGTTTATCTTTTGATAGACCATCTCACATCTTTGATGAGCCTGAACCGATTGATGCCATCTCTTTAATGCCAGATAAACCCCCTTCGCAAGTAAGATGGCGCGGCGAAAATTTAAAAATTATTCACGGACTCGGGCCCGAAAGAATTGCTGAGGAATGGTGGCGCAGGAGATCTGTTCCCGAGCATTACAGGATTAGAGATTACTTTAAACTCCAAGACTCTACAGGCAAATGGTACTGGGTTTTTAGGCGAAATACAGATTTGAATTGGTTCCTACACGGCATCTGGCACTAACAGTAGAAGATATGAACACAAAAAAGTCTCAATATTGCCTATGAATGCGCCCAATCCACAATTTGTTGAATTCTACGCTAAAAGCAACTTCTCTTTCTTAGAAGGCGGCAGCCATCCTGAAGAGATAGTGGCCGAAGCTGCACGATTAAAATTAGGTGGTATTAGTCTTACAGATAGAAACTCGCTGGCTGGGGTTGTGCGAGCCCATATTGCTGCCAAAGAGCATGGAATAAGATATCACGTGGGTAGTGAATTCTTGATACGGCGCACACTCGATGATCACTTCGTATTTCCCCTACTTATTTATCCAAAAGATAGATCTGGCTACGGCAAACTATGTCGTCTTTTGAGTATCGGAAACCTTCGAGCAGAGAAAGGCTCAACAATTCTTAGTCTAGATGATTTAAGCGCCTATGCTCAGGACTTATTCTTTATTCTATTACCTCCTGGGCTCGATTTATTTAACAAAAGAGAATATCGCGACGGTTTTAAAAAGCTACTCACAGATCTAAAAAGTCTCACCTCACTTGAACTCCAGTTATCCCTCGGAATCTCCAAGAATTATGCTATTCAGAGTGTGGGGACTGAGAATTTTATTAGAAAACTGAGTAAAGAGTTCCAGGTTTCTCTGCTTGCTACCAACGGAGTTCTGTACCATTCCCCATTAAGACGCCCCCTGCAAGATGTGCTGACCTGTATCAGGCACGGCGTAACAATTAATGAGGCTGGATTCCTACTCCGAGAGAACGGAGAACGTTACATTAAAGATTGCGCTGAGATGCTCAGGCTCTTTAGAGAAACACCAAATGCAATCAAACGAACATTAGAGTTAAGTGAAGCTCTATCTGGATTCTCACTAGATCAATTAGCGTATGAGTATCCAGATGAAATATGCCCAAACGGATTTTCAACAACTGAGTATCTGGAACAAGAAACGTGGCGTGGAGCAGAAAAGCGATATCCAAAAGGAATTCCGCAAAAAGTTAGAGAGATTATTATTTATGAATTAGGAGTGATTAAAGAGCTTCAATACGAAAAGTATTTTCTAACCTGTTACGACATTGTTAATTACGCCCGCAGTTTAGAGATACTTTGTCAGGGTCGCGGCTCTGCTGCTAACTCTGTAGTCTGTTTCTGTTTGGGAATTACTTCGGTAGATCCCGATAAAATAGATCTCTTGCTAGCACGTTTTATTAGTCGGGAACGAAACGAACCCCCCGATATAGATATTGATTTTGAACATGAACGGCGCGAAGAGGTCATTCAATATATTTATAAAAAATACGGTAGAGATAGAGCCGGATTAGTATCTGAAGTCGTTACATATCAACCTAAAAGTGCCCTGCGTGACATCGGAAAAGTCTTGGGGCTCTCGATTGATCAGGTAAACGGACTCTCAAAAAGTATTCACTACTGGAATAACTATGAGATTCCACCTGAGCATCTGGCAGCCCTGGGCCTTTCTCATACCGATCCAAGATTGCTAAAAACAATTCAATTATCAAAAGAGATGATTGATTTTCCGCGACATTTATCTCAGCATGTTGGTGGATTTATAATCTCACGCTCGCCTCTTATTGAAACAGTGCCAGTATTAAAAGCTGGAATGGAGGGTCGAACAATCATCGAATGGAACAAAGATGATATTGAGCTCTTAAAGATGTTAAAGATTGATATTTTGGCGCTCGGAATGCTCACCTGTATTAGGAGGGCCTTAACTACTCTCAATCAATCCAGAGAATCCCTCGACCAAGAGCCCCTAAATCTGGCGACAATTCCAGCGGAAGATCCAAAAGTTTACGACATGATGTGCGCGGCAGATACTGTTGGAGTATTCCAGATAGAGTCGCGCGCCCAGATGTCGATGTTACCCCGACTAAAGCCTCGGTGCTTTTACGATATCGTGATTGAAGTGGCGATAGTTAGACCAGGGCCAATTAGGGGCAACATGGTTCATCCATTTTTGGCTCGGCGCAACGGCACAGAGACGGTGCACTATCCTGATGAAAGAGTTCGGCAGGTTTTGGGCAAAACTATGGGTGTGCCTATATTTCAAGAGCAAGCCATGAGGCTCTCTATTGTGCTGGCGGATTTTACACCAGAAGAAGCCGACAAACTCCGCCGTGCAATGGCCGCCTGGCGACGGAACAAAGCTCTTATCAAAACATTTACCGATAAAATTATTCACGGCATGACATCCAAGGGATACTCAGAAGAATTTGCGCTGAGCTGCGTTAATCAGCTCCAAGGTTTTAGTGAATATGGTTTTCCTGAATCTCATGCGGCCTCTTTTGCGCATCTTGTTTATGCCTCTGCTTGGATTAAACGACATCATCCAGCCCATTTTCTTGCAGCACTCTTAAACAGTCAGCCGATGGGTTTTTATCCTCCAGCACAACTGATTGCTGATTTTGAAAGGCATGGCGGCTCTGCTCTGCCCATCTCTATAAAAGAAAGTGGTTGGGAGACAAAAGTTTTAGATGAACGGCGAATCCGACTCGGCTTTCATCTTGTAAGAGGACTCGGCGAGATTGATGGTAGGGAAATTGAAGAGATAATCAGAAAATTAAAGCCGCATTCAATCTATAAACTGTGGCATGATGGCGCTGCTAATGGATTTCATATCCAACGCCGGGCTCTGCTGGCACTAGCCAAGGCTGATGCCTTTGCTCCTCTGGGTATTACCAGGCGACAAGCGATGTTAGAGATTAAATCAATTCCGATTGATTCCCATCCAATGGAGCGTTTTTTTGAACACACTGCGGCTCCGACCCTGCCGCTGGAATCAAAGCAGTTATCAATATTTAAGGACTATGAATCTATAGGGCTCTCTCTTAAAGGACATCCAATTGGAGTTATCAGGAATCAGCTCCACGATGCAGTTCAGATTGGGAATTTAAACGATCACCTCCAAATTCCGAATGGAGATAGAACCACAATCGCTGGATTAATTATATTTAGGCAACGCCCGCCAACGGCTAAGGGTTTTACTTTTTTAACGATTGAAGATGAAACAGGGATCGCAAATATCATCATCAAACCCCAACTGTATGCCGAAAGCCGTCACCTCTTACCCTCAACCACAGCCATTAAGATTACTGGTGTGGTCGAAAGAATCGGTCCAGTTAATTATGTAAATGCCACAAGGTTAGAGCCCCTTGGGCGGAGGATTTGAGGTCTCCAGTTATTTCCCCGAGACCCCCAGCCATCCACCAGCCACCCCCAACCATTCCCCCTCTCCGCTCCTGAAGTCCTTATAAGTCGCTTCGAGGGGGAATGGCTGGGGGTGGCGGCTGGTGATAGCTTGATAGCCTACTTTCTGCGTAGAAAATTGATGAGATAATAGAAAGGCCCACAACTTAGCCCCCCGTAAGGCTCCCTCTCAGAGCGACTTATAAGGACTTCAGGAGCGAAGAGAGGGAGCTTTACGGGAGGCTGACCCCGGGGCTAACCGCAATAACCGCCCAACAAAAACATCAATGATTTCATGAATATCGCGGTCTCTGAGAAGATATTAACGCATATATTGGGGCCAGTAGCTTTCGATGGGGGTGGCGGCGATGCGTTCTTCGAGGGCGAGACGCACAGCTTCAGCAGAGGCCACTGGTACATCCAGGAACCGGAATGGCTTTTCGCGAAGAGTGCGGGTGCTGTTTAGATTGGCGATGACTGGCTTGTCGGAATCCAAATAAATAGTCGCGGGATCATACTCAAGAAGCGGATGATTATCGGTGTTTAGAGGCCCCTCTCCTACATAACGGGCCAAGCCATCAGCGCTCATCAAAAATGTGGCCAGCACATCGTAGGCATCCGAGGCATCAACTTCATTCAACTCCCCTTGCACTTTTGAATCAGCCACTAATTTTTGGAGCCTCTCAAAGTTTATCTTTAGCTCCTTCTTAGTGCCTATCATTACGTAGTAATGCCGGGTGAAGGAAAACCAGAGCGTTGCCTCTGGAAATACACTCTTAAAAGTCCGACCTATCATCTTTACATCAGCCTCGGTCATAAGATGATACGGCATCCATTGAATCATAATGCCATCATCAGAGAGTCTCTGAGCGGCTGATTTGTAAAATTCAAGTGAATAAAGGCTACCGCTACCGGCACTCTTTGGCGAAGTCGCATCTACTGAAATTATATCGTAGGTCTTTTTAGTCCTATTTAGATAGTTACGCCCATCATCATAGATAATATTTACTTTAGGATTATCCATTGCGCCGTGATTCACCTCAGGAATATGCCTAGCGCCACTAATTACATCTGGCACTAACTCCACAAGGTCAACGACTGATGTCTGATACAACGTCGAAGCCCAAGCAGAGCCACCTGCACCAAATCCGATAATATTGACTCTGGGAGAATCTACCGAGCTTAAAAGAAAAGGAAGGTTGCCTAAGGTTTTCTGACCATCGATATGACTGGCTATTGTTCCTGCTACTGGAAAGCCATTAATACTTATGGTTTTAGTTTCTTTAACACCAGTATTAGAGCTCTCACTTTCTTTATAAACTTTTACGGTAGCAGCCACACCCTCTTTGTAAAAAAGAATTTCATTGGGCAACTGCCGCTCTACTAGAGATGAAAGTAGTATCGGCTCTCTAGAAAACCACACAGCTACACACAATACAGGAACGCCTATAAACAGAGCTGAATAAATTCGCTTCTCTCTTGGAGGCTCTGCGTAAAAAAACAAAACTAACCCCAAGACCACGTTTATCACAGCCGCGATGATAATACTGCCGTAAACACCAAAAGCTGGAATAAGAATCAATCCCGCACAAAATGCACCAAATACACTTCCAAGAGTATTTGCCGAATAAACTCGACCCACAGCCTCGCCCACAACCCCACCCAGGGCGCCATAGAGTCTAGTAGCGATTGGAATAGTCATCCCCATTAATATTGTCGGAACGATCATGACAATCATTGATCGAGCAAATCTAATGCTCGCCCATAAATACTGATTATCTGTTGGGAAAACCAATTCGCCCGAAGTAGTCCCCCCAAAAGTGGCACCTAAATTCATAAAGATTGGAATTGAAATGAGTGCCGATGCAGCAATCCCTATTTCGATCAATCCAAGAATAAAAATTCCGCGGGCGGTCTTATCTAGCCAACGAGTGACCAAGATACTGCCAAGAGCAAGTCCAATAAGAAAAGCTGTCAACATCGTGGTAAAGGCGTGGGTGGTATTATCTAAAATATAAACTAAGGCACGAGACCATAGAACCTGGTAGGCAAGCGAACAAAAACCAGAAATACATATGGTAATGAGAATAACTTTCGATATAGCTTCGGCACCAGCAGTGCGAGACTCCTCCATCTTAGTCTTTTGGGTTGTATCAATTGATGAATCAAATTTTCGATCCAATCTAAGGAATAGCAAACCGATTGCAAGATTGATTACACCCGCCAAATAGGCAGCCTCTCGGACTCCAAAATAATACATCAAAAAGAAACCAGCGCTGAGAGTTCCAACCACAGCCCCTAGAGTGTTAATAAAATACAACTCCCCTAGACGCTTCCCTAACTGTGAATTATCGCTAACAAGATATTTGGTCACTATGGGTAAGGTTCCTCCCATTAAAAAAGTAGGAGGAATAAGCACCGCAAAAGACAGAATAAGTCTAACAGAACTTATTAATAAATAGTTAGTAGAGATGTTCTGGTATATAAAATCGTAAAATTGATCCAATGCCATAAAAACCAGTGGCATCAGAAAGGCGAATATTCCGATTCCTAACTCAAGAATACCGTACAATCTTAAAGGCCGCGTAACACTACTAGCAGCTCTACCGAGATAAAAGCTGCCCAGACCGAGCCCAGCCATAAATGCAGCCAAGGTAGTCGCAGTAGCCAGTGTTGTTACACCAAAAACCACATTCAAAGTTTTTAGCCAGACGACCTCGTATACTAAGGCGCACGCGCCAGAGAGTAGAAAGACTGAAAAAATAATCCCATAGGGGATTTTTTTATTATTGTTCTCGGACATTTCTCACTTATAAATCATCGAAGGGTTAGCAGATAGATACTAATTTTAAAGAGAAAATTGGCTTACTTCAATTTAACACCCAACTCACCCCGAAGGATCGACTTCACTGCAGAAGACTTCAGATTGGAGGCTGGTTGAGCATCATTATCTAATTCAGAGGCAGCTCCAGCTAATGAAGCCGCTATTTTTATCCGCTCCTTTACAATTCCCTCATTGCTATAAGGGTTAGGCACCCCCCTTTTACCAACCTCTTTGATGTTTAAAGACGATATCTCCTCATCTGTTATCTTCTCATCTCTAGATCTTGTTGGAGCCAATAGCACCCACTCTCCGAAACTAGTATTTAAGTCTCTCTCACGAATATAAATTAAAGCCTCGCCATGACGAAGCTCCGTCACAGCTGACGCAAAGGATAACTTTTGAAGCGGGAGCTCTACGACTCCTACATCTATTCCCTCTTTATCTTTCTTTGATCGTCCGCGAATATTATGGTGTATGACAAATCCGAGATGATCTCGGATATTTTTGGGAACTTCAGCTAGCGAGTTTGTTATAAAAATAACTCCGATATGACTCTTCGAACATTTATGCAGCAACTCCCCTAGTTCAGAAAAGTAGTCACCCCGTTCAAATAAAAGTTGAGCTTCATCTAGTACCAGCAGAAGAGGCTGCTCACCTCCATGATTAATTCCAGTCGGCGAAGATGCGAGCTCATTATCTTTAAATCGTGGTTGCCTTGATTCAATTAAAGATGCCAAAAGCCATAACACAAAAGATGTATACACTCGCGGCAATACTCCTACTCGACCCAGTGTTATTACATTTGTTTTAGTCTGAAGATAATTAAGATTAGCTAGCACCTCATCAAATGAAACCTCACTTTTACTCTCAGATAGATCTACTCCTGCCAAATTTATAAAAGTAGCACCATTTCGCGCCACGAATTTTTCAACGGCAGCTTTAATCGCTTTAATCCTCTCAAAAATAATCTCGTTCTCTCCAGCCGAGTCAGCTTCATTAAACAGCTGCCTTAAACTATCCCTATCACCTGATTTCAGATTTAACAGGTAGCTCAAGAGCTCAGGGCCTAAAGAAGATGGCTTAACTAACAATCGATTACCTGGGATCCGCTTTTCATCATTTGATGGTGTTCCCTCAGTCAAAGTTCGCCAAACCGATATCTCTAAAAACTCAGGGGAGTAATTATCAACGCCTACAGCCTTAGCTCTATCGACGGTGTGTCGGTCATACCGTGCTGGTAGAGCAAGATTCAAAAACTCATTTGCAATGTCGACCGAGAAAGAAGGAAAACCGGCATCATTCCAACCCTCAATAATCATCCGCGCTGTAGAATGTTTTCCGCTGCCCTTGCCACCACAAATTATACCGTGCTGAAAGATAGAGTTAATAGTTAAAAAAAGATCGTGCGAGCCACGTCCAAGCAGAATAGATTTCATAACTTCTTGCTTCTTATTTTTCCAATTAAAGCAGGAAGAATATCTGGTTCGATATCAAGAGATATCGGTGCTACAAAAACCTTTGCAAGACTGGCATCTTTAATTTCGATGAGCTTAACGGCGTCCTTCTCGGTACAGACCACAGGTAGCTCGCTTTCATTTAAAATATTTTGAACCTGCTGATGTGTAAACTTGTGATGATCAGCAAAAAAGAATCTTTGTTCAACTTTGAAACCAAGCTGCTCCACAGTGCTAACAACTTTTTCGGGACGTGCTATTGAGGTCAGAAGATTTACTCGACATGGAGCAAGATTTCCCACCCCACGAACTCCCACAATCGACTTAGTGACCACCTTGGCGATATGAAAATTCCTGAAATTCTTGAGTAACTTCTTTACTCCTTCGGCCCTTACGAGGTCAGCTACTGAGCCTACTCCAACATTGAGCACAACTAACGCTGCCCGTTTTAGAATCGAGCCTAACGGCTCCCTTAACCGTCCCCATGGTAAAAGTCGTCCTGAGGATAGCTCCCTAACTGAGCCGTCTTGAGAGCACTCAATAACTACTATATCTATATCTCGATGAACTGAACGACTCTGGAACCCATCGTCAAGAATAACGACATCACCTAGCTGCCGTCGCTCGATAAATTTTATTCCATCAACTTTATTTTTGGAAACTATTACGACACATCCATGCATGGCCATCAGCTTTGGTTCATCACCAACACTCTCTGATAAATCGTGAGGCAGTACTATAGAAGGACCGTATTCAGAGCCGCCATAACCGCGCGATAAAATAACAGGATGATAACACTGCTCTCTTAACATGTGCGATAAGGCTATAGCTAACGGGGTCTTTCCATTACCACCCACAGTAATATTACCGATACTGATTACGGGTAATTTAGAACGGTAGATTTTAAATAGCTTTGAGGAATACCCCATATTTCTGAGCCAAACTACTAGACTGAAAAGAACGCTCAAAGGCGCCAAGATTGGATTAAGGAATAGCTGAGCATGCCTTATCTTCACGGTATTTTCCTTACTACATCACTGACCATCTCTACTGTTCTATCAGTCGCCCCAAAAAAATCCTTTGACACCTCTTTTGCTGCCAATTGCATATTTTTCAATAGCTCAGCGCTCTCAACTAAAGAACAAAGAGTCTCTGTACAATCTTGGGCGGTTTTGACTATGGATACTCCCTTCTTATCAATCAGAGCCTCCACGACGTCAGAGATGACAAACGTCGATGGCCCCATTAATATCGCACAACCTTGAGTCATGGCCTCTAATGGATTGTGCCCGCCGAACTTCTCTAGGGTTCCGCCGATAAAAGCAATGTGACAACAAGTGTAGACTTTAGTTAGCTCGCCTAAAGAATCCAACAACAAAACTCTATCAGATTTACCGTCACGTCTTCGTGCGAATTTTATACCAGCATCTCTTAATGAATCAGCAAAAAAATCAAACTTTTCAGGATGACGCGGTGCTATAATGAAAGCCACATTATCATATCGCTGTAACACTATTTTGATCGCCTGATTCCAAATCGAATCCTCCCCTGGCCTGATAGATCCCAAAACAATCACTATTTTAGCATCTCCCACTAGAGATGACCTAAGGGATGAAACCTCTTCTGGCGTTAAACTAGGCACCACTGAATCGTATTTTGTGTTTCCTGTTTTCCTGATCAACCCGAATCGGGCCCCTAGTTGTACAAACCGATCATAAGATTTTTGATCTGCGACACCAAAAAAGTGACCTAGGGTAATAAATGGACGGAGGAACGGTGAAAGTGCGAGATACTCATTCCAGCTTTTATCAGAGATTCGACCGTTGACGATTCCCCACGGAATCTGGTTGAACTTAAGCCAAGAAATAAGTCCAGGCCAAATTTCTGTCTCAGAAATTATGCAGAGTTTTAAATTGATCTCTGAAAAAGCCAAGACATATAACCAGTAAATATCTAAAGGTAAAATACGCCCCACAAATCCAGCAGCGTTTGCTGCCTCGCGACCAGTGCTAGACGTAGAAGATATGATTATCTCATAGTCAGGATATTTTACACGAAGAGCCCTAGCTAACGGCAAAACTCCTTTTACCTCACCAAGAGATGCGCCATGAATGAGTATTGTCGGCCGAGTTGAAGCTCTCCAAAATCCGAACCTTTCGCCCAGAAATAATCGGCCTCGTCGTAAAAGAAGAGCAACTACTAGTGCCACAGGCAGAAGCAGCGTCCCCAAAAAAGTATATATGGAGATGAACAATTTTAGGACCAAGCAGAGTCTGCCTCCCTTTCAGCCTCATTAAGCCGCTCATCAACTTCGTTTAAAAGACGCTCAATGTTACCATCACTCAGTTGCTCTGTGACTATCATCTTTCGGCCTACCACTACCTCAACTCTCGCAAAGGGTTTTGGCAAGATCATTTTGTCCCAGCTTCTAAATTGCCAAAACCTGTCTGCCGAATAAGACAAAGGATAAATTGGAGCACCAGTTGTGGCAGCTAACTTCAATATGCCGGGCTTTGATTTAGAGATAGGTCCCTTTGGTCCATCTGGCGTTAAAGCTACTGAATCACCGAGTTTGAGTCGTTCAATCAAAGTCAAAGTAGCCTCTTTGCCACCCCGAGACGATGAGCCCGCTACGTTTTTAACACCGAGCAGACCCACTATGAATGCAATCAAACGACCATCAGAGTGAAGACTAATCAATGCTTGAACTACATTTTTAATATGAGAGCGGTGACTCCAGTAAACAAGTGGTATTAAGAGCTGACGACCGTGCCAAAATGAGATTATCTTTGCAGGCTTATTGAATACAAAATTATCGGAGCTTGAATCCGAGGCGCCATCTAACTCTCGCCATTTTATTCGATAAGTTAAAAACAGGGCGAGAAGCAAAAACAAACCCAAACAACCGAGTGTGTATACTTTGATTGAATCGAGAAGAGACTTAATCACACTTCTCCTCTAGGCTCTACTAAGAGATTGTAACTTGGAATACTCCCCACCTCTAGCTAAAAGCTCTTGATGAGTTCCAGATTCGACTATCTTACCCTCTTTCATCACCACTATTTGGTCGGCATTCTGAATTGTTGAAAGCCGATGGGCAATAATTATACAGGTCCTATTTTCCTCTAACGCCTCTAGAGCCTTCTGGACTTCGCGCTCGCTTTGGTTATCAAGTGAAGCTGTGGCCTCATCAAGAAGGAGTATCGGGGCATTTTTAAGAATTGCCCGGGCGATAGCGATACGTTGTCTTTCGCCACCCGAAAGTGAGTAACCCCCTTCACCTACTAAGGTTTGGTAGCCATCTTTTAAGTTTGAAATGAAAGTGTGGGCATGGGCAGCTTTCGCCGCAGCCTCAACCTCAGCCATTGAGGCGTTCGGTCGTCCGTATAAGATGTTATTTGCAATTGAATCGTTGAACAGAAATGTGTGTTGGCTAACTAATGCGATTCTATGTCTCAATTCTTTTAACGCAACAGCAGAGGTCGGGACTCCGCCCAGAAAAACCTCTCCCTTTTCCGGCTTAATAAAACGCGGAATGAGGTCTAATAGAGTTGTTTTTCCCGATCCCGATAATCCAACAAGAGCGACCTTACTTCCCTCTGCAACTTGCAGAGATACATCTGATAATATCTCTCGGTCAGACGCATACGAGAATGAAATATTCTTAAATTCGATAGAATTTCCTGATTTCAAAGGAACTGGATTAATTGGGTCAACGATCGATGGTTTTGAATCGAGCACCTCAAATATGCGCTCTGCTCCAGAAATACCTTGCTGAACTGTAGAGTTCATCCGTGTAATTTTCTTAAACGGATCGTACATCAAAAAGAGTGCCACGATAAAAGCCAAGAAATCGCCCTGAGTTCGAGCCCCAGAGATAACAGATACACCGCCGTAATAAATGACACCGGCAATCGCTAAACTAGCGATTATCTCATTTACAGGACCGGTCAGGGCCCTCACCCGCTCAGATTTTAAAAATGTCCGGGTAAGTTCAGTATTCCTTCTTTCAAACCGAGCGGTTTCAAAACTCTCTTGTCCAAATGCCTTAACGACTCGTTGACCTGAGATACTCTCTTGCATCATTGAGGTCAATGCACCGATCTCCTCTTGGCCACGTTTAGAAAGCTTGCGCATCTTTCGGCCGAACTTATACACGGGATAAATTCCTATCGGAAAACCGAATAGAGCGATAAGCGCCAAAGTGGGATCAAGGTAAATCGCTGAGCCTATTAAGGCGACAATTCGAACGCCATCTCTTAAAACCGAGGCAAAGGCATCTGTTAATAGAGTCCGAACCAAAATTACATCACTGGTTACTCTCGATAACAAATTTGCAGAAGAATTAGTGAGGAAAAAGTCACTCGATAATTTTAAGAGGTGCGAATTAACTTCATTGCGCACATCTTTTACGACGCCATGACCTACCTTTGACATAAGATACTGCTGTCCGAAATCAGATAAAGCTCGGATCAAAGCAAATCCCACGACTAGTGCAGGGATAAGAAGCAACATCGACTCATTTTTGTCTTGGAATACTCCATCTAAAATATTTTTTAGAAGTAGCGGTAGTATGCCATCTGTTGCTCCGAACAAAATCATACAGAGCAGGCTCGCAAAAAATGGGGATTTGTAAGGACGGATGTAATTAAGTACTCGGCGATAAATACCAACCCCACGATTTTTGCTTTGGGCTACACTGTTAATTGCATCTTTTGCCACAGTTTCATAGGTTGAAGAATTATCGGCAGGTTTTAACATTTGGCGAATCTCCTCAAAGGCAGTGCTCTGCTTCTGCCTGATTTCATCATTAAACAACACAGTCTCAATTTGGATAGCTATATTTTCAGGTGT
>CAZWGK010000006.1:0-843 GCA_964633685.1 uncultured Bdellovibrionales bacterium | reverse complement strand
CTCTGCAAAACTTCTGGTACTGAGTTCGGTCGAAGGATATTAACCGGGGAATATTGTTTTAACTCGACCCAACGTCTGACAATCCATTCCGTTAGAGGGGACACCTTAAAAAACATCAAAAATGGTAAACCACACAGGGCAGCCTCGATATTCGAGGTGCCAGATTTAATCATGCCTGCATCAGCATATTTTAATATCTCCCGACTCTCACCTTTCCTTATAGCAACGCCATCACCCTTCAAGGAATCAAGTGCCGCATCATCCATGCCTGGCGCAAGCGAAACTAATACCTGAATATTCGGATGGCTAGCTTTCAGTTTTATTAAGGCTGGTTTCAATATATCCGAGTGCGCAGAAATTTCATTCCGCCTGCTGCCTGGAAACAGCGCCAAAACTTTGTGGTCGGGATTCAGTCCCACAGACTTCAAATAATCAGCTCTCTTTATTCCGTAATCGTATTCGGTGCGCGGGTTATTTAATTCGTCCGACCAAGGATTTCCTACGTATTCAACATGCCCGATTCCACTCTCCTTTAAAAATTTCTGCTCGTAAGGATAAATGACTGCTAATCGGTCGACATATTTTTTTAATTGACGAATGCGCCCCTTTCGCCAGGCCCAAACTTTAGGTGGCACAAAATAATAAACAAAAACTCCTTTTTGATGGGCGTATCTGGCCAGTCTAAGATTGAACTCTCCATAATCAACGCAGATGAGAAGAGCTGGCTTCTCATCATCGATAAATTTTTTAAGTTTATTTATTGATTGAAGAGAGGAACTGAGACCACCTTTCAATTCGGAAAAGCCCATAACCCCAGCAGAGGTAGATATATCGACTAATATT
>CAZWGK010000005.1:29445-29727 GCA_964633685.1 uncultured Bdellovibrionales bacterium | reverse complement strand
TATATCGCAGACGCCTACAGCATGGCAATCCAAGCAAGACTTAAAGCTATACTAATAGCGATGATTCCATTGATGGTTACGATAATAAAAAGTCTCCCCACATGCCGAAGAGGGATAGCAGTAGATACAATAGCCTCTATGATCGCGACGAATACAAGTGGCACAGCGATAGCTTTAATCATCTGTATGACTAGTTTGCCTAGATCTCCCAGTGGGGCGGCGCTAACGCCAACGCTAGATCCCAAGAGCATGCCAGCAATCAGAGCTATTAGAATTTGAGTG
>CAZWGK010000005.1:0-29435 GCA_964633685.1 uncultured Bdellovibrionales bacterium | reverse complement strand
TAAGTTTTTTTATCATAAGGATTTCTAGTGTCTCTTATATTTGTGCTAAGCTGATAACACTGTCGTTTGACGGTCTGATAATATCAATAAATGAGGTGGGTGTCCCCTAGAAATCATATGCGGAAAGTTTTCGTGCCCTTGGCAAGAAGAGGTGAGGTAACGGATCTCTTTATCGATTATGGATTGCGTTCTACATACCTCCGCAAATTAACTGGTTATGGGCTTGCTCCAGTGTTGGTTTCGCCTGAAACACCTGTTGATATGGTGTTGGAATTTTATCAAGAGTGTGGCGGGGTGTTATTAATGGGGGGAACCGATATCGACCCTAAAAACTATAATGCCTCTCGTCACCCTCTTACCGAAAGCCCAGATAAACCAAGAGATGAGCTAGAATTGTTAGTTGCTAGAACCGCCCTGAATGACAAAAAACCGATTCTAGGAATCTGTCGTGGCTGTCAGTTGTTAAATGTTTCTGCAGGCGGGTCTCTTGTTCAGCATATTGAAGAAGGATCAGTGCGGCACCGTTTGTTGAGAGAGGATCCTACTTATGATGGCTTGCTGAGGCAGAGCCGGCATGATGTGAGTCTGAAGGAAGGATCCAGGATACGAGAGTTGCTAAAGGTCGAAAAAATTAGCACCAATTCAGCACATCACCAATGTGTGGAAAATTTGGGTAAGAACTTAATAGCGACTGGATTCGCCTCTGATGGAGTGATCGAGATTATTGAGCACACGGATACTTCTTATTTTTGTTTTGCTGCGCAGTGTCACCCTGAGGCTGATCAAGATGGACCTCTCGAGCCTTTATTCCAGTCCTTTAGTGAGGCTGTTAGACAATCTTAGATATTTTTAAGACCTTGTTTAGAGCGGAGGTAGTTTTTCCGAGTCCACTCATCAACGTGGTAGGCTGCGGTGAATTCAGGCAGCCCCTCTGGGTAGTTAAAATTTGTTCTTAGATATTTATTAATGGCCATAATATCAGTGCCAAGTTGGTGCTCCACTTCCATCGAAGAGCCAGGGACAATTCCACGGTAAGGGTCGACCTTTAGATATTGCCCTTTTATGCCCTGAGAGTGGAAATCAATATTAGTATGGTGTGCCAAAAATAAATTCTCAGGTGGGGCATCAAACACTTTTAAAATTTTATTGCCGATTGAGTCTGATACGTTAATTGTGTTGCCGACGGTAAATTCATCTTGGCAAATTAAGACAACCAACTGTTTTTTGTAATCTTTGGGTGCCAAAATCAGTACTCGTGCAGTGATTGTGATGGGTTCCCCAGATGGGAGAATATCATCTATGTCGAAATTGTACCGATTGTCGTCAATAAGTGTATGGTTGCCAAATCTCACAGGGGTGGTGATTGAGGGTGCCACAGAGGTGAAGACGTCTTTCGAAGAATTAAGCTCTCTGCCATCAAAGTCGTTGAACTTTTGGAATATTTTAAAATCTTGCAAAAGAGTTTCGCTAAAGCGATGTCTCAAAACATTGTAGTACTGATTGAGATCTGGATTAGATCTGTGGACCGATAAATCACGAAATTTCTCAAAAACATTCAAATGAGGAAGAGCTAGGGCACCTGATTCAGCCAAGTATTCAAACGAGTCCCTAAGAGGAAAATCAATATCTAATTTACCATCCAAAGCTTCGGTAATTCTTTGCGCTAGTATGCCCACTGATTTCATACTTTGGTTTTGCTGTAGCCCCAGTGCTGCCATTATGCGCACCATCGGATCTTCTTTGGGGTTACATAAAGCTGTATCTAAGGTTTCCAAAATTTTGGGTGTGGTATATTTGGATCGTCCAAGCGCAAAAAGAGCTAACTCTCGACTCTCCCAATGCGGCAGATTTGCGCCTTCTAATAGGACATCGACCGATTCTGCATCGATTGCTGGGAGATCTTTAATATAGTTGCGAGATGCTCTTCTGACGGAATTGTATTCAGTGATATCGCTCAAGGCGAATTTGATCAGGTGCGCTTCTGAGGTTTGCTCTTTCATAGGCGCAATAGTGTAAGGCATTCCCAAACGGTACTCTAGTGGATCGGTTAAAAATTTTCAGAGGAGGTGGTGGCCTCAGGAGATAGCCGTAAGATGCTGATTTTAGGGTTATTAAATCCGTAAGTGCCGTATTTTGGGGCAAATTCTTTTACTATTGGATAGCTCTTTTTTATGGATCGGATCAGAGAACGAAGGCTAGCTGGCATATTAGGTTGAGAGAAGTATCTGTCATAATGAAGGCTTGATAAGACCAAATAATCTCCATTCCGAGACTTAAGATTGGTAGCGACCAAATCCATCATCACAGTATTCGGGTCGAGATATTCTACAGAGAAGACCGGCGACTTAAATTGCGGGCCATACTGTTCCCAATCAACAATCACCTTTTCTCGAGGTTTTACATTTTGGGTTAGCCACTGTGCCGCTTGATCGCGAGTGTCTGGTAAAATCTCATAAGCCAAAGTAATTGAGCGGTAAGCTGAGAGGGTGATTCCAATTAAAATAAATGTAGCGAGAGCGGCGTTGATGAGTTTCGGAGTCGATTTGAGCTGCTCATAAAACCATGCGATAGCCAGGGCCAGGAAGGGTAGGCAGGGCATGATATAGCGCTCGGGTTGTGGAGCAGGTTTGGCACGAACAAACTCTGCGGGTAAGTAATATAAAAGTATTAGTCCAATTAGATACAAAGCGGGGAATCTAAATTGCCTGATGATTCCGCCTAAGGCGATAATTCCCAAAATAAGATTAAGAGGAGTTATTGCTTTCAGTAAGCTGTGTTTAATATGAAACATCCAGTACTGACTCGCAGCAGTAATAATGCTGGAGTGTCCAGTCAGCATGTGTTGACGTTCATGATTAAAATCATTGAGGAAAGTTTGAGAATCAAGCACTGAATATGGAGTCCCAATTAAAAATCCCAACGGGACCACAATGGTCGCTAAAACTGAGTGTTTAACTCTTGTAAAAAAAGATACTGAGCTATTGCGACAGATGAACGGGTATCCCCAGATAATAAAGAATGAAATTATGCCTGAGTATTTTACCGACGATGAGAGCCCCGCTACTAGCCCGGCTGCTAATAGGCGTGGTAGAGAGCCAGTTTGAGCAGCTTGAACGGTCAGTAGTGTTGCGCCGAGGACAATGCTGGTAAGAAGAGAATCCTCCTTTAAGTAACGGCTACAGGTTACTGCCAGCGGAAATGTACTTAAAAGCAGCGAGGCTATAAGACCGGCCCGTCTGTTCCATAAAAGCTCGCCAATTTTGTAAACAAAGAATATCGAAGCTATTCCGGCAAGGCAGCTCACCATTCTTCCTGCTAGGATTATGGTTGAGGCAAAATCCCCATTAATAAACAAAAGATGCATGAGCGAATTCATGCCGTATGTAGCGTAGAGTAAGAGAGATGGATGCCAAAAGTATCTCGGATTTAGGTCTCCGTGTTCAACCATGCGCATTACTGCTTTATATTTTTGAAATTCGTCTGGATGATAGATGTGAGGTAATCCAAAATCTAATCCCCAGAGCCTAATAACTGCTCCAAAGATTAGAATGCCAAAGATCCAATAACCGGATATGTGGGTTTTTATATTTCGATCAGATTTCTCTCCTCCTACCAAGGCGGCACCAAGGAGGCCAAGACCCCAAACAATCCAAACCGGCAGCCAAAGTGAGTAGTTCCACCGAGTAGCCCCACTGATGAGAGCCATAAATATTAAAGTAGTAAATATATAAATAATTGGCCTTAGTTTTCGGTTAAAGAAATACGAGGTGAATAAAGCGACTGTTAGTAAGGCACCAAAAACATATGCCAGTGATTTCCAGTCAGCCAAGGGTAGGCCTAGTTTGGATGATACCTCTACAGATGATAGTTGAGCCCCTACTAATCGAGCGTCATTTGGCGAGGGGTTGAAGGGGTTTTTGAAATTAATCTCTATATTGCGAGGCGTGCATTCGCCCCGAAGAAAGACCTTCTGTGATTGACCAGGGGTGATTACAAAAGCGGAGGCCAATTGCCCGCAAACTTTGATAGAAGCTTCAGCAGGTGGTTGGTTGCCCGGGTGCCAGTTATTAAAATTAAAAGTTAAAGAATTTCCTCTTTCTGAAAGATGCGGCAGGCTAATAGTAGCGCCTTCTTGAATCCAGCGATCGCCACTTATTTTGTGAAATAATCCGTGATGCTCTAGAGGGCTTAAAACTCGATGAGCAGAGAATCCGGTTGCTATTAATGTTGCGCACCCGGTGATAATCAGGGCCAGGAATAATTTAAGAATCTTGATGAACACGTGCGGCGGCTCCAAATTGGGGATTCTTTTTGATATAAGAGATTAGCTCATTTACGTCGATAACAGTAGACTGAGCATCTATGTATTTCACGAATGGAAAAGATTCGAGATTTACCTTTCTGGGTAAAGTTTTATAGACGTAGGACTCTGATGGATAGCTACAAAGTTCTCTGACTAATGTGTCTAGCGGAATGTAATAACCTTCATTCTTGAGGTTGTTCGGATAAAATCTCTGCCGACTAAATATAAAATAATCAATTTTCTCTGGTTTGATTAAACTTATAAAATCAGACCAAGAGCGGGCGTAGTGCGCTTTTAGAGATACGATTAGACGGCGCTCCATCTCTTCATAGAAAGTTTTATAAAATGGGTGAGTTACCTCTGAGCTCACATAGACCTTGCGAGCAGCAAACAGGGGAACCGGATCAACCTGGGTTGGATGTCCTGCAACTATAGAATTGGTCGGTGAATATTTTTTAATCCACTCAAAGGCGTGTCCTTTGCGGTAGATATGGTAATTAATCTGAGAATCGCCAGTTAATCCGGAGCCGCTACAGAGATAGATCAAAATAGAGAGTCCAAGCAGGCGGAGTCCCTGCCACTGTTTGCTAAGATTCCAGCTGGCCAAGGTAAAAGCCGAGATCAAGAAGAAGGTCATCGGAATTAAAAGATGTCTGTCAGGCACGTAAAGCTTAAACAAAACTTGGCGTGAGACTAAATAGACTGAGATTATGCCCAACAGAAAAGCCCAGAGAGAATTTGGAACAAGCTCTCTTTTAGATTTGAGCCCCCATATAAATATGGCAAACAGTAGGCCAAAAATTAAGAGCCAGCCGTACTCTTTGATTAACGGAAGAGGCTCAAACAGTTTGTTTATGAATGCGTTATAGCCGAAGGAATGAAAATGCTCCCAGATGGCGGGTTGAGGAATGAAGGGAAATCTACCTCCCGGATTTGTAAAAGAAGGCATCTGAGAGGCGGTGCTGTAATCAACCATGCTTCCAATCTCAGGTGGACGTTTAATTACTAACCATGTAATGAAGCCACAAATGGGGGAGGCTAGAATGAGAGCTTTTATAGATTTAACACCTTCTGTTCGCGTTGCCCTGCCGCAAATCAAAATGATTAGCCAAATTCCGTAACTAACGCCGCATAAAAAGGCTGCTGGCGGGTGAATTAAGCATCCGAGAATTAGCATTGCTACGGTAAGTCGATGTCGACGTGATAGGATGCCCCATAAAAAGCCCGCAAAAATTACGGCTGCCCAACCTCGGGGAAGGCCGCCGGAGAGTCTCTGAATCACTGTGCGCGTGTGGAGAAACCAGATACAGGCAAAAATAGCAGGAACGATTGATACTTTGATTTTTCCTAAGATTATATCCAGGAATGAAATTTTAGAAGTTGTGTGCATCTCTGTCGATCCTTCGTCCGAGGCTGCTCTAATTCCTAAAAACAAAAAAAGCAGGGTCAGCATAAACTGGATCATCATTACTAAATGGCCAGCCATGATTGGTGAGCCCGAGGCTAGGGTAAGGGCGTAAGATAACCAGTAGTGCAGAGGGGGTAGATACCCCTTCATGACTTCATAAATTAGATCGCCTTTAAATATGGCGGGATTGAAGACGTCGTGGAGGATAAAGCTCTGCTGTAAAGAATCATCTGTCGCCCAGTCTGGGTTAAGGATTCGCCCGTGAAAACTTTTGATGAACAAAAATAAATAGAGTGCAGCGAGGCTGATGGTGAGAAGTATTCCGAGGTTTTTTCTTTTCATATTCAGCCTGACGGTGATGCGAGAGAGCATACCCTCGGGCTAAAAATCCCTCAAGAAGCCAGGTCGGATTTAATATAGACCCTGTAAATTAATCAGTCGATGAGTATGCTGCCGCCACTTTTGTTTTAAATAGGCTAGATGGCTGAAATGCTACTCGAAGGTGGTCAGCTGTTTTCATCATCTCGCCAGTTTGTGGATTCCGCACCATTCTTGACTCCGCTAGACGCGTCTCAAATTTGCCAAGTCCCGCGATATAAACAGGTTGACCGATACTAAGCCTTTCGCTGATTACTTCAGCGATGCTCCAAAATAAATTTCGTGCAGCCCCCTTAGTAGGAATCCCTTTAGCTACCATCATGCTGTAGAGATCCTCAGACCCAGCCTTGCCCCGGCTCTGCACTTTGGAGATTAAATCTTTATCAGAAGCATGGATGGAAAATGTGTAACTAAAGATATCTGTATTGGAACCAACCATGATTTTGTTAAGTCCAACTGGAATTGGAGCTAGATCTTTTTGGTAATATGAATTTACAGATTCATGCAAAATTTTAGAGGTCGAGAATTTAATCCGAGTCAAAGGAGCTTCGATTTTAGATTCATCGAGAGGTGCGCCCGGCTCTTTCATTTTCGGTCGAAGATCCCACCCGCCGAATCCAGAGATCACAAAATTCTTTGATAGAATTGTCAGGTCTGTTATTGATTCGATAGTTATTTCTAAGCCGTTTTTTGCTTGGAGATTCGAGCACCCCCAAAATCTAGCAATTGCGTCAACCACATCTGGAGAATTTAGCTTCGGAAGGTTTCCATTCAAAATGTTAGAGCGTATATCTTCTTTCCTATACGAGAATGATAGCTCTTCAAAACTGCCACCGAAATTTACTTCTGGTTCCATAAATATCCCGGGTAGTTAACTATTCCCTGTTGTATAATATAAGTGGAGAGAAATTAAGACTTTTCTTTAGCCCCATATAATTTGTAAATAACTAGCCCCAAAGCCATCCAGATTATTAATCGATACCAAGTGTCGGCTGGTAGGGAGAGCATTTGAGCAGCAGCAGCAAGGGCACCCAAAATCGGTACCACCGGCACCCAGGGACATCGAAAGGGGCGATGAATGTCGGGTCGTTTTGCTCTTAGGACCAAGATGCCGACGCAAACAATCACAAATGCTAACAGGGTTCCAATTGAAACTAACTCGCCCAAGAGTCCGATCGGAAATAGGCCTGCCACAACAGAGGCCAGAATAGCAGTGAGCATGGTCGTCTTGTAGGGGGTTCCATATTTAGGATGAATTTCTGCAAATTTTGCTGGGAGTAATCCATCTCTTGCCATAGAGTAAAAAATTCGAGGTTGAGCTAAGACTAAAAGAAGTACCACTGAACTTAGCCCAGCGATCGCCCCTAATTTTATAAATGGAGCAAGCCAGGCCAGACCCTCTCCTGCAGCATTGATTGCTACCGCGATAGGGGCAGGATCTCTTAATTGGGTATATGGGACTATCCCTGTCATGACGAGTGATACCGCAATATAGACTACAGTCACAGCAGCGAGAGACCCCATAATCCCGATCGGCATATCTCTTTGAGGATTTTTTGCCTCTTGGGATAGAGTCGATAGTGAATCAAACCCGATATAGGCAAAGAAAATCACTCCCGCTCCTCGAAAGATTCCGCTCCACCCAAATTCACCGAACTTGCCAGTATTTTCAGGAATGAAAGGAACCCAATTCTCAGCGTTGATGTAAGCTGCCCCGAAGCCAACAAACAGAGCAATTACTGAAAGTTTTAAGAATACGATTAGATTATTGAATTTTGCCGACTCTTTGATTCCAACTATTAGAAGGTAAGCGCAGAAGCAGATTATTAGCATCGCAGGTAGATTTATTATAGAGCCTGATGCAGTTAGCCCTGAGTGATGATCGTAATTGAATGGAGCATGAGCGAGGGCAGAGGGGAAATTTACTCCAATGTCTTGAAGAAAACTTACAATATATCCAGACCAGCCTACAGCCACTGCTGAAGCTCCAAATAGATATTCCAGAATTAGATCCCAACCGATAATCCATGCGATAAAACGACCCATGGTGGCGTAGGCATAGGTGTATGCACTGCCCGCCACTGGAATCATAGCGGCGAACTCGGCATAACAAAGAGCGGCAAAAGCGCAGCCGATTCCTGAGATAATAAAAGAGATTACTATGGCGGGACCAGCGTAAGAGGCGGCAGCTTGGCCTGTCAGAACAAATATGCCCGCACCAATAATTCCTCCAATACCGAGCAGAATTAGGTTTAGACCCGTTAGGGATCTTTTAAAGCCAGCGCCTCCCTCAGTAGAATTTCTTATAAGGGAATCGATTGTGGGTGTTGCCATGGGGCTCCTTTGCTTAGTTTCGGCCTTCATTGTTTTATCAGAATTCAGATCTGGCACCAATGATAAATGTGGCGTCGTAGTCTATCTTGGATTTATTTACGGTTGCTGCAAAATGGTGGTCGCTATAGATCTGGCCTGGCTAGTTAAGATGAAACCCTCTCTTTTAGGCACAGGAGATTATGGATACTAAAACGCTTATCTTTATAGTTATAGCATTCAATCTTCTGGTCATACTTTTAGTCTTTTTGGGTTTTAGAAAAAAGTTAGCTGAAAAAAACCGCAGGCAAGCGGCTAGGAATTCTTTGAAGGAATTGTGGAGCTCTCAAGGTATCGATCATCCACTGGCTTCGCCGACCCTAAGTGTCAACTTAAAAACCGAGGAGGCGGACTGGAAAGCTAAAGCGACTCCTCTTTCATCAAAAAATACATCTAGCTCGGGATATATTCTAAAATTTGAGACATTGATTAAAAGCGGCGCTGAGCTGATTGTAAAAACAGAGAGTGGTTTTGATAAATTTTCAAAGCAAGGAAACCTGTCACATGAACATCAGACTGGATATCATGATTTTGATGAGAAATTTTATCTTACATGCGAGGATCGGCAGACTATAAATCAGATGTTTGGTTCATCTGAGATAAGGAACATGTTTTTTGCTCTTTATGATCTGGGCGTATCAGAAATCACTATGACTGAAGGGAAGATGACTGTGATGGTCAAACCGTACGCGGTTCCCAAAGGGTTGGAAGATGATCGGTTTTTACGAGTAGTGCCGCATCTCTCAGCTTTAGCCAAGAAAGTAAATTCCTTAAGTGTGGCGAAAGAGTTGAAGCCGACTCTCTTTGGATTCTCTGAAGCGAAGTTTTTCAGGGGCTGGTCGTGGACTCTGTTTGGGCTGGGTGGAGTGAGCCTGCCTATTGGACTCTCTTTTTATCCGGTGTTTCACAACCTGGCGCTATTTCAGAGGTCTTTATCTTATTCGATGCCATTACTGATGGTTAATTTATTCTGGGTTTACTCCAGGGTGGTGGGGAGATCTTATGCTCATCGGTCTTTGGCCTGGGTTCTTATTATTGGGGGAATGGGTTGGATTGGGCTAGGATTCGGCGGTGCTGGCTTTGCTAATGGTGCATTAGATCAATCTCAAAGCACCCAATACACGGCCGTTGTGATTGATAAATATGAGACTAGAAGTAAAAATAGCACGAATTATCATGTAAGGTATGAGTTGCCGTTTGAGCCAGGTGAGTATTCGTCTCTTTCAATTTATCGCTCGGAATATAATAAGACAGTGGTCAGTAGATCTCGGATTAAAATTGATGTTCGGGATGGATATCTTGGATTCAAGTGGCGTGAGAACTTTAATCTTGACCACTAGTGCCATCGAACAAATTGGTATCTTAAGATTGGAATAGCTGTTAAAACCTAGATGCCAGAGACTTAAGGTCAAGAGATATTTATGAACAAGCAAATTCTAGTGCTAATTACTTTGATTCTGTCTCCATGTTTTGGTCAGGCGGCTGACAGAGAATTATTGAGCAGTAGAGACCCTGTCTTTGATTCAACACCAACATCAGGTCCTCTGCCTACTTGCACCTCTGATAATTTAAAAAACACACCTGATGCTGATAAGAAGAAAGACGGTTGCTTTTGCAAGAACATAGCCTCTTATGATTATCAGACCGGGATTGGGTATGATTTTTGTAAGTTGACCCACGACCCCAGTATTACCCCCTGCTGCTGGCAAGGTAAAACTCCATAGAATTTAGGGTGTTATGCCGTTTTCTTCGGCACTACTCCTTTTATCGCGGTCCTTTATCGCGGTCTCTGAGAAGATCGGCAAGTAGTTAGAGAATTAGGCCGATAAGTGCTTTGGGGGCAAGTCGTGAGAAATTCACTTTTATCCACTCGTTTAAAGATTATTTTGGCCGTTCTGGGGCTAGGTCTTTTAGTATTGAATATAGGAGTCCCATCTTTTGAACGCTCGAATGAAAAGGATCCACTCTCTGTTGCAGACTATACAGAGCCTAAGAAACATGTGTCATGTGTGTTAGAGAAAGAGCCAGCTGTTAATTTGGTTGCTCAGGGAGTTGGAGCCTGTCCAACGCCCAGGAAGGTTAATGGGTTATGGGACCAAGGAGAAGGGGGATATTGTTACCTGGTGTCGGTTCTTAACAGTAACATTTTGGCCGGTGTCGATGATTCTTCAGATGTTTTCTACAAGGCGATGCGAGATTGTTTAGAGGAACATGGCGTATCTATCTGCGATTTGAAAGACGGAATAGATATATTGCCTGGAACTTTTCATGTCGAAATAATAAACGGCTGCAAAATCATCACCCGAGGGTCAACCGGAGACGCGATAGGAATAGATTTTTATAGACTCAAGCGGTCTTGGTGGGATTGGTCATCAGAATTTCATGAGCTTACTTCCCTTTGTGCAAAAATTAACGGGGAGATTAAGAATGGAGGCGGTGCTTGGGCATCTATTGGTTTGGCTAACGGCGCTGCACATGAGGTATCGATTGTGAAAGCCACTAAAAGTTCAGAGGGGAACTTCTGTACTCTTGTAATCAGTGACCCAAATGAGCCGCACAATCGGACGCGCCTAACAGTTGGGTCTGATAATAAAATAAAAAGAATTGAGCCTGATAATCACCCCAGCTTGGCACTCGGAGATCTGTTTGAGGATGTAACTATCGAATCTCTTTTGAGAAATTAGTTTTATCGCGGTCTCTGAGACGATCATTCGGAAGATAATTAGGATAGAAACAAAACCTTCATATGGTGAACCCGAGCAGTAAGGCGATAGGGCTTCACCTCGGGCTCATTTGTACGGAACCAAACACTTCCAGTCCGGAATCACTGTCAGGCATGAATCAGGCATTTCCGGAAGAAGCCTGAGCCATGAGTCCAGTGAGTCCAGGTCTTCCTCTGAGGAGATGCACGCTACAATTGAGGGGATGCCGTTCACATATGCAGCAATTGCTCCTTCAGTTGTATTCTCAAGTGCAACCGCCTTTTGGCCATTGAAGATGTGATACGGCTTCTGCTCTGGTGCCCACTTAAATCCGAATTCAGGACCAGCGATAGAGCGGGTAAGCCATTTAAGGTTTATCTGCTCAAGAATCGCACGGCTGATCATCGGATTGAGAGTGGTGATTTGGGTGCTAGGAATTCGCCCCCAGTTCTGTATCTGCATGAATTCCATGACCGGCTCAATGGTCTCGACTTTGAGCGATCTGGAACTGAACATCCAGGCACAGATTTCAGTGTATACCTGAATGATCTCCTCAGTCGTGCCTCGAGGCATGCGCACCTGCTCTTGCCCTAGAGTTTTGAGAATGGCCTTGCAGGTGGCATTCCAGGGCAGGTGGTGGTCCACATAGGGCAGAAACCTGACTTGCCATTCTTGGTCGGAAATTTCGATTCCGCCCAAGAGGAAATACACGGCTCTTCTATAGGCTACAGTAAGGGCCTGCCTTGAATTGAAGAGGGTACCGTCGTCATCACACAAAGCGATTTGGAAATCTCTTTGCATGGTTTGACGCTTTTTCCATTTGATAGAAAGTTTACCAGCGCTGTACCGAACCTCATCAGCGAAGATTTTCTTCATGGTTCTGAGTGGGTAAAGGAAGTGGTGTGAAAAAACGAAAGAACCTAAATTCTATCCTAACCGGGGCACTGGACTCTCAGCTTAAATTAATAAATTGAAAATTTAAATTGGGCTTTAGCAACAACGAGTTGTTTAAGCTCTTAAACTGTATCCAAAACCCTCGTTAGGAGTAGGTTTTTATCTACTATTATTTATCTATATAAGGAGCGAGCACTCTTATTTGTATACCCCACTTCGAGCCCTTATTAAAATTACATGAAATTCAGAGACTTATACCGATGGAAATGGGTTCGCAGTGTGTTTATCGCGGTCTCTGAGAGTATTTTCTAGGGAGGTTGCCTTGCCTCTGGTGCTTCGCCAAGCCACGAGGCCGCCGGAGAGAGTGAAGCCTTGGCCGCCGATGCGGGTGAGTTGGGAGGCGAATTTTTTAGATTGGTCGCCGACCGGGCACACGAAGAGCACTTTTTGATCCTCATGCGCGAAGGGAGTTTTGCTTTCCAGTAATTTTTCTAAAAGTTCACTTGGAATATTAATCGCATTCGGAAAGCTTCCCTGAGCAAAAGCTATATTGGCTCTGATGTCGACCACTAGAGCCTTATTCTGTTCTACCCACGATTCGGCCTCAAAGTGCGCTACTCCTGGGGCGCTATTAATCTCATCAATTCCTAAACTGTAAATTGAATAAGGTTTTCTTTTCTCACCAAACAACTCAGGTCGTCTCTCTTTTATGTAAGAGAGATACCATTCAACTCTGTCGCACACGATTGTTACAGCCGTCGCTCTTGTTGTCAGAGTCTCATCAACTTTTCTTAGGTAACGGAGAGTGCCTTCTAAGTGTGCTCCCGAGGAAGGTCCCCCGAGGATGCCACATTTCCTTATTAAATCTAAAACACCATCGAGGGCCTCTTTAGATTCAACGGTAACAAGCTCATCGTACTTAGAGGGTTCAAAAATGCCAGCTTCAAGTAATTGGTCGACAGTTCTTATCCCTGGAATGTAATCACTTTTGCCAGCAACTATTCCAATTAATTTCATCGCAGGACTTGTTTCGCGAAGCCTCTCTGCGATTCCCAAAGTTGAGCCAGCAGTACCGAGCCCAGAGCAGAAGTAATCAATTCGGTTAAGGTCTTTTAAAAGTTCCTCTGCCGTTGTTTGTTTGTGAGTTTCTGGATTAAGTTTATTGGTAAATTGGGATGTAAAGTGCAGTTTCCCATCGGCTCGTGCGACTTGCCTCTCGATAATATACTGAGGATCGTTTGGATCGCTCGGATCATAACAGTTTAAGGACCCCGAAACCTCTTCAAGCTCAACTCCTAAAAGCTTTAAGATATCTTTGGTTTCTTTAACTTTGACCATCGCGCTAACAAGCTTAAATGGAACGCCTGCACGCCTAGCCAAAACCGCAATTGCCTTAGCTGTATTACCGCTGGAGTTTTCAATTAGACCTTGGCCATTTTCTTTTATCTTCTCTATGGAATCTTTGAGCATTCCCCAAGCGATTCTGTCTTTGAGCGAGCCGAATGGATTAAAAAATTCGAGCTTTAAATAAAGGTCGATGTTTTTTAATTGAGAAATCTCTGGAGAGACTCGGAGCAGGGGGGTGTTGCCGATGCTTTCAGTAATATCGTTAATTATCATTACTTCCTCTAATTGCTAGAGTCTTTGAAGGAGTGCACCTTTCATCATCTACGCTTACGATCTCGCTGTTCCTCACAAAAACAGCAACCTTCTCAGCGCGCTTTTGATGAAGGATTTCAGACTCAACAAAGTCTTGATGATAAGCTGCAGTATTAATAAAAACTACTAAATCGCCAGGCTCTGGAACAAATCCAGGATAGACTTTTTGATACTGAATAAGATCACTAGCAATGCAGAGATTTCCAAAAAGGTAAGAGCTCTTTGTTGAAGCTACCCGCTGAGATTTTGAAATAAATATAGGCTGAGTTAATAATTTATTTTCACGACTCATTAGGTTTGAATTGTTCATTCCTAACATAATCAGAGATTGCCCCGAGGCAGATTCTTTTACCCCACGGACTTCTGCCAAAGTAATACCTACTTGATCCAGCATAGCTCGGCCTGGCTCAACCCAGAGCTCGAGCATCAGATCTCGCATTAACTCTCCAACTGTGCAGTCGTCGAAGAGAGGGGACCGCTGTGTGAGAAAATTAGCAAGCTCAGAGCTTCCGTAATCAGATGGAAAATGATCAGCAAATACTGGAGCTCCAGCTATTCGACCAGCCTCTGCTCTAAAACCTAGACCAGAGCTATCCCAGGTTATTGGTTGAACCTTTCCTAAAACAGATTGCTTTAAATAACTCTGAAATCTTTGCCACTCGCCTAGGTCGGCGGCATACCTAACTTTAAATCCGCCGCCAATGTTGATTATCTTTGGAGACAAGCCCAAATGATTAGCTTTTTGCAGAACTGTTAAGGCGTTTTCAAAAGCGATTAAACGTTCCTCTTTGTATCCACTTAAGAGATGAAAATGAATTCCTAAAAGTTCCACATTCTCTGCTAGTTCAAGACACCTCTGCAGTATTGGTTCAATCTTAGCAACAGCAATGCCAAATGGAGCATCGGATGGAGTAAAAGAGACTCTATCAGATTCAAATCCACAAATTCGGATTAGTATTCTTGCTTTTGGTAAGTTTTTATTCTGGGCTAGTAAGCTGTTTATATTTTCTAATTCGCTGGGGCTATCAACACTAATCACGCTGCCGTGACTTAATGCTAGATAAATATAATCAAGTGATTTTGGACCTGAGGCTTGAATATTTTCTCCCTTAATTCCACAGGCAAGAGCATTTTTTGTCGCCTCTTCAGAAGATACATCAACGGCGGCACCTTCAAGAGATAATGCACTTAAGATTCCTTTTGATTTGTTAGGCTTCGATGTGAATAAGACTCGACCAGTAATACCAGAGTCTTTAAGAACTTTTACAAAATTGCGGTGATTAAGGACTGCAGTTTCGGGTAAAACGATATTGAGTGGTGATGATTTGTAATTTACTAAATTGAAGAGAGCTCTTTTATCTTGGAGAATACGCCCGATAGTCTCATCGAATTTTGGATTAACGGCACAGGTAGAGCGACAACCACAGGTGCCGCAGCACTTTGATTCAGTAGTGGTTTGACTCTCTGCCATAGAAAAATTCACTTTCCAAAAAGTTGGTTCCTTTCCGGGGTATGAAATGAACCTGATGAATAACCTGATGTGCTGTCCCCCGCAGGCTTCTGATGATTTTTCAATCCTCAGAATTCTCTCCGACTGCTTCGATTACTCGTCGCAGCAGGAACGCTTCTTGGTCACGGTCGTCGTACCATGGGTTCCCATGTTGAGACGTTCGCGAATCAGATCAACTACCAACGCGCCTCTGTTCCGTCCGATTGGATGCCTGAGCACCTCTTCAGAAAGTCCATGGGGCGTGCAGGTAACCCGAGCCAGGTTGTCGAGAGCCTGAATCTGCCATTCGGGCGCAGAGCCAGGATTCTCGGCATACCAACTGAGGCACGTCTTCCGAATCTCGTAGCCAGGGAGAGCCCCGATTGCGAGTGCCAACTCTCTGTTGATTCCCGGTTGCCCCATCGCCTCATGGCAGATGTGCTTCGGAGAATTTCCTGTCCTCGCTTGATTGCTCTTGAGAGGACGGGAGAGCCAGAAGCGAAGTTTCTCGAGCGCCTCGGGACCTTTGCCTTGGTCTTCGGGGAAACTCAGAAGATCGCTCAGAAGAGTGCCTTCGATCGTAGCAAGCGCCACTTGATCCAGCACCTGCACCTGCCAGGCCGTTGAGCTGCCAGGATTCTCGTAGTACCACCGCAGGAACGGATGGCCTTTCTCGAAACCCGGGAGCACCGCCAGCGCCAGCGCTTCCTGCGGTTTGACTCCAGGGAGTCTCACCGCTTCATGGTAAATGCACACGTTTGTGGTCTCCTTAAAAAACCTTTGTTCCCGGAAGGAACTTGAAGTTGTTTGGGGGCACAACCTCGATTAGCCCATTGAAACCTTCTGTTTGATCAATTACTTGATCTGTAAACAAGGGGTCTGAGCTTGCGCTTAAACCACTTGCCGATCTTCAGCGACATCACGCGGACCCAGTTGGATTCGTGTTTTGTCAGGATCCAGACCGCTCGAGCAAGAAGCAGAGCTCCCAACCCGTAGAATGTCCAGACGTTTACCTCCCATTCCCACCACCAGCTTCCGGTCGTCATGACCAGGGTGACCAGCGCGAGGGGGAGGCCAAACTTGAGATCTGTTACAACCACCAGAAACAATCCGAGGGTTGCGAAGAACAGAACCTGAGCGACGATCGCCGCCCAACATACAGGACACATAGTGTCGTCCTTTCTGTTTGTTTGAAAACCTCTCACCTTCGTGGGACCACCCCACAAATGATAAAGAGAGCTAAAATAGACCAGGTCTGACAGGCTAAGATCAATGCAACAAAATGTTGCAGTTTTATGGGTTAGTTACTCAGATTTTCGCTCTGTTCTGGTGCCTAAATCGTTCTTTTTTGTCCTATTTAAAGACACTTAGGAGACATCCTTGAAATTACTTCCATAACAATCTCAAGCGAGTTTTTTGCATTTGGGGGGACATGGGAAAAGTAGACTGGAAAGAGGTTGAAGCCTCTTTGCTGGGCAAAAGCGATCAGGTGAGTATCACGCGCTTAAATTCAGCCGACATCTCAGAAGATTTCAAAAAAGAGCTAGAGAAATATGGACTCAGTGTTCCAGCGGAGCAAACCGTCACTCTTGAGCAGCCCGTGGGCGTTGAGGGGGATCTTTTAAAGCTCCAGATCGGAGATGTTTTTAAGGCCCTTTCATTGTTAAGCGAAAGAGTTGTTAAATTTAAGTTGGACTCAGATAACTGATTTGAGCCCACTCATAAAGTTGAGCTCTCTAAACAGAGTAGAGCTTGTTGGATATAAGTTTTCGGAATTTACTTCTGAGCACGTTATTAAAAATGCTCAAGCGCTGGGGGAATTACGTGCAAAGAGGATTGAGGTCCGCACTCAATAAGGTTGGTTTGATGAGCTCCTGAGAGGTAGCGATTCCGATGTTAAAATTTTGTGGGGTTGCGAAAAAAAGTAGCGGTGGGATACTGCTCGCCGGAGAGGATAAGTACATATGGGGTTTCGGCTCACGCGACGGGCAAAAGTGGGTTACTCAGAAGTTTTTCTAGGTTAGCGAAATGCTTATCCTCTCTCTCTAATACAGTTTTCTTTTTCTTAAGATACTCAACACCTTCTTACAATGAAATCAGAAATTACATTTATTCTTGGGGCCTCAGATAAAGTTGATAGGTATTCTTATCAGGCTCGGAGCATGCTTCATGAGTATGGTTTTAAAACCGCCCTCATTAGTCCCCGCGTAAAGGTGGTCGAGGGCGAGATTGTTTACCCAGACATTCAGAGTGCTGTGCTTGCAGTGGGCAATCCTGACACTATCACAATGTATGTTGGGGCAAGTGTATCTAGTCAGATGAAAGACGAGATTTTAAGTTCTCAACCGCGCCGAGTTATTTTTAATCCCGGTAGTGAGAATGCGGTTCTGGCAGCGCAACTGAGAGATTCTGGAGTCGCAGTGCTCGAGGCCTGCACTCTAGTGATGCTTCGAACGGGGCAGTTCTAGGGGGTTGGTGTATAAGTCTCCTCGGCCGCCCCCCTGCCTCTCTGCTCCTAAATTCAGTATAAGTCGCTTCGAGGCAGGGGGCGGCCGAGAGGTTATTCGTCGTTGCAGATACCATAAAGGCATTATTTTGGGGCAAACTTCCCAAAGTTAGGGCCTGGCCTCATGGCGTAATAACAAAGGTAAAGGTTGTAAGTTTTTGTAGTAGTTTTAGTGAAATCGGTTTTTATGTCGGATGACGCATTGCCTAAAGAAGAGCACAAACAAGAAGTTCAAGCAGAGGATGAGGGGTATACTCAGGCGTTACTAATATGCGTCGGATTCTTTTGTGTCATGTTTAGGTTTCTATTTTATTTAATTAATCCATTTATCCCTGTCTACTCATCGGGATTATTCTCTGATACGCTCTGGATCTCTATACCTTTGGGTGTGCTCTTGATAGTTAAGATATGGCAATTCCGTGGTTAAATTTGGGACTCATTTAATTTTTTCTATTCAATCGATCTTTGTATAGTCTGTGCTTTGGTTTTGTTCTATTTTCCACTCTATACGGTGAGGTTCATAAATGGCGTTGTCGACACATCCATCCCGCAGGTAAGGAAGGTTTTAATCATTGAGAAATATTCAAGTCCAAAAGGTGATTTTGTTTCCGGAAGCAGAGATCAGAATTACCTAGTAAAGTTTCAAATCGACGGCCGCCCAAATGAATTTACCTGTGAGTAAATCACGCTACCTACATTCTGGGCCCCATACTACTTCTGCGCACCTGGCGACTTAACACTTTTGTATGAAGTTTATCGTCTCCAGCTCTCACGCTGGAGTTAGCGGCGTTCCGCTCGAGTCTTCGGGCCGTCGTTTCTCGAGTACACGTTCGATGTATATACGTCTCAATCCTTGAAATTTACCGATGACCCCGTGTCGTGTCGTCTCTCATTTGGGTGAGGACCCAATCCTTTTATTTCGCGGTCCGCATCGGCTAAAAATAACACACCTGGTAAATCTATTCTCGTTTTGATTAAGATTTGGTGGTGGATAAAATCATTCTTGCCCCTGATAAATCATACAAATCGCTGTAAAAGAACAAATAGCGTTCTATGGCTTTGTACGCCTTCAACACAGGTAAGTTCTTATTAGGTTAAAGATCCTTAAAACTTAGAAAAAACAAGTAAGTCTAAAAAATAAATCAAGTAAACATTGCAGAGTCTCGATAAACTATTAGTTGAAATTGCAAGATATACTCATATTTCTTAAGCAGTAAACCTTTAGGTTAAATTTAAGAGAAACGATGCACAACTATAAAAAACTATATAAATTAGCCACAGCCATTTTATTTATATTCACCGCTATCGAGCCTACATGGGCTGCCCCCAAAAAGTCTCCTAGCATACCTAAGGTTGCTTGCATTGATAATGCAAGTGGTGTCATCACGCTAAGAAAAAAGTGTAAAAATATAGAAACTCGGCTGTCGAGCGCATCCTACAAATCAGGCATAGATTCATTAGAAGCGAGCCTAACCTCGGCTAACACCAACATAAGTTCAATTACTGCAGGGCTCGCAACCTCTAACAGCAATATCTCAACCCTTCAATCAGATCTGAATGCAACAATTAGTAATGTATCTACGCTTACTTCAGGACTGTCTACTTCAATTGCTAATATTGCAACTCTACAAACTAGCGTGTCTAACCTGCGCCCCTCTAAAGTTTACACAGTTTCTGCTACAGGCGCTGATTATACAACTATAGCCTCTGCCGTAGCAGCTGCAGTAGCTGATGGGGTAAGTCTTAGCCAGCCTGCACTAATTAAAATTAACCCTGGAACATATTATCTATCAGAGCAGGTCACTATTGGTGACGGAATAAAAATTATAGGCAGCGGTAGAGAGCATACAACATTAGAGGTTGTGAACGACGATGGAGCTTTTCTAATTAATGGTAATGTTGAAATTCAAGATCTTCAAATTAACGCTATTCGGGCAACTTGCCTAAAAGTTATAGAGCTAATAACAACCATTGGATTTAAGACCCTGACGATGAATAATGTATTGCTCAACGTTAGTTTAGATAACAACGGAGTAGCAATTGACAATGACAATTCTGAGCTACTAATAAACAATTCTGAAATAGATTTCTCCACGTCAGCAGCAACTTCAGTTGCAATTAAAATGACAAACAGCACTAGGGCAGAGTTTTTTAATCTTAATATCCAGAGTCAGGGTGGGGATACCAATACAGGAATTTTAGTACAAGATACATCACATTTGTATATACGTAATTCATTTATAGAAGGGTCCGCAGCTATCCAAAGTACTATCATACAGTGGACAGCTAGTGGTGACCTAAAAGTAGCAGGAACAGAGATTATTTCAAGTGGAGCATTAACTTCAGTATTAAAAATCAACAATGGATACGCTGAGATACTGCGCAGTGATATACGATGCGAAGCCACAAACACTGAAGCAGGCTGCATTGATGTTGATGGGAGTTTATTTGATATCAGACCAGTTATAATGCATTCAAGAATCGAGTCTATAAGTGATGCAGTTAGGGTAGTAGGTTCTCAAGTTAACATAAGACACAGTGACGTTCTTAATACAATTACTGGCGTTGGAGGAGGAACCCCAAACTGCCTGGCAATAACCAATCAACTAGGCCAATTTTTACCAACTGGGTGCTCTGATTAGCTCATTGTAACTTATCGATATCACTTTGAATAAGTTCGCCCTGCTCTGACTCTGAGTCCTGGAAGGGATCCCCCATCTAGACCGAGAATCCCGAGAACTCTTGAGAGAGGATCTGAGCAACGTCTAGGTCAGAGATTAGCTCTCGTTTGTGGAGAGCCGCCAGCGCCCGTTACGGCTCAATTTAACCATTATTAAACCTTCATCACCCTTGCCCTGAAGCTCTGTGACTTTTAGCGAGGTAATCGCCGATCATCAACCACACTACTTTATCTAAGTTTCTCTCTCCCATTGAATACTCCCCCCTCGAAGCGACTTATACTGACTTCAGGAGCGGAGAGGGGGGAGGTGTTCGAAGGATGAGGCTGGGTCATTCGATTATCAGACTGGGGCTGGCAAGCTTGCTCGCCAATTGAATTTTGAGGTTGAGGTGGCCGATGGCTCGGTGATGTTGAATCCAACAGAGCACTCTTCTTATCGATGGTGTAAATGCACTGAGGAATTAAGTGCGCTGAAAATGAGCAAGGAGACTCGAGGGGTGTTATTACAGCAGATGGCCAAGAAAATTTGAGTGGCCCAGGGTAAGCACGCTGTGGCGGCTAAGTCTCGTGTTCACTATGAGATTGCGGACGATTCTGTTTCTGAGGTCAGTACAAGTCCCAAGGGGAAAGTGGATTTGCGAAGACCCCAGATTTTTAGACAGGTGTTGCGCGTGGCATGTGTTTCACCATCAGATATTTGTCAAAAGTCTGATCGCCAATTTTTATAGCTCGGGGATCAGTGCCATATATAACAAAGCCTGTTTTTTCATATAGGCGACATGCAGATCGATTAGTTGTAGCCACAGCAAGATGAATTTGCTCAAGGCCATGGATTTGCTGGCCTCGCATCAACAGCTCGTGGATCAGAGCCTGCGCTATCCCCTGATTACGTGCCTCAGGCACGACATACATTCCCCAAAGATACCCGCGATGCCGCATCTTTTCATCGTCATTGATGGTTAGACTAACTGTTCCAATAAGCTCACCTGTCTTGGACTTTGCTATGAGAATGAATCCGCCGAGCTTTCTTTGGGACTCCAGACGTTGAAGCATTAATTCATCGCTTTTTGCTAAAAAGTTTGTTGGTGTTTCGCCGAAAGACTCTGGATGCTCGCATAAGCCTTTTAGTCGCAAAGCTCGATAAGCCTCAATAGACTCAGGTCCAACTGTGGTCATTCCCTCAAATCTAAATCTGTCAGGATATAAGGACTGATTGATCATAGCTTATAAATAACATGATAAACTTGGAGGTTGATGCATACGACTTTTAGGTAGATTAAGTATCTCAGGTCTACTGAATCTTCAACAGAAAATAAAGTTGGCCCAGTTCACGTCGTCCTTGAATACCTCCCCCCTCGAAGCGACTTATACTGACTTCAGGAGCGGAGAGGGGGGAGGTATTCAAAGGGCGGGAGAAGCCATCTAAAGAGATAGATACAACTCAACCAACACTCAAACTTCAGCTTTAATTTTATTCGGATTTTAATCGGGAATCCCCGCCGCCCTTCACCAATGTGCATGTTGGGCTGCGGGGTAAGGAAAGAAACTAGAGAATCAAATTCAAAAACCTGTGAAAACCTGACTGGCTAATTAAGCAGCCAATCTGAAACCTTCGAATGCCTCAGCAGCTGGTCTATTGCCGTAAGCGATAGTCTCGTTGCTGGTGTAATCTTGGTAGAATTTGTTGAGCTTTTTACGGAGCATCAAGCGAGCTCTGTGTAGTCTCGACTTAACGGCAGCTACGCTCATTCCTAAAATCTCACCAACTTCCTCATTCGACATTCCGTCAACATCTCTCATTAAGAAGATGTTTCTGTACTCTTCTGGGAGTTTGGTGATAGCGCCTTCTAAATTTGCACGGAGCTCGTGGCGGCTGCTGATGTAGTTAACATCGCAGTTAGCGCTCGAATCTCCAGTCCAGCTCTCTTTAACTTGAGCTGAAACTTCTTCCATCGAAATTGTTTGGTTCTGCTTTCTCTTACGAATCAACATAAGAGCGGTGTTAGCAGTTACTCTGTATAGCCAGCTCGAGAAAGCCGACTTGCCTTCGAAAGCATCAAGCTTTCTGTAAACTGTTACGAAAACGTCCTGCATAACTTCCTCTGCATCTTCCTCGTTTCTTGTGAAGCGGAAGGCGAGGTTGAAAACTTTCTCTGTGTATCTCTCGGTTAACTCAACATAGGCATCTTGGTTTCCACCGAGGAATCCTTGAATCAACTCTTGGTCATTCATCTTGTTCAACATAACATTCTCCCTTTTCCTTTCCCTTCAAGCTCAGCTCAGAAGGCTTAATCCTTCGAACCGCTTGATGAGCCAAATTTCGCATGTTTTTAGAACTGGGTTGTCACGGCTTTGTAAAAAGGATGTAATGTTTTTGGAAAAATGAATCGTTTTTGAATGAGTATTCTACGAGTAATCTCAAATATATAGGCTATTGGGTCCATTTGCGGTTAAATTTGAGCCTGGGTATTGTTGGCAAGAAGGTAGAGAGCCTTAATTTTATACGATTTAGGGAAAAATCATGACTCAACGAACAGTAATGTGCGCAAAATTCAAAAAAGAGATGCCAGGTTTAGAAAAACCTCCATTTGGCGGTGAAATTGGACAGAAAATTTTCGAGCAGGTGTCAGCTGATGCTTGGAATTCGTGGCGGAATGATATGCAGATAAAAGTTCTGAACGAGTATCGTCTTAATATGGGCGATCCGAAAGATTATCAAGTGATGGTAAATCAGATGTTACTTTTTTTAGGGCTCGCAAGTGGTGAGTCGATGAAGGTAAATGATAAATGATGCCTCGGAGATTGCTATCGGTAGTTTTTGTTTTTGGAATTTTTTTGCTCTCGCCCATAACTGCTCGGAGTGAGGAGGCGGTTAATCCAATCAAAGCTAATGTGGTTTTGGATCCTAAAGAAGGGTCAAATGGTGAATTTTTAATCGGGGTTCAATTTAAGATTAAGCCAGGTTGGCACCTTTATTGGCGATATGCAGGGGACACTGGATTGCCTACTCAGATCAAATTCACTGTGCCTGATGGCGTTATGGTGGAAGAGCTCCAGTGGCCTACTCCTATTAAGTTTAACCAATCAGGGGGATTGGTTGGCATAGGCTATGAAGGAGAAGTGGTTCTGTTCTCACGGTTGAAGGTCCCAGTTAGTTTATCGACAGAGACTGTCTCTCTTCAGGCTCGGTGGGTGGCTTGTAGTAGTAAGGTATGTGTACCTAGTAAAGAGGAGTTTACTTTTAAGGCCGCCGATATTTTATCTCATAAAGGGCTTCAAGTGATGGATTTAGAGCCTTGGGTAAAGAGAGTGCCGGTGCAGTTTAGTAATACACATGGCCAGGCGACTGTGAGTATTTCAAAAGATAAGTCTAATCCTAAATTGAGTAATCATGAGATAGTTTTTGATTGGAAAAATCCCACCGAGGTAATTGAGTGGTTTCCGTATCTTCCTAGAAATTTAAAGTTGCAGAATCTGAGAGTAGAAACGCTCGGGCAGAGAAGTGTTGTGACCTTTGATCTGGAAAAGCTTGATAGTGAACCGCTGACTCAGCTTATGGCAGAAGTGGTACTTTCTCGGAATGGAGAAAGGTTGGGTCACGAACATTCGATAAGTTTAAATTAATGGAGTTATTTATGGGTCGATTACTGACAGCACTTTTTGGGTTAATATTGATTTGTGGATCTTCTCATAACGCAAACGCCGAGCAATCTGCCCAGCCGCTTGTTCAGGAATCGGCCAAAGTAGGAGATATTGCTCCAGCTTTTGATCTAAAGGATCAGAAAGGGGTGTCTCATAAGCTCTCTGATTATGCAGGCAAGGTCGTTGTGCTTGAGTGGACTAATCCAGAGTGTCCTTTCGTAAAGCGTCACTATAAGAAAGGTACTATGAAGAACTTGGAGGCAAAATATAAGAGCCAAGGGGTTGTCTGGCTATCAATTAGCTCCACTTATCATCTGATAGGGAAGCATCTTAAGGATTGGGCTGAGCAGCAGGGAATGGAATACCCAATTTTGGATGATCAATTAGGAAATGTGGGTAGGGCTTACGGTGCAAAAACAACCCCCCATATGTTTATAATTAACAAAGAAGGCAAGTTGGCCTATATGGGAGCCATCGATAATGACCCGTATGGGGATGAGGCTAAGCCAAGGGGCTTTTTTGAAGAGGCCCTAATATCGATTATAGGTGGTCAGCAGCCATTAGTCGGGGAAACCACACCTTACGGTTGTTCAGTCAAGTATGAGCAATAAATTAATTTAAGATAATTTTATTGACTTAGAATTGTAGGGCGAGAATACTCTGCCCCCATGCATCACGAACGCAGTAACTCTGAGCATCGCCACGACCAGTCTTTTCAGATTCGGTCTGATAACAACCAACACCTCTGGAATGAGAGTTTTTCAAGCTCTGCCAAATCAGATCTGATAGAGAGAGTTTTTCACTCTAAGGATATTTCTCGTGCTGAGAAGTATCATGCTTTGCTTGAATTTGCCGAGCAACATCTGCAGCGCGCCACCGCCACTGATGTGACCGTTCACTTGGTGCATAGAATTGCAAAGGCTTATGAGTTGGCCAAAGACTCGCAGGCAGGACTGCACTCTCTAGGGCGTGAGGGAAGTTTAGAATATATTAAGAAGAGCGTCTTAGAGCCTTATGAAAGATGTCTCGCCGGCTACCTTCATCCTAGCAGTGAGGTAACCCCTAAAAACTTAACTCACGTAGTTTGGACCTTTGCAAAATTTGGATATCAGCCATCACAAATCGTGGAGCCTCTAAATCATCAAGTTTTAAGAAATATAAATAAATTTACACCTGAGGGTCTAGCGATTACTAATTGGGGACTATCTAGGTTAGGCATTCTTAAAGATGAGATAGTAAGAGCGAGTGCAAGTTTAATTACTAAAAGAGACAGAGATTACTCCCCTGCTGATATATCTAGCCTAGCAACTACATTGGTCTTATCAGAGAAATGTCCACCAGAGGCGCTGGGGGCGTTGATCGACATGAGTAAAGGCAAAATAGCTAGCTTTGATACTAGGGCCCTCTCTAATCTTTTTAAAGCGGCGAGTTTGGCTGGTTTAAAGAGAGATGATTTGATGCATGTGGGAACAGTAGCATTTCGAAGACGAATAGATTATGCATCGCCTGAGGATCTAGCTATTACAAGTTGGGCCATGGGCAAGCTCCGATTCCGAGATGATGGATTGTTTGAGGAGATCGGAGACAAGGCTATTCGCCAACTTTATAAATTTAACCCAAAAAATACCGCAAACCTTCTGCACGGGTACGCAAGTGTTAACATTGTTGATACGTATTTATTTGAGAGAGCAGTAGAGCAGATTGTGGATGCACGACATGCTGTGCCCGCAACTGCCATAGCGAATATTGCTTGGAGTTGTGCGATTTCTGCGCCCCATCTTGTAGAGCATCTTATCTCGCCAGATGCACTTGACCTCTTTGAGAATGATAGCGAGTGGATGCAGGTTTATACGGCACTTCTAAGTGTTGGAGCCATAGGCCCGAAAGATAAGTTTGAGAGATATGATCATATTGAACGAAAGGCTCGCCCTGAAAATATCGGACTTTTTGAGAAAGCTATTCATTCTGAATTAAGCCGTCATTTTCAAGGCTCCTCTGTTAGCATCATGCCGCAAAAGTTTATTGCTGGTTCCCATGTCGATTTTGTAGTTAAGGGTCGAAGTCTGAATTTGATTGTAGAATGTGATGGTTTTTGTCATCGAAGCACAGGACCTAATGGTAATGAATTAATTGGCAAAGATGTTCTTCAGAATAAGTTATTTGAGATATGTGGATATAACGTTATTCACATTAAGTCCGATGATTATTATGGGCGGAACTCGAGACAGGCTTTAGAACGAATGTTTAATGAAATGTAGTTTCACTGCGCTCTCTTTTTTATTGAAACGCCACTCCCTCTAATCGTAATTATTTATCCATGATTTTCAAAGATAGAGACGACGCTGGGCGAAAATTAGGTGAAGCTTTAAAAAAATATGTGAACTGCCCTAATGGGATTGTTTTGGCGCTGCCGAGAGGGGGCGTTCCGGTGGGAGCAGAGGTAGCAAAACAATTAAGACTTCCTCTCGATGTTTTTATAGTGAGGAAACTAGGATTTCCTGGGCAAGAAGAGTTGGCTATGGGTGCGGTTGATAGCGTGGGCGGTGTTTTTTTGAACGAGGAAATCGCGGGGATGGTTTCTGCTGGGGCCCTTGAATATGAATTACAGCATCAGAGAGCAAAGATAGCAGAGCGGTTAAAGATGTATCATAGAGCCCCTCTTAATTTGAAAGGTAAGACAGTTATTTTAGTAGACGACGGCATAGCTACCGGTGCTTCTATGAATGTCGCAGCGAGGAGTATCAAAAAAGCTGGGGCTTTAAAGGTAGTAATTGCAGCTCCTGTAGCGCCTACTAACTTTGTTGATTCGTCCCCGCTTGAAGAGCGAGACGTTATAGTTTTGAGCACGCCTGAGCCATTCGGTGGAGTGGGAAGGTGGTATGAGACCTTTGATCAAGTAGAAGATTCAGAGGTCTTGCGACTGTTGAAACAGAAGGAATAAAAATTCAGCTTTTTTTTTAAATTTAAATAATTTTTGTTGAATTGATGTTTATAGGTAGAGCTAGGGTAGAGCTTGGAAATCCTTAAGAAAGAACCGACCCGGGGGTAGTTGTTTTTAGGCAACTTCCCCCGGGCTGATTACTCTTCTCGAATCGCCTCCCATCGCGAGATGATGACGACCCGACACGGACGCTCAAGTTCGAGTTCGGCGAGAGCCGTCTTGAACTTCAGCCTGCTGGTCTCTCCCTGAAGGCATCCGATCACGGTACCGATTCCTGCGCTAACAGCGGAGGTGATTCCGTTCACAGAGTCCTCAAGAGCGAGTGCGTTGGGGGCGAATGGAGCAAAAGGTTCGGGGTGGGGCTTGCCGTTGAGGTACGCCTCGGGCCCACGAATCTCTTTGATCGCACCATGAAGGTCTGCCCGTTTGACGAAGGCTTGCGCCATCGTAGTGGGGGTTCCAGTCACGAGAGTGATGTTTTCTCCACCTGCATGAAGTCTGCGCAACATTCTGCACACTGGTTCAATCGGCGTTACGCGAACCCGGTTGGATTCCACCAATTGAGAGCCAATTTCTGCCGCAAATGCTGCGATTTCTGATACAGTTGACTCCTTCATCACGACCCGTTGAGAGCCGAGAATTCGGAGTTTTTCTTCCCACGTCTTGCCCCATGCCCATCCTTGCGGAATGAGAGGGGCGTAGTGTTGTCTCCACTCTTCGTCTGAGACCTTGATGCCACCCTTGAGGTGCCGGAGCCCCTCCTTGAAAGTTTCCGAGATTGCCTCGTTGCTTTCGTAGAGAGTACCGTCCCCGTCAGTAGCAACTCCGTCGAAACGAAGAGAACAGACCATCCTGTCCATGAACCTGACCCACATCCGACCTGGTTGGATTACCAGTTCGTCAGCGTAGGTCACCGAGATGTGATTGTGCATTTACCCTCCGAGCGGCGCGGCCGCTTCCCAAAAGAGCCTAGCTCTTTAAGGAAACGGCCTCGAAGCGGGAGGCAAAACCTTTCTGCTCTACCCTAGCTGAGGGAGGTGACGTAGATTAATAAGTGCTGATAATCGTGAAATATATTAAAGAAAGTTTTTGGAGGTTATTCCACAAAATTAGTGCCTTAAGGCAAAAGGTTCCTACCGTCAGGACCCTTAGCTAGGATAATGATTCGACTACTCGATCTGCTAATTTCAAAAGCATCACTATCACGGTAGGGATGAGCTCCTGTTTGTAGCAGGACGCTAGAGTAAAGTCTATTCTATTAGAGGAGTCGTTCCCAGGGGGTAATTATAGTTTTGATCCCATGGACTGAAGTTGCTATAAAGTCCTGAAGTTTTTAGTAATTTGGGCTTCAATAAAACATAAAAAATTGAGGTGGCATGGAATCATTCTGGTTACAAAACAGGGACTATTGGATTCAGTTGTTCCGAGACATGGCAGTCAATGCTGGGGGCGCCTCTAATCAACCGAAATTTAGAGCACTTTCAAGTGGAATCCCTGTGCCACAGGCTAATAGAAAGCTGCCGGCTTTGATACTAATTGATATCGGAGGAACCTCAACCAAAGTTGGTACGCGTTTAAATAATAGTTCTGAGAGTTGGCAGATATTAATGGAGTATCCTAACGATTCTTTTCAGGGCTCACATGGCAGTGAGGGGGCCCTGGAGCACTTCGCCAACTCAGTAGCTACCCAGACTGTACAATCTTTAAAAGGAAGAAGTTCCGATTTATCAGCCGGGTGGGGACTAGGAATTGTTTGGTCTAATGCTATGGACAATCCAGTAGTGCCAGGTTTTGGAATCGACGGCATCGTCTCGGGTAGAGAGCACTATTCCAAAGGGGAATGGTTTTGTAAGGATGTTAAAAATGGAGACTCCATTGGTCAGGTTTTCGCGGCTGCTTTTAAAAAAGTAGGGATAAAAATATCTTTGGTTCTGGTTGGTAATGATACTCCTTTAACTATGAAGGCGTTGCCATCGGCGGCGGCAGGAATGGTTGCTTCGACTGGACTAAATGCAACTATAGTAAAACAAGGACCTAAAGGCCCGATTATTTGTAATGCTGAGATGGGCACAACTTTTAAAGTAGATGATTCTTTGGTGGGGCAGAGTGACTGCATCGCTCCTGGAATTAGAGCATCAATCATTGAGCATCTGGTATCAGGGCAGAATCTTCCTAAGCTTTTTGTTTCTTATGTAATGAGTGTAGGCTCTTCATCGTCAGTATTAGTAAATTTTGCTGAAAAGCTAAGGGGAGCTGGCCCTAAGGCGTTCGAGATGTTTTCAGCTCCTGACCTGGCGTTGTGCTTAAATAATCTTTCAGAGTTCTGTAAGAAAATTGAGATAACCTTAAAAGAGGGCGAAGAGTGTCAAAAAATAGTTTCTAATCTTGTTGTCAGAGCAGCAAGGCTTTCTTCCTTATTGGCTTATGCCTCTGTGGTTGAGCAGCTTGAGCAAAATTCAAGTC
>CAZWGK010000004.1:28494-33903 GCA_964633685.1 uncultured Bdellovibrionales bacterium | reverse complement strand
AGTGGCACCGCTGGGTAGCTATGTTCGGAACAGATAACCGCTGAAAGCATCTAAGCGGGAAGCTGGCCTCAAGATTAGATTTCCCTGAGACTTCGGTCTCCTAAAGGCACGTTATAGACCGTGACGTTGATAGGCCAGAGGTGGAAGTGCTGTAATGCACGGAGCTGACTGGTACTAATTTGCCGTGAGGCTTATTTTTATAAATTTATAAGTTCTCTTCTTTGAGATTCTTATGTAGGTATCAGAGAGGAATCTCTGGTCGTTAGATGCGCTCGATAATAATTAGTTAGTTGTTTAGATTTACTAGTGCTACGGGTCACCCGGAGCAGTTCAAATTCAATGAGTTTTAACTGCTCCTGGTGATTATAGCGGAGAGGCCACACCCGTTCCCATACCGAACACGGTCGTTAAGCTCTCCCACGCCGATGATACTGAGAACACTCGGGAAAGTAGGTAGTTGCTGGGTTTATGCCCCGATCAGCCAAATGGCGTGGTCGGGGCTTTTTTTTATCTAAAATTTACCAGAAAGACAGTTTTATGTTGCGCGGGGCTTCTAAGCTCGTCCGGAACCGTTTTATTCTGTTAGTTCCTGCTCGATTATAGAGCGATGTTTCCCATTTCTTATTTCTGTTTCGCAGATCTGCTTTGATATGATCTCCCCGTAGACTTATATGGGAGATGTTATGAAGCGATTTTATTTTTCTTTATTGTTGTCCTTAATTTTAAGCGGTTCTACCTCTTTTGCCGCGACTCCTAATGCCACTCTCGAGAATGTTGAGAGGGCATTGGCAGGCGATCCTCAAATCGGCCCATATAAAATTGAAGCAAGGTACCATAGTGGGTTGGTTACCCTTAAGGGTGAGGTGTCTTCTGAGGAGGCTATGTATCAAGCACTTAAGACTGCTCGAGCAGCCAAAGGGGTTACTGGTCTCAGAAACAGATTGCAGATTAATCCTAGCTTGGCATCTTCTCAGCTGATGGCTCGACCAAGAATTTATGATGATAAAACTGTTGCTACTAACTTAATGAGGAAGATTGAATCGGAAATGGAGCCATCTCGAGATTTCATGATCTATGTTTATGGCGGCGAGGCGACATTCCGAGGGACTGCCAAGAATCACAAAGAGATTGATAAGATCCTATCTATTGCTCTTATGACAGATGGAGTCACCGGTATTAAAAATGAAATGACAATCAAGGGGAAGCCTTACTAAGTTTGAGTTCCGCGTTTGCTATTGCTTATGACGGCTAGGGTAAATAGAGCAATCGGATACCACCAGTAGTCATCTTGGGCTGGCATCCAGGGCGAAAATCCCTGAAGATTTATTAAAATTACGGCAGCGGGAATCCAGAAATCAGTTCTTGTCGTCAGCCTAATTAGCAGTGGCAAAATCAGTACTTGGTCGAAGATCCACCCGTAAGGTGCTGTGGCCAGGCTAAGTGCTGTGATGGTGATGGGATCTCTTATTAGATCGTGGCACCATTTTTTGTTTCTAAGTATTGCTAAGATTAACAAAGTGGATACCGCTGGAATATAAAGAATCCAGCCATGCTGCACTCCGAGTATGCGATGAAATAAGCTGCCAATTGTTGGTGTTTTGAAATAAACGGGTGGCCGCTCAAAAGCCGACAGCCACTGGGCCCATGCGCCTGGTGAAAGAAGCTCGGCGGATGCCCCTAGAATCGCTGCCCCTGACATAAATCCCAGTATAAATTTTACTCTTTTATCGCTTGGTAGGTAAATCAAAAAGCTTAGATAGGTGAGATAAAGTAGGTGAGGCTTAATGAGACATAGAGATAGAGCTAGCCCCGCTATCAATCCATTGTGGCGATTTAAAAAATACAATCCAATTGCAAGGCCAATAATTAAAATCCAAGAGATTTGCCCAAACTGCAGAATAGACACTATTGGAAAGAATGAAACCAGTGCCAGGAGCGGTTTCCAGGAGATAGCTGGTCTTTGTTGATTTCCCAAGAAGATGAGAAAAATAGCAAGAAATAGAGTCGTAAATGTCGCCACCAGCCAAGCTATTCTAGCTTCATCGAAATTTAATTTTCCGAGAAAGTTAATTAGGGGAATAACAAAAGGCGGATTCCACATTAAAATCGGGCTTTTTAAAGTTACCCCAGTGGTGGGCTCAGCTCTTTGGATTTTCTCGATTTTAGAAGCATCGTAGGGGTTTTCGTAAATTTGAATTAGCCTTGCGGCGGCCCAGTACTCCAAAAGATCCACCTGTCCTGGCTTTTTTATTTCTTCTTTAAGGTCGAGTTGGGTCAGTAATAATCCAATTAGAATCGTAAAGGCTATGAGCTTTAAATATCTAAGAGGAGTTGATTCCATAAGGCATTGGTTAAATGTTTTCAGTTTAAGAGTAAATTAAAGTTAACTCATGAGAAAGAGCCAGCTTTTAGCTATTGTAGGCGGTTTTAGTAAATTTTATATCTCTGCTATTGTTGAACTCTCATGGTAATACACTTTTTAGGTCTCAAGATGGAAGTATCAAGAAAATTATCAGCTTATTTATTAGCTATTTTCCTCTTAAATGTTCATTTAACATTTGCAGTATCTGGTCCCATTTTAGAGATTTCAAGGCAGGCTGGGCGCTCCTACACATTTAATATTAGTGATTCGGAATCCTTATCTGGTTGTGATTTAGAAATTAGAAGGGCTTTGTCCAAGAAGGCTCTAGTAGCTAACAGCGGCGTTCTGATTTATAGGCGAGCCATTTTAGACGACGCTGCGCGGCTTTCAGTTTTAGATCTGCCGCTTATCAAGGGAGGCTCTTCTAAAAGAGTATTTTTTAGGGGTGATTTGAATTGTGCTAGTCAGAGTTTTAAAACAAACATAGCTTCTGCAAAATTTAAAGCTAGCGTTGCCCAGGGGCTCCCTTTCAATAAGTGGCTTGCGGCTTTCTCTGAAAATATAAATTTAAAGTTTATTGCGATTGATGCTTTTCCGAATTTTAATTTCCCTAAGCTTGTTGATCTTCAGAAGCCAAATGATGGCTCTGGAAGATTTTTTGCCGTGCTTAAATCAGGGCAAATCAAGGTTTTTGATGATTCTACGGCAGTATCGAATTTTACAACTTTCCTAGATATCTCCTTCAAGCTCGCTAGCACCTTTGAGTCAGGGCTAATAGGATTGGCGTTCCACCCAAATTATTTAAATAATGGCCTGTTTTTTGTTCACTATATAAACACAGCAGGGCAGGGGGTGATATCCAGATTTTCGGTCTCCTCTTCCGATTCAAATGTTGCTGATTTATCGAGTGAGATTATTTTACTTCAATTCGACAAGCCGACTGTGATTCATCATGGAGGTCAGTTGGCTTTCGGACCAGACGGGTATTTGTACGCCAGTATTGGAGATGGCGGCCCTCAAGGCGACCCTTATAGGACAGGACAATTAAGAAACGATCTCCTTGGCTCGATTATTAGAATAGATGTTGATACTCAGGCCTCATCGCTAAATTATGGAATTCCTGCAAATAATCCCTTCGTGGGATTATCTTCGGATGTAAGAGAAGAGATTTTTGCCTATGGATTTAGAAATCCTTGGAGATTTAGTTTTGATTCTCAGACAGGCGATCTGTGGCTTGGCGATGTGGGATACTCCTCAACAGAGGAGATAAATAAAATTATTGCTGGTGGTAATTACGGTTGGAGCATATACGAAGGCACTGAATGTCGCGTTTCGGCGCTCCTTTGCAATAAGAAAAATTTAATTAAGCCCGTTTATCAGTATGGTCATGCTGTTGGAAAATCAGTAACTGGTGGATTTGTTTACAGAGGTTCTTTGTATCCGGAGTTATTTGGGCGGTATATCTTCGGTGACTTTGTAAGAGGTCATATCTGGGCATTAAATGCCGGTAGTTTTCCAGCTCGAGCCACGAAAATCGCGGAAACCGGAATTTTTATAAGCTCTTTTGCCCAGGACCTCTCCGGAGAGCTTTATGTTCTTGATTATGCCGGCAAGATATATAAATTGGGGTATTAGTTCGATTGGGTAGGATTGAATATGGATGCAAAGAAAGTAAAAATGTTTCTTGATTTGGCAGGGCAGAAGGCAGCGGCCAAACTTCAGTCGGGTTCTCCCGAAGAGCGCAAGTTGGGCGCTCAGCTGCTCCTATCTGAGACTCTTGAGTACATAATTAAAGGTTTAGGGGTCGTTCCTAATATTCACGGAAATGCCGTCACCGATCCTGAGGCAGTTTCCTATGAAGTCGTATCAGATCCAAGTGCACTTGAGATGGTCGATGGCTTAAGTGATGTTGCCTACACCATGTATTGGAATTCCCTCTGTTTCGGCATCCCTCTCGAGGATGCCTACAATCTTGTGTGCGATAATAACCTAGAGAAGTTTGTGAAATTGGATAGCAAGAATTTTAAAGTTGGTATCTTGCCTCAAGAGCGATGGCACTGCGATCGTGGAGTTGCTTGGCCTGCTGAGGTGGCGAAAGTTGACGTGGTTGCAGTCAATGGCGACCTTTATGCTGTCGGAAAAGATGGTCGAGGTAAGGTTAGAAAGCCATCGACCTACAGATCTGTTAACCTAAACCCTCTAATAGAAATGAGCAGTTAGCCCAGATTCTGTCTAACCCCCTGTATTTGCAAGAATTAGATCTTATTTGCCACTTTAGGCATCGCATATTTTGGCCGATATAGACTGTAAGAAGGTCTAAATAGGTTTTGTCATGCGTGAATCAGATTTCACAAATTACTATGCTATGCTTGGGTTGACCTCTCGTGCAACCCAGTCAGAGATAGAAGAAGCCTACGCCAAGTTGCGCCTTAAATACCTTTACCTCCTTGAAACAGAGATCGGTTTAGTTGGCGAAAAGCAAAAAGCTGAAGTGGATTTGGAGTTATTGCAGCTGGCTTATCATGCCTTGGTAGATGAACGTCGCCGCTCTCATTATGACAGTCTACTCCCACCAGATTTAAAATCCTGGGATGATAGAATAAAGAAAGAGACTAACGTCTGTAACTGGTGGGGCTCTCCTGCATTAAGTGGTCTTGCTAAGACTGGTATCGAAGTTGGAGAAATGAAAGAGCAAAAGAAGACCGCTCCTAGAATAACATCTGAACCCCTAATGCAGAGTGCGTTTAGTAAGATTAAACCACCTCCGACAGTTGCTCACATGATTAAGCGTCGAAATAGTCTACTATATCGCTTAAAATGCCTAATTTTCGGCGAATAATAAGAGCTTCCTTCTTGGCTCCTTTCTCTTTTAGCGGTAAAAACTAAGTATGACATCTGAGTCCAAAATAAAGACAAGAGAAGAACTCTGCGGCTCGCAAGCTGATTGGCGGAAAGCTGGCATCAGAGTCGGATTCACCTCTGGTGTGTTTGATATTCTGCATCCTGGGCACATCGAGTATTTAGAAAAGGCGAAGGGGCTCTGCGAT
>CAZWGK010000004.1:27011-28484 GCA_964633685.1 uncultured Bdellovibrionales bacterium | reverse complement strand
ATATTCTTGTGGTTGGAATTAACTCTGATTATTCAGTACGAGCCAATAAGGGCGAGCTAAGACCAATAAATAGCGAGGTAGAGCGTGCTCGAACTCTTGCCGGTCTTTCTGCTGTAGATTTTGTTTTTGTTTTCCCTGAAAAGAATAACAATCAGAATATTGAATTATTAAAACCGGATCTTTACATAAAAGCCGGAGACTATTCTGCTGAGAAATTATCATCCGCTTCGATAGTGCAGAGTTATGGTGGTAAGGTCGAGATAGTTCCTTTTGTTGAGGGCAAATCATCCACCTCTGTAATTGAAAAGATATCAGCCCAAGCGTTGGCGGGGGCTGTGACAGCCTCGGCAGCAGCTACTCAAAAAGTTGGCGGAAAGGCCGCCTTTATAGATAGAGACGGAACCATTAACAAAGAGGTTGAATATCTATCTAGTCCGGACGAGTTTGAGTTGATTCCAGGAGTCATTGATGGAATGAAAGCCTTGGCCGCGGCTGGTTACGAAATCGTGATTGTTACAAATCAGCCGGGAATAGGTTTTGGTTATTATTCTGCAGGAGATCTCTTCCGTGTTAATGCCAAGCTTTTAAAAGCAGCCGGTGATGCTGGTGTGCCTATCCGCAAAATTTATTTCTGTCCTCATACAAAACTTGATAACTGCTCTTGCCGTAAGCCTAGTGCAGGAATGTTGCTCCGAGCTCGGGATGAGCTGGGTATAGATCTATCTCAGAGCATGATAATTGGAGATACCGAAGCAGATATAGGGGCTGGCAAAGCTGCTGGCTGCAAGACTGTGCTTGTTCTCTCTGGGAAAATTAAAGATCCTAAAACATTGAAGGTGGCGCCGGATCAGGTTGTTGAATCTTTGGCGGCGATTAAGGTTTAATTAACCCCTCTTCACCCTCGTCCCCGCAGCTGAATCCTCAACCAAGAATCCATGCTTCTGAATTTCTCCGCGCAGCCTATCTGATTCGGCCCAATTTTTGGCCTTTCTAGCATCATCGCGAGCTGTCATTAGAGCTCTAACCTCGGCGGAGACTTCTACTGATTCTTCTTTCCATGACATCATCTCAAAGCCTAAGATCTGATCCATTTCATTTAGGAGCCAGAGTTTTTCACCTGGCTTAAGTGATGAATCGTTAGTGCATGCCCACACTGATGCAAATGCTTTTGGCATGTTGAGATCGTCAAACGCTGCCGCTTCGAAATCATTTAGGTATGATAGGTTTGTAGGAGCAACCAAGCTCTCGCCACTATTCTTTAGCGCAAGGACAGTGCTCTTTAATTTTTGCAGTCCGCGAGCCGCATTGCCGAGAGTTTCATCTGAGAAATTTAGTTGGGAACGGTAATGAGCATTGGTCACCAGGAATCTATAGGCCAAAGGATCAATTCCTTGGTCGATAACTGTTTGAAGCGTTATAAATCCACCTTTTGATTTTGCTACTTTGTGATCGATGTGGAGTTCGACTCCGTCA
>CAZWGK010000004.1:0-27001 GCA_964633685.1 uncultured Bdellovibrionales bacterium | reverse complement strand
TCCACCTTTTGATTTTGACATCTTCTCTTTATTTAAGAGAAGGAACTCTCCGTGCATCCAGTAATTAACCCATGGTGCGCCAGTTGCACCCTCAGATTGGGCAATTTCATTTGTATGGTGCACCGGAATGTGGTCGATTCCGCCACAGTGAATATCAAATTTATCCCCGAGATACTTCATGCTCATAGCACTGCATTCAATGTGCCAGCCAGGGTATCCGCGACCCCATGGGGAATCCCATTGGAGCTCCTGATTTTCGAACTTTGATTTTGTAAACCACAGAACAAAATCAAAAGGACTCTTCTTTGATTTGTCTTCATCGACTCGAGCGCCAGCTCTTAGATTCTCAAGATCTAACTTCGCCATGGCGCCATACTGCGGAAATTTAGAAACATCAAAGTATACATTTCCGCCCGAGATATAAGTCATGCCGCGCGATTCTAATCGCTGAATTAGAGCGATCATCTCTTTGATATGTTCTGTTGCCTTGCAGACAATATCAGGCCGTTTGATATTTAATTTCTGGCAGTGGTTGAAAAAAACATCGGTGTAAAAAGCGGCTATCTCTAGCGAGCTTTTCTTCTCTCGTTTGGAGGCAACGCTCATCTTGTCTTCGCCGTCGTCGGCATCGGAGACAAGGTGACCCACATCGGTGATGTTCATAACGTGCTTAACTTGATAGTTAGCCCGTCTGAGTGTTCGAATTAGGATGTCTTCAAATAGGTAAGCCCGCATGTTACCGATGTGCGGGAAGTCATAGACTGTCGGACCACAGCAGTAAACAGAGCATTTCCCAGGCTCAATAGTTTGCAGCGGCTCAATCTGGCGGGTAACGGTATTAAATAAATTGACAGTTTTTGTGGTCATTTTGTCCTTAATCTATATGTCAGTAGAATCTCACAAATTGCTAATATTATTCAAGTTTTAACCTTACCTGCGAGATCTTCAGAAATTAATTTATCCATCCCTCATAAAAAATCAGGTAATCACGCAACTTTTCCAACAATTTTGCGATTAGTAGTCGGAACCAGAAGATGGTTCTGAACTTTAAAAGAACTTTAATAGTAATAAATGGAGATTTTATGCCTTTAAATTTGAGTGGATTTAATCCTGGCTTTTTGCCTGCTGGTAGTGCCGCTGAACAATGGAAAAACGCCGCTGTGGACGTAGCTGATAGGCTTACCACCGCACAGAGTGAGCTGACCAATGCTTACACCACTAACAATATGGCTACAATTCAAGAAAAACAGGTCGCTTATGAGAGAATGAAGCAGATATTCGAAATGCTACAAAACATGATGAAGAGCGCTAATGATCTTGTGATGAATTTAATTCGTCGTCTTGATCCAAGATAATCAGTAAGGAGTGAGTTATGAGTGCTGTAAATAATATTACCACTAATACCGCTCCTGCTGGTTACACAGCAGAGGGTATTGTTGGAAATCTTTCTAAAGTCTTAAAAGAGATCTACCCACAAAAAGCAGACAATATGGTCGCCCAAGGTATGATTACCGAAGAGCAGTTGTTTGCAGCATTTGCTTTTGGGGAGCTTGAAAAAAAGAAACCTAAGCTAGCCGGTGCTATTCTTAGTGATCTTAAAGAGCAATTTCAGGCGCTAAAGAAAGGCGGAGATATTCGCCCTCTTTATCATGCAATGGAGAAAGCAATTAACAATGCAGTCGCCAGAGGCAGGCTAACTTCGCAAGAAGGTGGTCAGATTATTAGAACTTCGCTCGGTATGGCCCAACTTGATAATCGAGATAGTTTTTTGAGTGCTCGAAAAATTAAATTTGAGGATCAAGGTTCGGTTGCAGCTGGCACTACCTATATGGATAGAGTTCTAACTAAGATCTCAGACAACAAGGCTTTTTCTGCAGAAGGGGTAAAGGTCGCCGAGAATCGGATGGCAGCACTAGATGCCAAGGGAATAACGTATGCCCCAGAAAAAAAAGCAGCCATCTCAGTCGTTTTTGAGGGTGGTATGAGTGGCGGAGTGGTGGAGACCGTGGCGCCAGTATCGAACGGCTCGGATGTTGTGATCGAGTCTAATAGGTTTGGCTACTGGCCGATATCCCAAGGTGATGACGGGATGAAGATTCAGATCCCGCGAGATCTGGCTAATCGTGCTGTAAAGGTTGAGATTCTAAACCGGAATACAGGCGAGCTTCTCGATAGTGCTGAATTTAATATACAGACATCCGAGGGTGCCAAGAGGGCAAAGTTTACGAAAAAGGGGCCTGACTACGGAGATGGTTTTAAGGTGAAAATTCATTGGGCTGATGGTCGGACTTACGAGAGGGAGATTCAAGACTCATCAAAAGTGGTTCGGACTTTTATTTCTAATTAATCCTGAGAGGTGGCTTTTTATAAAGCCACTTCGTTCACACCCTCCCCTCTCTCACCGCCTTCTTTGTCTCCTCAAGCCTCTCTGGTGTTCCTGTATCATTCCAGAACCCGTCAAACACTTCGGCCGTAATTAGATCTCCTCTCTTTAGCAGAATCGGATAGAAGGTGCGCATGGAGCAGAAGATGTCGCCCAAAGATTCCATATCTTCAATCACCCTTGGGGCGAGTATCTGAAGGCCACTGAAGACATATTCTTTTTCGTCCTTAATGTCCTTGGTCGGAGTTCGGGCGTCTAAAATCTGAGTCACCCGGAGTTTTTCTGCGTCAGTTCCCGCAAATATCTTTCCGTAAGGATTCGGCGAAGGTGGCGGAACTAATAGCATTTTTGCGCTTGGTGAATGAGGGTCCCCCAAAAAATCTACCACGAAGTCTCTGACACTTAGTGTTTTCTCGAAGACGGCATCGCTGTTGATGACGAGTATCGGTTGGCCGGGTCTTTCGCGCAGGACTTTCTTTATTGCCCCGCCGGTTTCAAGGATTGGGTCCTCCCAGCTATACTCTAGGGCGAGGCCGTTCCAGGAGTCTCCCAAAAAGTTTACAATCTCTTGGCCGAGATAGTGTAGATTTATGACCGCTTTTTTAAACCCAGCCTTGCGTAGCATTTCGAGGGCGGCCTCTATCAATTTTTTTCCTCCGATATCAACAATGGGTTTTGGGGTAGAGGCTGTTATCGGGCCGAGCCTTTTGCCGAATCCGGCAGCTAAGATAAGGGGGGTTATGGGTAATTCGCTCAAGTGATTCATAAGTTTGATTTTAATCACAATAATTTAATTTGTTACAGAAGAAATGCTGGACCTTTAGTGTCACCTCGATTTATTGTACACGGGTAATCGCAGGAGATATTGTGATCTGGTCCAAGAAAAAAGAAGAAATTAAGCCAAGCGCTTCAAATACAACCGTCGTTGCCTCTGCAGCCGAGTCCTCTGTTAAAGCTCCCGCTGCCCCCAGCATAAATAAAAGCGCGGATCCGATAATTCCGGCCCCAATTTCGCTCTCCTCTGGAATGATTGAGCGCCCAGCTTCGCGTATGCCAGAAAATGTCCGCTCAGTGTTATCAGAAGGAACTGTTATTAATGGTAGATTGACCTTTGATACTCCTGTCAAAATTGATGGAAAGTTAAGCGGCGAAGTCTTCTCGTCAGATGTATTGGTGGTCGGTAAGACCGGTAAGATTGATGCCAAGATAGATGTTCAGACTTTGGTTGTGCAGGGGCAGGTCTCTGGAGAAGTACGCGCTCGTGACACTATTGAGGTTGTCGAAGGGGGCGTGCTTACCGCAGACATTACTACCAAGAAGTTAATTATTCGTGATGCCGTGTTTTCTGGTGCATGTAAGATGAGCTAGTTACTCTTTTGAGTTGATTTTTAGCCAATAAAAAAGCGCCTCTCTGGGCGCTTTTCGTTCATATCAACTTTATAACTGATGTTATGCAGCTTGATATTAAGCAGAAGCTTGAGCAGCCTCGCCAGATGTTGCGTTTGCAGCACCTGTGGAGATGATCTCAACTTCGTTAGCACGCTGAGACTCAATCTTAGCGGCTTTACCACGGAGCGGACGAAGATAGAACAACTTCGATCTTCTAACCTTACCAGTGGAAACAAGCTCAATCTTCTGAATTCTTGGGCTATAGAGTAAGAATGTTCTTTCTACGCCGACGTTGAACGAAACTTTTCTAACTGTGAAGGTTGCGTTTGCGGTAGTGCGATTAGACCGGCGAACTACTAGTCCTTCGAATATCTGTACACGCTCTTTCTCGCCTTCGATAATCTTAGCGTGAACGCGAAGGGTGTCACCTACACGAAACTGGGGGATGCCTTCTTTGATGGCGCTTTTAACTTCGCCGTTAATTTTGTTAATCAGTGCTACTGAGCGAGCTGACATAAATCACCTGATAATAGTCTCAATGTATTCTCAAAACAGCGCCGTATGTTTAGGCCCTGTTCGTCTCTATTTGTTTTACTTTATTGGCTTAGCCGCCCACTCTCGTTAATATAAGAATTAACGTCCCTGAGGGCAAATTCGCCTTGTATAGTAAAGACCGCGATGGTACAGAATTGTCAGGGAAAATACAAGCGGTTAGACCCAAAATTAAAATAAGAGTCTTTCGCTACGCACCTGAAATTACTAAGATTTTCATTATGATGCAGATTATTAAGAAGAAGAAGTCCAAAGCCCCCTCGTTAGCCCTGGCAAAAGATCCTAAAAAAGAGGGTATTCTCAAGGCGTTAGCCGGAATCATAGAAAAGGCAGGAGTTGAGGTAAGGCGAGAGGAGTTAAAGCGCGGCCCAGGTTGGAAAGCTACAAGTGGTTTTTGTCGCCATAATCAATCTCCAATTATCTTCGTGGATCGCATTTTACCCCAAGACGACCAGATTAATTTCCTCTTAGACAAGATAACAGAGTTGAAGATATCTGCCGTGGCCATCGATGTTGAAGGCCTCCCAGAGTCGATTCAGCACAGGCTTGTAACCGAAGGCGCAGAATCCGTTACCGCTTAGTTTAAGTTACTGAAAGTTATTGCCTTTTGAGTGCCGCCCCAGTAGATTTTTGGGACTGGGATTTTCTTATTTTCTCTAAATTTAAATTCAAGACAGATTATGATTTTAGATTCGGTTCTTGGTCTTTTCTCTAACGATTTGGCAATTGATTTAGGCACAGCCAACACCCTTATTTACTTTAAGGGGCAGGGGATCGTTTGTAATGAGCCGTCAGTGGTGGCGGTGCAGGATTCTCCATCTGGCAGAAAAAAAGTTGTGGCTGTTGGTGCCGAGGCTAAGAATATGTTGGGGCGAACCCCAGGTTCCATCAGGGCGATTCGTCCGATGAAGGATGGCGTCATAGCGGATTTTGAGATTACTAAAGAGATGCTCCGATATTTTATTCGAAAGGTTCACAACAAAAGAGCGTTGGTGCGCCCGCGTATTATAATCTGCGTGCCTCATGGAATTACTGAGGTAGAAAAGCGTGCGGTTGTTAGTTCGGCTGAATCTGCCGGTGCTAGAGAAGTTTACCTTATTGAAGAGCCAATGGCCGCCGCAATAGGAGCTGGACTGCCTATTACAGAAGCGTGTGGAAGTATGGTTGTTGATATAGGTGGTGGAACCACTGAAGTGGCAGTGGTTTCTTTGAAGGGAATCGTATACTCCAGATCAATTCGGGTTGGTGGTGATAAGATGGATGAAGCCATCGTTAGCTATTTAAAGCGTAGGTACAATATTTTAATCGGAGAGAGAACTGCAGAGCAGATTAAGATTGCCATCGGCACAGCTCGCCCTACAGGTGAGAATCTCTCTATGGAAGTGCGTGGGCGAGATCTAGTTCAGGGCGTTCCTAAGACAATTATTATTACCGAAGAAGAAGTTAGAGATGCCCTCTTGGAGCCAGTAAATCAAATTGTTGAGGCTGTGAGGAATGCTTTAGAGAGGACTCCCCCAGAGCTAGCCGCTGACATCTTGGACCGCGGTATTACGTTGGCCGGTGGCGGTGCGCTGCTCCGTAATTTAGATAAGTTAATCTCTGAGGAGACTGGACTCCCAGTCCAGGTGGCCGACGATCCGTTGGCTGCAGTTGTAATGGGATCGGGGCGGGTTCTTGATGAGTTGGATCAGTTTAGAGAAGTTATCTCCAGCAATTAAAGAATAAATTTTCAACATGCCACCAATAGTTAATATCAGCCCCGGCCGTTTGTTTGGACACTCCCTGGGGCTTTTTTTGGCGGGCCTGATTCTTAGTTCTTTTTCTAGTCGGCACCCCGAGGTCGCGCAGATCGGCCACGCGGTTGTTTCTGAAATCTCTACCCCGGTTCAGCAAGGAATCGATGCTGTTGGGCATGGCCTCAATAGTTTTTGGGACGAGTACATAAATCTTGTTGGTTTGGTCGCTGAGAACGAGCGGTTAGTTGCTAGACTCTCTGCTCTGGAATCCGAAAATTCAAAGCTTCTAGAGGCCGGAGCCGAAAATCTTCGCCTTCGAAAGCTTTTGGGTCTCTCAGAGGCTCTACCAATTTCAGGTATAGCCGCCCACGTTATCGGCTACGATCCTTCCCATTGGATTAAGGCAGTTACTCTCGACAAAGGCTCTGTAGACGGGGTTGTTGAAGGGTTGAGTGTAATTGATGGCAGGGGGGTTGTTGGTCGGATTATTAGTGTGACTCGTCGATCCTCGCGAGTTATATTACTCAACGATCATGCTAGTGCGCTTGATGCGATAGTTCAGCGCACGCGGGCCCGTGGCGTGGTAGTGGGCACCGGTCAGAGAACCGCTAAGATGGAGTATGTCCCCGAGCGTGAAGATGTAAGAATCGGGGATAGAGTTATTACTTCTGGGTTGGACGGGATATTTCCCAAGGGTTTATTTGTGGGGGTGGTCACCGATGCCTCTCCTCCATCTCGCAAATTGTTTCGTACTATTGAGATAGAGCCAGCAACTGATTTCTCTAAAGTCGAAGATGTGCTGATTGTTTCCAAGATTAAATCCGAAATACCTGAGTCCACACTGGAAGCTTTTTCGATGAAAGAGGAGAGCAGTAAATGACACCAGGATATGTCTATCTCCTAACTGCGATCTTAGGGCTTGTGCTTCAAGGTTCACTTCTAAGGGAGGTGTTACCGTTTGGTCTTGTCCCGAACTTTATTGTGATCGTGGTCGTTCACCTCTCATTTTTTTTGCACCGCCAATATGGTGTTTGGTTGGTATTTTTATTGGGGCTCCTAGCTGATTTGTTTGGGTCTAGTCTTATCTTAGGGCCGAATGCTAGTGCCGCTGTTCTAATTTATCTCGGCATCACAATAGTATCAAAAAGGTTATACATAGAATCTCAACTGACCCTATCGGTTGTGGTTTTGTTGGCGACCTTGTCTAATAGACTAATAGTGCAACTAATCTTGAGTCAGTTTGTGGAGTCTGATTCGGTTGTGACTGCTATGATCGGCCATGCGCCATTTGAGGCACTAGGCTCAGTAATTTTTGCACAGGCAGTTTTTCAATTTGAATTTGAAAATGGCCAAAAACGGCCTTTTTGGTTTTTTAAAAAAATGGGTTTAGGTCGCACAGCCAACACTAAGTTGGGCGGCATTTCCTGGGCAGGGTAGTTAATAAATGGCCTTGGCAGAGCGAACAAATATAAATTTAGCGCCTAGAATTAAGGCTGCAACCATCTTCTTCTTATTTTTTATCTCACTGCTTGTAATCCGGCTCTGGTATTTACAAATTGTTAAGGGCGATTATTTTCGAGATCTCTCCGAGAATAATCGAATTAGATCAATCTATGTTCAAGCTCCACGTGGACTTATATTTGATCGCCACGGCGAACTCCTCGCTGGTAACAGGCCGTCCTTTAAGATAGAGCTTATTAAAGAAGACTGCCCAGACGAGTCAGCGGTCATGCGAAAAATCGAAGATTTGCTGGGCTTAGAAAAAGGGTCTTTGAAGCTTGATAGCCCTCTTTCCAGAAGAAGGCGTCCTTTTGAGCCTCGTATTCTTATGAAGGACGTTTCGCGTGAGGTTGTTGCAAAGATCGAAGCAAATAAATTCGATTTGCCGGGAGTTGTTGTTGAGGCCACCCCGACCCGAGATTATGTTCAGAAAGAGCTCGGGGCGCACGTTATTGGGTATATCAGAGAGATTAATAAGAATCAGTTGAGTGAAAGTCGTTATGCCGGCTATCAGCAAGGAGAGTTAGTTGGTCAATTTGGGTTGGAGTCTTACTTAGAAGAGTTGATTCATGGAGTCAGAGGTCTAAAAAGAATTGAAGTAAACGCCATGGGGCGTCGAATTGGAGAGTTCTCTCATGAGTCCGAAAAGATGGGAAACGATATCCATCTTACGATTGATAGCGAGATGCAGCGCACGGCTCTGGAGGCCTTAAACGGCAAGAAGGGTGCGGTTGTGGCCTTGAAGGTTGATACGGGAGAGGTATTAACGATGGTTTCGATGCCGGCGTTTGATCCTAATATTTTTACCGGAGAAGTTTCGCCCGCAGTTTGGAATGATTTGGCCTCAGGGCGACCATCCAAGCTAAATAATAGGGCGCTTCAAGCGGCATATCCTCCAGGCTCTGTGTTTAAGATAGTGACAGGCTTGGCAGGTCTCTCTGAAAAAATAGTTGGGCCAAGAGATCGAGTTTACTGCCCTGGATACTATGCTTTTGCAGGGCGGAGATATCGGTGTCACAAAGCAGCTGGTCATGGCTCAGTAGATTTTGAGCAGGCACTCATTCAATCGTGCGATGTTTATTTTTACTCATTAGCTACAAAGATGGGAGTTGATACAATCCATCGGTATGCCGCAAATCTAGGTTTTGGATCTCAAACCGGAATTGGAATATCGCAAGAGGCTAATGGATTGGTGCCTTCTACCGAGTGGAAGCGAGCATATCATAAGAAAGCGGAGGATAAGATCTGGTATCCTGGGGAGACTCTCTCTGTGATCATAGGCCAGGGAGCCACTATTTCGACTCCGATACAAATTGCAACCTTGATGTCTGCAATCGGAAACGGCGGAATATTGTACCGCCCACAAGTAGTAAGAGAGATTAGGGGCGGAGATAATAATCTGCTTAAAGATTATACCCCAATAATCAATAAAAAGACTCCAATCGATCCAGGAGTCCTATCGTTGGTTCAGAAGGCCCTTTACGGAGTTGTTAATAGCCCGCAAGGAACTGGTGGGCGCTCCAGACTTAAAAAATTTCCAAATATTTTAGTGGCTGGAAAAACCGGCACCGCTCAGGTGGTTACGCTAGAAGCCAGAACTCGCCATGAAGATTTTGAGGACCATGCGTGGTTCGGTGCATACGCTCCGGCAGATAAACCAGAGGTAGCTATCGCAGTGTTAGTTGAAAACGGTGGGCATGGAGGTGCCGCTGCCGCACCGATAGCGGGAGCAGTTCTTGAGAAATATTTTGAGAGAAAGGCGAAGTAATGCTTTTGATTGATAGGCGCATATTTAGATATTTTAACTACCACCTTTTAGGTATCGGAGCTGCAATAGCGTGCTTGGGACTGATTGTGCTTTATAGCGCGGGATACAATCCAGATTTTGCTGGAGTTCCGCTTGGCCCATTTGAATTTAATGTAAAGAGCGTCGCTTTTGCGAAGCAGTTTGCATTTTTTGGAATTGGCCTAGTGATGATGCTTTTTGGAATGATGTTAAATTCCAAATTTTTGTACCGAATTTCTATCCCCGTCTACATAGTAGCGATTCTTTTATTGGTCGGGGTGATGCTTTTTGGGACCGTTGTAAATGGCTCACGCAGATGGTTTTCTTTAATGTCGCTTAGGTTTCAGCCCGCGGAAATGGTGAAGATAGCAGTGATACTTCTAATGGCGCGTTATTTATCGAAAGTTAAGCCACCAGTTGGGGGTTTTCGATTGAAAGACCTCTGGATTCCAGGTTTTATTGTTGGTCTACCGATGGCTCTAATTATGAAACAGCCAGACTTGGGCACTGCTTTAGTTGTTGGTGCTGCGGGTGCTGGGATGCTGCTATTTGCGGGAATCAATTTTAAGACGCTATTAATTATGGCTCTAACAGGTGCAGTGGCTGCTGTGCCAGCATGGTATGCTCTTCACGATTATCAACAGAAACGAATATTAACATTGATCAATCCAGCCGCCGACCCCTTGGGTAGTGGATATCACTTGAATCAGTCAAAGATTGCGGTTGGCTCAGGAGAATTTTTTGGAAAAGGTTTTTTAAATGGTACTCAATCGCAACTTGAATTTTTGCCAGAGCACACCACGGACTTCGTATTCTCGGTTTTAGCAGAAGAGTGGGGATTTGTTGGTTGTATATTGGTAATAAGCTTGTACTCAATCTTTGTTTTGCAAATGCTTAGGGTGGCAGGTCAGGTAAAAGAACTGTTTGGGGCTTACGTCATAGTGGGCGTGGCTACCCTTTTTGCATTTCACATCATAACTAATATAGGTATGGTGATAGGAATATTGCCAGTTGTGGGAATAACTCTGCCGTTGTTTAGTTATGGAGGCTCCTCGGTGTTGGCCTGTATGTTCGGCCTGGGGTTAATTCTCGGGATCGGTATGAGAAGATACCAATTTGGTCACTAACGGTATGTTGAAAAGTTTTTTAGTAAATCTCTCCGCTATAATAATTTTTTTATTAGTCCCAGTTAAATTCTCTGTTGCTGAGGGAGATAACAAATATGTCCCGGAGCCTCTCGATCCAGCAGTAGAGGATTTTATTTTAAGAAGCACAGGTCTTGTTTATACCGAGGGTGATACCAAGATAGCCCGCCCTAAGTTGATTCCAGAGCCAACTGCTGATGCGGCTCTGCATAATTTCTGGATTGGTAGCCAGTCTCTTACTGAGGCTAAGGGTGAAATAAAGATGCGACTAGAGAGTGAAATTAAGGGACTAAAGCCATTTTATCTTTCGGTCCTGTTTGGAGATACTCATATTTTAATAAAGCACACTGCCCCTAAATCTGCTGAATTCAGCGGAGGTTTTAGAGTGCCATTTGATGACAGTCGCGCTCGTAAATTCATGTTAGAAGGCTCCAGTCGTCGAACTGTTATTGCCGTGGTTCCGCCTAAAATTAACCCACAGTTAAGAGGAGTCGCCTTGTGTTTTCGCGATGCTGCTGCAGATGCCTCTCCTTACGAGGTACCTTTACTTTTAAATACGAATTATCGGATTAAGGAGATAGAATTCCTGCCCGAGGTTTGGGCCCGCGGTGGATTTAATTCTGGTGTAGTAGAAGGGTATGCAAGAGCTGAAATTAAAATCGGGCGTGCGGCTGGCGAAACTCGCCCTACTCAGGATGAAGCAAAAAGTCTTAGCCCCTCGGTAACAATAGGGTATGCGCCAAAATTAAATCCTCTCGGGTACGGGATTGAGATGGATCCTTCAGGAGCGCTATCGACAGGAGTGGTTGCATCACTTGAGCTTCGGACGATTGGCGGACAAAGGAGACTCAAAACCCACCGAGCTGATTACTTTATTAAGCGGTTGCCTGGCATAAGCCCCGCTAATGTGACTTTTGCAAATATCGTTCATCCAGTAGATGCCGGTAGTTGTGAGCTGATAGTTCAGAGGCGATATTTGTTGGACGAGCTAACAGGGTCCGCAAAGTCGATTAAAGATGAAATCATGCAGATTCATCAGCAGCCTAGTAAATAAAACCAGGTAAATCGTCTATAGCCTTGGTTTAATAATCAGTGCCCGCAGGGTGTTGCTTCTAACCTAAATATCTATGATATTTGCACAAAGTTAGGGAGACACCATGGCCAAAATTATTGATGATATATCTCGGACCTTTAACGAGTATCTCTTAATTCCTCGTCTTACCAAGAAAGAACATACCGTTGATAATGTGAGCATCTCTGTGCCTATTCAGAGATTCACCAAAGCGAGTGGCCCTAAGCGCACATTGAATATACCCGTAATCTCTGCGGCGATGCAGGCCGTAACCGGGTCTAATCTCGCAATTGCGTTAGCGCGAAAAGGTGGGTGTGGTTTTATCTTCTGTTCCCAATCTATAGAAGCCCAAGCTGAGATGGTACGAGATGTAAAGATGCATAAAGCGGGGTTTGTTCGCTCTGATTCAAATCTATCAGAGAAGGCGACGCTGATGGATGCTGTAAAGTTAAGGAATAAAACTGGACACTCTACTATCGCTATTACCGAAGGTGGTAAGCCCGATGGTCGATTACTTGGATTGCTCACCAGTAAGGATTTTTGGGAATTTAAAGACGATCTTTCTCAGCCAATAATGAACTACTGCACTAAGTTTGCAAATTTAGTTATGGCAGAAGAAGGTGTGACCCTCCAAGAGGCAACTGAGAAGCTTTGGAAGAACAAAAAAGAGTGTCTGCCAGTCATTGATAAGCAAGGTAATTTAAAGTCACTCGTATTCCGTAGGGATTATTTTGATCATAAATCAAATCCTGATGAGCTAACGGATGAGCAAAAGCGGCTTTTTGTTGGTGCTGCTTTAAATACTCATGATTATAAGGAGAGGGCTAAGGCTGTTGTAGAGGCTGGAGCTGATGCTGTGTGTTTAGATTCCTCGGATGGATATTCTGAATGGCAGGCGGATGCTGTTAAGTATCTCCGGGCAGAGTACGGCGACCGTTTAATAATTGGTGGCGGCAATGTGGTTTCAGCTGATGGATTTAAATATTTAGCCGATGCTGGACTTGATTTTATCAAGGTAGGAATAGGTGGCGGCTCTATCTGTATTACTCGCGAGCAAAAAGGTATCGGTAGAGGCCAGGCCTCTGCAGTGCTAGATGTGGCAGAAGCTAGAGACAAGTACTTTAAGGAGACTGGCATTTATGTTCCGATCTGCTCTGATGGTGGATTGAATAACGATACTCACATTATTATGGCCTTAGCGATGGGTTCTGATTTCGTGATGATGGGGAAATATTTTGCCATGACCGAAGAAAGCCCCACGCCTCGTATTACGTATAAAGGCCAAATGTATAAACCTTATTGGGGTGAAGGTTCGAATCGAGCCAGAAACTGGCAACGATACAAAGAGGGCGATAAAGAGGGCTTGGTATTCGAAGAGGGAGTTGACGCCTATGTTCCTTACAGCGGTAGCCTAAGTGATAAGGTTGATGTCACCACCGCTAAGATCAAAGCGACCATGTGTAATATGGGTACCTTAAACATATCTGACCTACACAAGGAGGCAGTGCTTACTAGAATCTCTGAGATGACTTTAGTTGAAGGCGGAACGTCCTCTCTCGAGTATCTTGATAGGATTGAGATCCAAGGGCGTTAATATGTGGCTCGGCCGCACACAACTTGAGTCTTTTCAGACCCTTAGGGACTTGGGGCTGGCACCCTCCTTTGAAATAGGAACCAGAGTAGGAAGGGGGTTTGCTGACCTAGGGTATGAAGAGTACTGCATTTTGCCTGGAAATCGACTTCAGAGCCTTTTAACTGGTACAATCGCCCCGCTAGTTGATGCTGATAAACCAAAACTATTCGCAATACTGAGCGTCGATGAGATCGTCGAGCGAATAGTCTTAGCAGGTTACGACGTAGTGAGCATTTCGTCTCCTGAGCAGAGAGATTGGTTTTTGGAATTGAGTATGAACGGCGGCGAGCACGAAGTTTTTAAAGGACGCTCTTTGTTAGACGCAGCCATTGCTGGTCTCAAATATACTCTGAACGAAAACAAGAATAAGATATGAAGAGAAATTTTGTAACAGATCTAGGTGAATATAAGAGTGCTAAAGAGCGGAACATTTATCATGCGCAGTCGCGTAAGATAATCGAGATAGCACCTGGTATTGAGATAGGTGGCCCGAGAGTTTTGATAATGGCTGGCCCCTGCTCAGTAGAGTCTGAAGAGCAATACGTCTTAACCGCTTCAAGAGTGAAGCAATCTGGAGCAGCAGTAATTAGGGGTGGAATATTTAAACCGCGAACCTCACCTTATTCTTTCCAGGGGATTGGAAGTGCCGGTTACCCAGTGCTTGATGCCGTTAGGCAACTCGGATTGCCTGTTGTAAGTGAGATTTTGGATGTGCGTCTAGTAGAGGAGATGGCACCGCATGTTGATGTGTTTCAAGTCGGTACGCGGAATATGTTTAACTATTCTCTCCTTAAAGAGTTGGGCCGCACAACAAAGCCTGTCCTGCTAAAACGTGCGATGATGGCGACTGTTGAGGAGTTCTTAGGGGCTGCTGAGTATATTCTCAGCCATGGAAACTCTAAGGTAATTCTCTGTGAGCGGGGCATTAGAAGTTTTGATTCGAGCACGCGGTTCTGTCTTGATTTGGCGAGTATCTCTGTATTGAGAGAGAAGAGCGACCTGCCGATTATAGTTGACCCTAGTCATGGCACAGGGGTAGCGCGCTATGTAGAGTCTATGTCTTTAGCTGCAGTGGCTGCCGGTGCAGATGGGTTGTTGATAGAAGTTCATCCGAACCCTGAAAAGGCTTTAAGTGATTCAAAGCAGACAATCTCGTGTGAAGATTTTGATACTTTAGCTATAAGAGCGGGGCTAGTTGCAAATGCTATCGGTCGCACCATCTAAACGTCTTATCCTGGCATCATCTTCTCCGCGTAGAAGAGAGCTGTTAGCTATGTGTGGCTTGGAATTTGATATTCTACCCGCAGATATTGATGAAGATTCATTTTTAGGGAGAGCCCCTGAAAAGCTAGTAAGAGATCTCTCATTCGAAAAGGCAGCCGTAATAGCCAAGCAGTATCCTGATGCTACCGTAATTGGAGCCGATACAATCGTAGTTCTAGATGGCAAAGTCTTAGGTAAGCCGAAAGATAAAGCAGATGCGATTGACATGCTAACTCGTTTACAGGGGCGGGCGCATCTCGTAGTAGGAGGCTTTACGATCCTTAATAATGGCGAGCGGCTTACGGAGAGCTGTGAAACCAAAGTCACCTTCATGAAGTTAACACCGCAAGAGATTAAAGCCTACGTAGAAACAGGTGAGCCCATGGATAAGGCGGGTGCGTATGGCGCGCAGGGGATTGGTGCATCTTTTGTTGATAAAATAGAAGGTTCCTACACTAATGTTGTTGGATTGCCTCTGCGAGAATGTGTTGCTGCGCTAAAGCGGTTAGGAATTGTAACTGTAAAATAAAAATTTTTGTTGTGACCGAGATCCATCTCAAACAATCTTTAACAGACATCTTAGGTCGTATTTTAGCGGCCCAAAAAAGATCTCCTCGACGTCAATCTGTGACCTTAGTTGGAGTTTCAAAAAAGCAGAGTACCGACAAGATGAATAGCTACAGTGCAATAGTGCATCAGGCGGGAGAGGTGCCAGTTTTTGGTGAGAACTATCTTCAGGAGTTTTTAGACAAAAAAGATACTCTTACGGGGCCCTTTGAATCTCATTTTATCGGGCGTATTCAATCCAATAAAATTAGAGAGATTGTCAGGAATTTCTCGGTCATTGAATCAGTATCGAGTTTGAAAATATTAACCAAAATAGACGAGGTCGCTCGAGCTGAAGGAGTCGTGTACCCCGTCTTCTTGCAGGTAAATATCTCTAAAGACCCTCAGAAGGCTGGATTTTTAGCAGACCAGATAAAATCGACAGTAGGAGAATCGGCACATTTCAAAAATATTAAAATTCTAGGTCTTATGACTATTACCGAGAATTATACTGATTCGTATATGGCCAGAGATGATTTTCGCGCCATGAGGGTCTTAGGAGACTCGGTTTTTGGAGCAAACTCAAACTATTGCTTGAGCATGGGTATGTCTCAGGACTTTGAGATTGCAATTGAAGAGGGCGCTACTCATGTTAGAATAGGCACCAAACTTTTCGGTGAAAGGGTTTAGTGTGAGCCAAGATATGCCCCAACTTTTATGGTTTACCAAATACCGGCGCATTGCGGTTGTAACCCAGCTTCTACTTTTCGTACTTCTTTTTAATCTTACTCGAATCAAACTCTCCCTCTGGGGGTTTGGGCTTTCTGTTCTGACATCTGCATTGGTCTCGCTTTTAGTGGAGTCAAAAATAAAGTCATTTACGCCTCGTCGTCTCGGATTACTGCTCATTCTGGATACTCTTCTTTTGACTGCAATGCTCTACTTCTCTGGTGGAGCGAATAATCCCTTTAGTGTGTTTTTTATTGCTCAGGTCGCCTTGGCTGCCATTTTAATTGGTGAGCGATGGACCTGGATCTTGGCTCTATTGTCATCTGTTTTTTATGGCGCGCTATTTTTCTTCTATGTTGAGATCCCAGTTCTAAGTTCACACGGCGGGCACGGTGGGCACTCGTTCTCGATTCATTTGCAGGGAATGTGGGTTGCTTTTGCCATACTAGCGGCCACTCAAGCGTTCTTCTTTACGAAAATAGTAAGAGCGTTAAAAGAGAGAGAGATGGCGCTACGGGAGCTCTCGATTAGAGCCGAGCGGAGCGAGCGTCTTGCCTCTGTTACGGCGTTGGCCGCTAACGCTGCTCATGAGCTAAATACGCCACTTTCTTCAATTAAATTAACAGCCGGTGAGATTGTTGAAAAACTCAATAGGGTCTCAGGGGTCGATGCTGCAAAGTCTGATGCCGCTCTGATTTTATCGGAGGTTACTAGGTGCGGGGCTATCTTAAGCCGATTAAGACAAGAAGCAGGAGATCTCGAGGGGCAGATCAAAGAGGAGATTCCACTTGAGGTAATCGGAATGGATCTGAAAAAAAGGTTTTATGGCAAGGGCGCTGAGAGAATTCAGATTGATGAATCTGCACTTAATCTGTCTTTGCGGGCTCCGAAGAGACCGTTATCTGAAGCCTTAGGGGCTCTTGTAAAAAATGGATTAGAGGCAGCTCCCGCTGGAGTGGTTACTATTTTTGCAAAGAGAGACAAGCTCACTCAGGAGATCTTGATAAAAGATAGTGGGCCTGGAATCAACAAAGAGATCTTGCCGCGAATTGGAGAGCCATTTTTTACCACAAAAGAGGGTGGTCGTGGATTGGGATTAGGAGTCTTTTTGGCACGTTCTTTCATTGAAAAGTTAGGCGGTGAGTTGATACTCCAATCCGAATCTGGTTCTGGAACCTCTGCGATTATGAAGTTTCCGGTGGACCATGAGTAACTACCAGGTTTTGCTGCTAGATGATGATGTCATATTCCGAGACCGTTTAGCGCAGGCATTTTTAGAGCGAGGCTATCAAATTCAGGTGGCGGGAAACCTCACCGAGGCGCGTCAATTAGTGAATCGTTGTACCCTGACCCATGCTGTGTTGGATCTCAGGTTGACCTCCGAATACGGACTAGATCTAATTCCTGAGCTAAAAGAAAAGGGTGTCGCAGTAGTAATGTTAACCGGGTACGGCAGCGTTGCCACGGCCCTAGAGGCAGTTCGACTCGGTGCGGTAAATTATTTAGCTAAGCCGGCAGGCTTTGATGAAATCGAAAAGGCTTTGATAGGCCCGCCTTTGGCGCCGACAGGTAGTGATGAGCTGAAAGAGGTTCCCTCTTTGGACCGAGTTGAGTGGGAGCATATTCAGAGAGTCCTAAGGGATTGTGACGGTAACATAACTCATGCTGCAAAGAGATTGGGGCTGCATCGCCAAGCACTACAACGAAAGCTGAGATCGCAGCCTGAATAGTTACAATAATGCTTTTTAATTTTAAGCCAGTATGTCTACGAGCTGTAGATCGTAAACTAGATCGTGGCCAGCTAGTCGATGGTTCACATCCACTACTATGAAGTGAGTGTCGACGCACCTCACTACGCCTTTGATAAAACTTCCATTGGATTGTTGAAGATCTAGCGCCTCTCCCAAGACGTATTCTCGAGGGGGCAGTGCTGATTTTAAAATCGGAAACATTAGTTCAGGTTTACGTGGACCATAAGCCATCTGAGCTTTGACCAAGATTGTTTTTGTTTCTCCCGGTAGCATCCCTCGAAGGGCCTTTTCAAGGCCGGGCACCGCCTGGCCTTGACCTAATGTCATCTCAATCGCAGGTCCGTTTACTGTAGAATTAATTATAAGACCAGTTGCTAGCTTCACCGTGTAGTGAAATTTAATCTTGTTTCCGCTCCGTGCCGAGCCAGGTCTTAGTTTAGGCATAGTATATATAATTATTACTGGTTTGAGCCTTGCTGGCTCATTACTACTTAGTTCCTGAATTTGAACTATTTTGATAGTATCACCACAGGGTTAATTCAAAAAGGATCGTTGTGGCTATATTAGCATTCTTATTTAAAGGAATAGCGACAGTGCTGGGAGCTGTTTGTAGTTTCCTTATGTTTATGATTTTTGGGAGAGCCATCGCATCCTGGTTTAGCGCGGATCCTAATAATCCTTTGGTAAGGTTTCTTCATGACTCCACTGAGCCCCTGTTGCGACCTATTAGGCGCTACGTGCCCCTGGTTGGTCCTGGAATAGACCTTTCTCCTTTGGTGCTAATCTTAATTATACTTTTCGTTCAGGAATTTTTCGTTGGCGTTCTGCTGTATTATGCCAGCCGACTGGTCTAATTGATTTGGGTAGGCTTGACTCCTTCTGGTCAGGTGGCTATTCATTTGTAACGATTTTCTTTTTATTTGAACCGTTATGCCAATTTACGAATACGAGTGCCCGAAGTGCGGAAGATTTGATGTGATGCAGGGAATTAATGAAAAGCCCCTCAAGGCAAAGCCTGACTGCAATGCCAAGGATTGCCCTAAGAAAGCCGTCAAATTAATGTCCTCAACATCTTTTCAGCTAGTAGGCTCTGGCTGGTACAAGAGTGATTATGGATCCTCGGGTACTGCTGGGACTGAAACTAAAAAAAGCACTGACAAGAAGGATTCTAAATCTAAAAAAGGTGGTGGCTCTGCGGGCGGATGTGGTTCTGGATGCTCCTGCCACTAACGATTTTCGGCACGCGATTTTTTAACTAATTGAACTTTCGCCTACTTGAACTTCTGGGATTAGGAGCTTAAACACCTCTTCCTTGGAAGCAATTTTTCTATGCGTTTGGTTTTCGATTATCTGGCAAAGGTATTTGAGATTTTTGAATGTCGGCACAAGAGCATCGGTCGGCAATATTCCTTCGTGAGCAAGGAGCGAGCCCAGTGCTAAAAATGCGGCTTTCAAAGCCTCTTTTACTTGGTTTGAATGAGAAACGGCCTCTAAGGCTAGCAGTAGAGTGTTAAATGCATGAGGGTCTTCGCTTGAGTCTTCTGCGATAATCATTTCGAAGCACTCTGTTAAAAAGGAACCTACCACAATTCGCAAAAGTGACTCTCTCAAAGATGCGAAGTTTTTTTCAGGTATATACTCAGTCACTTCACCTAGAATCTCACCGCCTCCAATGCGCACTCGAAACGAGCCTGTATCGAATATATCAAAGCCACCTTGAAATCTCTTTTTACTGCTGCGAGCAAATTTTGCAGCTAGGGAGACTTTTCCTCGACTCTGAGTTAAAACTTTGAGTATAAGATTGGAGTCCCCGTATGGGTACGCTCTTAGAACGATACCGGTCAGCTCTTGCTCTGCCCTGGGTGCTCGACGAGATTTAGTTGTATTTGTTAGGTTGCTTTTGCTCACGGTCATGGTTATGAATCAGGATCGTAATATAGAAACATCAATTTTAGAAATACTTTGGATACTTTCATGATGAACAGCGACGAGAAGAAAAACGAGGCAACTACTGAGAATGCCACTGGTTTTTCTGAAGAGACTACAAATTCTACGCCCCAGGGTAATCATACAGAAGAGCTAGCTGCGCTTAAGGCAGAGGCCAATGAGAACCACGAGAAGTACCTAAGAGCACTAGCTGATTTTGATAATTACAAGAAAAGAGCCATAAAGGAGCGTTCTGAGCTGATTAAATATCAGGGGGAGAATCTCGCTGCTGACCTTTTAGAGGTCGTTGATAACTTTGAGCGGGCCATGGCAGCCGAGGCCTCTGATGCAGCCTCTATTAAGGCAGGGGTCTCTATGATTCACAAACAACTTCTCGAGATACTCTCTAAGCACGGCGTTAGAGGGGAAACCTCGATTGGTAAGCCGTTTGATCCCTATATTCACCAGGCGATTTCTCAAGCTCCTGCTGCTGACTTTCCAGATGGGACCGTTTGCTCTGAGTTAAAGAAAGCTTACTTTCTGAAAGACAAGCTTCTACGGGTCGGGCAAGTTGTGGTTGCAGCCAGCAATCCTGATAACTCAGCGAAACCACAGGATTAATTCTCGTTATATTTATAAAGCTCGCCCCTTGAATCCATCAGCGGGCGTGCTTATTTAACTAACAGGCCGGCGGCGATTGAGCTTAATATCCAGCAAAAGAAGTGGCCGAGCCATTTACGATTTTAAGAATAAGAGGAAGTTAACATGTCAAAGATAATCGGAATTGACCTTGGAACCACAAACTCCTGCGTCGCAATCATGGAGGGTGGTAGCCCAGTAGTTATTGCTAACAGCGAGGGAGCGAGAACTACTCCTTCAGTTGTTGCTGCAACTGATTCAGGAGAGAGAGTTGTCGGTCAGGTTGCTAAGCGTCAGGCTGTAACAAATCCGAAGAACACCATCTTCGCAGTAAAGAGACTTATCGGAAGAAAATTTGATGCCCCTGAGGTTTCTAAAGCTAAGGGAGTGTTGCCTTACGAAGTTGCTAAGGCTCCGAATGGAGATGCTTGGGTAAAACTCCGTGGCGAAGATAAGAGCCCACAGGAGATCTCTGCTCAGATACTTATAAAGATGAAGCAGACAGCTGAAGATTATCTAGGTGACGAGGTGACTGAGGCAGTTGTTACTGTCCCTGCTTACTTTAACGATGCCCAACGTCAGGCAACTAAAGATGCCGGTCGTATTGCTGGTCTTGATGTTAAGAGAATTATCAACGAGCCTACTGCTGCTGCTTTGGCCTTCGGTCTTGATAAGCAAGGAGATAGAACTATCGCCGTATTCGACTTAGGTGGCGGTACATTCGATATCTCTATCCTTGAGTTAGGTGATGGCGTTTTCGAAGTTAAGTCCACTAACGGTGATACTTATCTCGGTGGTGAGGACTTCGATCACAGAATTGTTGAGTTCTTGGCAGAGGAGTTTAAAAAGGATCAAGGAATTGATCTTAAGAAAGATACCCTCGCTCTTCAAAGATTGAAGGAAGCTGCTGAGAAAGCTAAACATGAGCTCTCTTCGATGTCTGAGACAGATATTAATCTGCCTTACATTACAGCCGATGCTTCTGGTCCTAAGCACATGAATTTAAAGATGAGCCGCGCTAAATTAGAGCAGCTCTGTGCTGATTTGATTCAGCGTCTTGAGGCTCCATGCTTGACTGCTATCAAGGATGCCGGCGTTAACACTAGCGATATCGACGAGGTAATTCTTGTTGGTGGTATGACTCGTATGCCAGCTGTTCAGGCCGCTGTTAAGAAAATATTCGGCAAAGAAGCTTCTAAGAGCGTAAACCCTGATGAAGCTGTAGCAATCGGAGCCGCTGTTCAGGGTGGTGTTCTTAAGGGTGACGTTAAAGACGTGCTCCTCTTGGACGTAACTCCTCTCAGCTTGGGTATCGAGACACTCGGTGGTGTTTCTACAAAGTTAATCGAGAAGAATACTACAATCCCAACTCGGAAGAGTCAGGTGTTCTCTACTGCCGCTGATAATCAGCCAGCCGTATCCATTCACGTTCTCCAAGGTGAGCGTGAGATGGCCGGAGACAACAAAACTCTCGGTCGCTTCGAATTGACTGGTCTGCCACCAGCGCCACGTGGAGTACCTCAGATTGAGGTAACATTCGATATAGATTCCAACGGTATCGTGCATGTATCCGCAAAGGATCTCGGTACTGGTAAAGAGACCTCAATTAAGATTACAGCCAGCTCTGGACTCTCTGAGGAAGAGATCAAGAAGATGGTTAAAGATGCCGAGGCGCATGCTGAGGAAGATAAGAAGAGAAGAGAGGCTATTGATGCGAAAAATTCCCTCGATGGCTTGATCTACTCTACTGAGAAATCTATGAAGGATTTCGGCTCTAATTTGAGTGCTGATGATACCAAGAATATTAATGCAGCTCTCGAAGAGGCGAAGAAGGCTCTGACTAAGGATAACGCTGAAGAGCTGAAGGCTGCAGCAGAGGCCTTAACAAAAGCCACTCATAAGCTCTCAGAGGAGATGTATAAGAAGGCTAGCGCAGCTCAAGCTGGAGCAGCTGGAGCAGGAGAGTCTGCTGCAGGAGCATCCTCGACTGGAGCTGAAAAGAAGGATAAAAAAGACGGCGATGATGTAGTAGATGCCGACTTTGAGGAAGTTCGCGAGTAATTAACCGCGTTCACCTTCAGGGCGTCCGAGGATTAGTAGTTTCTAGTTCTCGGACGCCTCTCTACTATAAAGAGAGAAATTTAAAATTAGTTAGTGATACATGGCCAAGCGGGATTGTTACGAAGTTCTTGGAGTTCAGAAGAGCGCTTCTAAAGATGAGATAAAAAAGGCTTATCGTAAATTGGCCGTACAATTCCATCCTGATAAAAATCCAGGCAACAAAGAAGCTGAAGAGAAGTTCAAGGAAGCAACCGAGGCTTATTCCATTCTTTCAGACGAGTCCAGTAAAGCTAAGTACGATCAATTCGGGCACGCTGCCTTTGAGCAGGGTGGTGGCGCAGGCTTCCGTGGTTTCCAAGGTGGAGACTTCAGTGGATTTGAGGATCTCTTTGGAGATCTTTTTGGCTCCGATATTTTCGGCTCATTCTTTGGTGGAGCATTTGGCGGTGCAGGTGGCGGCAGAGCTAGGGCCGGAGCAGGTCGTGATTTAAGATTTGATTTAGAGATAACCTTTGAAGAGGCCGCTTTTGGTGGCGAGAAAGAGATTTCTATAGCCCGCAATGTCGCCTGCGAGGGTTGTAAAGGATCTGGGGCTGAGCCAGGATCTAAAATTGAGCGATGCAAACAGTGTGGTGGCGCAGGCCAGGTACGGATGCAGCAGGGTTTTTTCACTATTCAGAGAGCGTGCCACGTCTGTGAGGGTTCAGGTGAGAAGCATACTTCCCCTTGTAAGAAGTGTAGCGGAGCCGGAAGAACCAGTGCTCGTAGTAAGTTGTCTGTAAAAATTCCTGCCGGAATAGAGCATGGTCAGAGATTGAAGCTCCGCGGCGAAGGTGAACCTGGAACCAGGGGCGGGCCGAGTGGCGATCTTTATGTTCAGATATCAGTAAAAGACCACCCTATATTCGAGCGTGAGGGGGCCGACATAATGTGTCAGGTCCCTGTGGATTATTCAGACGCTGTTTTAGGGGCAGAGATATCGGTTCCAACCCTCGAGGGTATGGTTAATATGAAGATTCCTGCCGGAACTGAGTCTGGGAAGGTATTCCGTTTGAAAAATAAAGGGGTTAAAGTATTGGGAACTAACAGCCGCGGCGACCAACATGTCCGCGTCGTGATTGAAGTCCCAAAGAAAGTTTCCGAAGAAGAACGGAAGCTTCTCCAACGTCTTCAAGAACTTCGCAAGGCATCGCCCAATAGCGAGACCGCGAGCTTCTTTGAGAAGATGAAGGGGATGTTTTCGTAATGATTAAAATCACAACCGTTCCTCGTTTTCTGGTTCTTGCGACCATCGTCGCCCTAATTGGTTGCTCTTCTGAATTTTCTGATCGCCCAGCCTCAAGGCGGCTGGTGAATAACACTGTTAGTTATCCAGCGACACATGAGCTTGGCGCCTTTCCATCGACCCTAAACCCTTGGGAAAAGTTTCGAGTGGGAAGAGATCTTTCAGGCGCTCCGATTACCGACCCTCTAGTGCTAAAGGGCGATGAATATTTTGCAAGAGGAGACCGCTCTAATGCTCTCGAATTTTATGGTAGAGCCTGGGCTCAGACTCAACCCTTCGCGGTTAAAGAGTCTCTAGCACTGCGTGTGTCTGGAGCTCAGCTAGGGTTAGATAATGCCAAGGATTCTCTTGTCACGCTTAGCCAGTTTTTTAGAGAGAATAACATCAATACAGAGGGCGTTAGGCCCGAATTTGCCACTGTTTTTGCTTATGCTTATGGCAGAACTGGGGATATAGATCAGAGTTTGGCTTGGTTCTCTCGTTTAGAGGCGTTGTCAGACGTCACGCCAAATTCCAGAATAGAGGCCCAGCTCGGCACGGCGATGCTTTTGCGTTCTAGAGGCGATGCCGATCTTAGATCTCTTGTTAAACCTTGGTCCACCGATACCTTTATTTCAAGAATGATTAGCGATGAGGAATCTAGAAGAGCTCGCTCAGGTGGGGTTGTGGCCTCAGCGCCCTCAGACAAGCCTTTCTGGTCGAGTGTTGTCAATTCATCGTCTCAAAGTTTGACCACAGCCAGCCAGATAGATCCAGTGGTAACCCCTCCCAGTTCATTAGTCGGGCCTGAGGTTGTTGTGGGTACTCTGGTTCCTAAGTCGGGTCGATTTTCTAATTTAGGTGAGAGCCTTAGTCGAGGAATTGAACTTGCATTTACTGATACTCCCTTCCCAGTAAAGCTAGTAGCTGAGGATACTCTGGAAGATCCAATGGCAGCAGTTAGTGCTGCAGATAGATTGATTGGAGTGAAACCAGCAGTTGTTTTAGGGCCACTCTTGTCTGAACCGGCCGCAGCGGTAGCCCCATTGATGAAAGAGCGGGGAGTGCCACAGATATCATTTTCTCGCCGCCAGAATCCGGGCTCTTCGCCTACCTCATTTTTATTTGGTGCTACATCAGAGAGTCAGGTTTATTCACTATTTAAAGTGGCTCACAGCGCCCTCATGATTGACCGAATCGCAGTAATCTACTCCCAGGATTCCAATGGATTTGAATATCTAAGAGAGGCGCGAAGAATAGCTGCTGAGCTCGGAATGCAAATAGTTTACGAAACACCTTATGGAGCCGAATACGGAGAGAGTTTTGTTTCTATAGCTAAAGAGATTGAGAGTGCTAATCCAAGTGCGGTTTTCTTCCCCGATGATATTTCGAAAGCCACAGTTTTGGTTGGAAACTTTTCGCCTGCATTTAGAAAGAAGGTCAAAATTCTTGGCTCCGCGGCTTGGGATAATATCGGGAAATTAAATAGTGCTAGAACTTTGTTAGACGGATGTGTATTTGTCAGCCCATATTTTGTGCGAAGCCAACGTGAGATGATCAAGAGATTTAATTCTCTCTTCAAAAATTCATACGGGGTCGATCCGGATTTTCTGGCGGCTCAAGGTTTTGACGCCGCAACCATGGCACTTGCTGCGATTGCTCGAAATCAGAGTGAGGGCATATCGTTCGAAGATGCCTTTAGAGCTATAGATAACTATGATGGTCTAACTGGTAAAATGAAAGTTCGACCAGACGGAGTGGTTGAGCGGCTATATTCAGTTGTCCAATTAAACGAGTCGGGGCTTAAAGAATTAACTGACTTTAATCCCTCAACCATGTAAGTGCTCGTAAGTGCTGAATTATATTCGTTAAATTATGCCTACAAGAGTCTCAATCCTCGTGCCTATAATTGCATCATATAGATAAGAGTTATTTTTTTGGAGAACCACGTGGCTAAAGCTAAGAAGACAAAAAAAGAGGCACCTGAGAAACACGAAGAGGCCATGTACGATATTGAGGAGGTGGTTTTCCCTTCCGAATTGCCTGTATTACCCGCCCGTGACCTTGTGGCATTCCCAGCCGTAATGATGTCCTTTTATGTTGGTCGACCTGCCAGCGTGAAAGCGATTGAGCAGGCTCAGAAAGCAGGAAATTTTATATTTGTTTTAAGTCAGAAGAATGAGCAGATAGAGAATCCTACTAGTGACGATTTGTTTAGAGTTGGTGTTGTAGCCAGTATTGGTAAAGTTTTAAAACTATCTGATCAGAAATATAAAATTTTGATTCAGGGTATAGTCCGAGGCGTTTCTACAAAAATTAGATCTAAAGATGGCATCATGTATGCTGATGTTCGGCCAGTGGTCCCTGAAGATCTTCCAAAAAACACCAAGGCAGTTAAAGCCCGTATAGCTAAACTCATTGAGCAACTACAAATTTTAGTTGAGCAGGAAACCTTGGCAGAAGATCTCTTAATGTTATCTGAAGAGATTGAAGACCCAGGTGTTTTGGCTGATGTTATTCTCGCTCACCTAAAACCTGAACTCCATTTTGCTCAGAGTGCGCTTGAAGAGTTTGATCCGATGGAGCGTTTTAAGTTGGTTGAGAATTGGGTAACCGAAACAGCCAAAAAGTTGAAATTATCTGAGGAGATTCGCGATAAGACAGAGGGCGAATTAATGAAGGGTCAGCGCGAGTATTTCTTGCGCGAGCAATTAAAGCAGATTCGACATGAGTTAGGTGACGACCAAGACTCTGGTAAAGATTTAGCCGAGCTAAAAGCCGCACTAGAAAAGGCGAAATTGCCAAAAGTGGCTAATGATGAAGCAATGAAGCAGCTTCGTCGACTTGAGCACATGAGCCCTGAATCTGGCGATGCTGCTCTTCTACGCACCTATCTTGATTGGGTTATCGATCTGCCTTGGAGCAATAAAACTCGAGATAGAATGGATATTAAGCTGGCCAAGGAGATTCTTGATGAGGATCATTTTGGATTGGAAAAAGTCAAAGATAGAATCCTTGAGTACCTATCTGTTAAAAAACTTAATCCAGACTCGAAGGGTCCGATACTATGTCTCGTAGGTCCTCCAGGTGTGGGTAAGACCTCTCTTGGTAAGTCTGTCGCTAAGGCTTTAAATCGTAATTTCCACCGGATGTCTCTCGGTGGTGTGCGTGATGAGGCAGAGATAAGAGGGCACAGAAGGACTTATGTTGGAGCGTTGCCTGGAAGAATAATTCAGGGAATGAAGCATTCAGGCTCCGTAAATCCAGTGTTTGTTTTAGATGAGTTAGATAAAGTTGGGGCTGATTTCAGGGGAGACCCTGCCGCAGCCTTGCTTGAGGTGCTAGACCCGAATCAGAATCGTGAGTTCGTAGATCACTATCTGAACGTGCCATACGATCTCTCGCAGGTGATGTTTTTTGCAACAGCAAACACCACCGATACTATTCCATCGGCTCTTTTGGATCGTTTAGAGGTAATTAGAATTGCTGGTTATACTACTGAGGAAAAAGTAGCCATCGCAGAGAAATATATTATCCCAAGACAGTTGAGCGAGACTGGTTTAGTTGATGCCAAGATTCATTTCGATCCGAAGGCTCTTGAGTTCTTGATAGAGCGCTATACGCTT
>CAZWGK010000003.1:19567-34521 GCA_964633685.1 uncultured Bdellovibrionales bacterium | reverse complement strand
TTGACCCGAAAAATTTAATCCCTTCAGCTAATTAGGTCTAGTTGATAATCCACTGAAACTTTTTGTTTTTTTGCACCTGCCTTCATGGTAGCCTGCCCCCCTTACCCTGATTGCTCGGGGTCTCTCTTCAATAAAATCTGGTAGTTATTTTGCTCTGCATTTTGAGTGAGAAACCTGGTGGCTCTTCACTTAAGATGCAGATGCTCTGAAAAATGTTTTTTTGCATTGCACTGCCTACATGATTAAAGCGTCAATTTAATCATGCAGGTAGTGCAATTGTGCCTCCTGGCAGACATATCCCATGCTGTCTGCGTCTCTCTAACCCTGGAAAGGAAATCATGTCAGGACCCTCTGGTCGGGCCCCTGGTGGGCGCATCGCAGTCTCTGTGGTGTCCCAGTCTCCTGTTCTCGTCTTCGAGTGCGGCAATCAGAAGTTCGAGTGGGATTTTCACTTCGATCCCCCTCGTCGGAATGATCGGCTTCATCTCGGCGACTCGTTGATTCGGCTCGGCAAAGAACCGCGTCAACGTGGCAACGATGTCACCTTCACCTTCGATGTGCTGCACGGTCGCTTCACGGTCGAAGGAGAAGGTGAGTTGAGTCGTCTCAAGGTCGTCTTTAATCTCCGTGCTGGAACTCTCCAGATCGGAATTGCGAAAGACAAGCCCTCGCTCAACCAGGAGGTCTCCATTCCTCAGCATCCTCCAGTGAAGTCTCAGGTTGACCGTTTCACTCGGCCATACTTCGGGAAGCTTCGTCGGATCGGATGAAGAACAAGGAGCAGAGGTTTTGATGAAAAATTTTTTAGGGTTTCATCCACCCTTTAATGTTTTAATTCAGAGCCTCTGCTTCCTCTTTGCTATCATCTGTATCTGTATTCGAATTCGATAAATGACTACTTTATTCGCTTTAGGTGGGCACCTTTCTTCTCACCTGATTTTGGTTTCGCTGGGCTGGCTTTAGAGGTGTGCACAGCGAAAGGGGCGCTTTTTTCCGGCGTTGTCTTTTTAGCGGTGGCATCCGTTTTTGGTTTTAATTCGTCAATAATCTGTGAAACTATCTCCTGTGGAGCATCTTCAGGCCAAATTGTATTTGCTCCAGATGATGTGGTGGCGCCCCAAATGGCTGCTAGTGGGATGAAGCAATCTCGGAATCTGCCACCGAAGGTAAGGGCCGCCCAGACGCGCTCTTCGGTTACTTGCATGCCACCTTTAAATCCGTAACTTAATTTTAATGTGATAGTGGGATTGCCCATAAGGTGGTCTGGAATATCTACCCCTTCTTTGCGCGCATCTAGGTGGATCAGCATATAATCATCCTCTAGATACTTGTTGATGAGGTTCATTTTTTCAGAATTAGTCGCCATAACTTCTAGTAATCTCAATCAGTCGGTCTGCCATTAAATACTACTCTCAAATTATTAATCCTTCTAGCAGGATAAGTAAGGCCCTGTTTATTAAGGAAAACTCTCTAAACGCCGATCTCTAAGATAAGCGAACGCTGTAAACAGAGGTTTCTCATGAGCAGTTTTAAGAATTATAAAAAGTTTGGTCTTGAGATTTTTGTCTTGTGTATGCTTACTTTAATTTTAGTAGGTGTCGGTTTGCCCACGTATAAAATTCTCGAAGCTAACGAATGGTTTGGTATTTTTAGGTAATAACACCCTAAACCACCCCCTGGTTGCCTAAATATCAGATGTGTGTGATGATGGAGGAAGTTAAGGGTCTGAGTCTGCCGTCAGTTTGGGGTCAGTCATGCAGTCCCCCGGAATAATTTGACGGCGCGAATTGAAATACTCCCGCCTCTATCAGACAGATTCTCCGGATTACAAAAATAATATCTGATACGTGCGTGCCTCAATTTAGAAGAGCACAGCGCGAATAATTATACCTTACCTGTAAGGAAACATATGTCGTTTGAAAATTTCGCATTTAGTGCGGAGATTAATGAAACTTTAAAGAAGCAGGGTTTTGAAACTCCTACCCCAATTCAAGCTCAGGCTATTCCTGAAGTTTTAGCCGGCAAAGATATAATGGGATTGGCCCAGACTGGAACTGGAAAAACTGCAGCTTTCGTTCTGCCGATGGTCCAGAAGTTGTCTCAAACAAAATCTGAAAACGTAAGAGCTTTGATTGTTGCTCCAACTAGAGAGTTGGCCCAACAAATTTATGAAGTCGTAAAAATCTTTGGAGAGCCTCTGGGTTTAAAGAGCACCGCTGTTTACGGTGGTATGAGCATGGGCCGACAGGTATTCGATTTAAAACGGGGAGTTGATATTTTGATTGCTTGCCCAGGTCGTCTGATCGATCACATGGGCGAAAAGACAGTTAATCTGTCTAAGATTGAAATGTTGGTATTGGATGAAGCTGACCAGATGTTTGATATGGGATTCCTACCTTCTATTCGTAGGATTGTTAGAGCATTGCCTCAGCAACGTCAGACGCTATTGTTCTCTGCGACTATGCCTGATGAAATTCGCGGTTTAGCCGAGCAGATTCTAAAAAATCCAACTACTGTAAAAGCAGGGAATATTGCCCCTGTTTCATCTGTTACTCATGCCTTGTATCCAGTTGAGAGGCACCTTAAGGGCAAGTTGGTTCTTGAGCTATTAAAACATACAGATACAGAGTCTGTGCTTATATTTGTGCGAACAAAGCACGGTGCAAAAGGTCTTGCTCAACGAATCAAAGATGCGGGATTTAAGGTCACATCTCTCCAGGGCAATTTAAGACAAAATCAAAGAGCAAGAGCCATGGACGGATTCCGAAATGGATCTTATCAAATCATGGTGGCAACTGATATTGCCGCTCGAGGGTTGGATATCGCGAGCATCTCGCACGTAATTAACTATGATATTCCTGACACGGTTGAGGCCTACACTCACCGCATAGGAAGAACAGGTCGTGCTGCCAAAACAGGCGATGCCTTTACTTTGGTAACCCCAGAAGATTTTTACATGGTTAAGCAGATTGAGCGCACCATGAAGACTCAAATTGAGCGTCGGACTTTAGAGGGATTCCCTTATCAAGCATCTCAGAAAGATGTGATGAAAGAAGAGTTCTCTACTGAATTATCCGGTCGGACTAGAGAGCCAGTTGAGGTAATTGAGGGAGATGATGAGGAAGGCATGAGCTCCGAGCGTCCAAGCAGAGAGGGCAGAAGTCGCGCCCGTGGTGGTCGTGAAGGCGGTAGGTTCTCCAGAGATCGTCGCGACGGTGGCCGTTCCCGTGGTGGTCGTGGAGAAGGTCGAGGCGGAGATCGTGATTTCGGTGGTAGAGGAGAGGGACGCGGAGATCGTCGTGGCGGACGTAAGTTCGGCGGACGGGATTCAGGTCGTTCCTTTGGAGATCGGGATTCTCGCTGGTCTTTTGATCGTCAAGATAGACCACAAAGAAGTTTCAACTCAGGTCTAGAATCTGAGGGTGGTTTCTCTGGTGAGCGTTCAGAAGAGGGTGGTCGTTCTTTCGGACGAAGATCTTCTGAAGAGCGCGGTGGTCGTTCCTTTGGTGGAAGAGGCCGTTCCTTCGGCGGTGGTCGCTCTTTTGGTGGTGGCCGAGGCCGATCTGAGAGAGGCTCATCCTTTAGGGATTCTTCTTTTGAGGGACGTGGAGAGCGTAGAGAGAGAAGCTCAGAGGAAGGCTCCTACGGAGACAGAGATGGAAATTCTTTCGGTGATCGTAGACCATCAGGTAAGCGTTTCGGTGAAAGCCGTGGCGGACGAAGCTTTGGTGGTTCCCGTGGCGGAAGTAAATTCGGGGGGTCTCGCTCCAGAGGATTTGCTGCCAAAAGCGGTCGGGGTAAATTCGCTCCTAGAAGAGACAGGAGAGGCCCTGGCTCCGATATTGAGTAGTTTTAAGGAGGTTTAGTCCCTCTTTAAACAGACTCGGAATTTTTATACACTTTCGGGACCTTCGGGTCCCGAATTTGTTTTAAGAGATTAAATGGTCTTTAGCTCATTCTCGTTCATCTTTTTATTTCTCCCCCTTACTCTAGTCACCTATTGGCTGGCCGCACCAAGATTTAAAAATTTGATCCTACTAATTGCAAGCCTTGCATTTTACGCCTGGGGAGCTCCTGAGGTGGTATTAATCCTTTTTATTTCATCTTTGTTTGATTTTGTTCTCACCAAAAGAAGAGATTTTTCTGAACGGCGATTATGGTTAGTGATTGGCATCGCAGTGAATCTCGGAATTCTTTTCTACTTTAAATATACGAATTTCTTTTTAGATCAAGTTAACTTTGTTCGTACCGGGTTAGATTTAGTTCCCTTAGAATGGAAAAAAATACTTCTTCCAGCAGGCGTATCTTTTTTTACATTTGAGAAGATCAGCTATTTAGTTGATGTCTATAAAAAATCAGCCCCACCGGCATCAAGCTTTGCTGACTACCTTCTTTTTGCGTCTTTATTCCCTCATTTGATAGCTGGTCCTATTTTAAAATATCACGATTTGGCCTCGCAAATTAGAGAGCGATCGGTCTCTTCAGATGATTTTTATGAGGGCTGGACCCGTTTTTGTATAGGTTTAGGTAAGAAGATCCTAATCGCAGATGAAGTCGGCCGTATCGCTAATATTATCTTCGGGCTTAATCCTTCTGAGCTAACTATGCCGTATGCCTGGCTTGGGGTATTGGCCTATACCTTTCAGATCTATTTTGATTTTTCTGGCTACTCTGACATGGCAATTGGCTTAGCTCGCATGTTCGGATTTAGGTTTATTGAAAATTTTAATATGCCTTATTTGTCTCAGAGTATCTCCGAGTTTTGGCGAAGATGGCACATTAGTTTGGATTGTTTCTAGTTTTAGATCGAGTTTTCTTGAATCAATTAACTTCAAAATTTCCAAAATTTTTGAATGTAGCTTTAACATTTTTGATTGTGGTGGTTGGTTGGGTTGTTTTCAGAACCCCAACTTTTAATCAGGCGTTAGGTATCTACGCTCAAATGTTTGATCTCTCCTCGTTCGGGCGCTCTTTGCCTAATTTCTTTGAGGCTGAGGTTATTAACTGTAAGGGTTGGTTTGTATTCTCGTTGGCAGCCGCAATCTGCTTTGCTCCTCTTAGCGAGAAACTAATGAGCTTGATAAGCCAAATAAAAAGTAAAAATCCTTTTCCTGTTTTTAGTCGGGCAATCTGGGCGGTGTGTCTATTAATTCTTTCAGTTATTGCTATCGCTGAATCTGGTTTTAGCCCTTTCCTTTATTATCAGTTCTAAAGTCATGGCGAAGAGAGTATTTAACATTATATTCTTTCTGACGTTGCTAGTCCCGGTAGCTCAGTTTTTTACCGGAGTCATTCCAGAGCCCTCTCTTCATAATGTGCCAGTAAATAGGGCTTTTCCGCAGTTTAATGGCGATAAGATTTGGGCTGGGAAAACTCAGGTTGAGCTTGAGCGGTGGTTGATTCAAGGCACTGGGCTTTTTGGCGGAATGGTCCGTCTCCAAAATTCTATTAACTATCATCTGCTGAATACGGCCGCTAGTGATCCCATGAAGGGTTCGTTGCTTGGGAAAAGTCGAGCTCTTTTTGATCGAATCTATATTAACGATCTTAATGGTCGATATAAAAGTATGCCACTCTCGGCCGAGGTGATTGCTGAACGACTCCGACGCATGCAGGATTTTCTGAATAAAAACGGGACTGATTTTTTATTTGTAATTCATCCTAACAAAGCTCTCTTTAATTCCGAGTGGGTTCCTGATTCTTTCCGAATTGGAGAACCTCGGACTAGATTTATTGAGCAACTAAGGCCAGAATTGGATAAGAGAGCGGTTCGGTATCTTGAGGTTGGCCCTAAGTTTGATGCAAAAACCCATTACTTCCCGAAGAGCGGCGCTCATCTTAATTATTACGGCATGTGCGTCGCTACTCGTGAGGTGGCTTTAGAGTTAAACTCTGGAGCTAAAAACGCTTACCCTGAATTTAACTGTATAAGATCAGCTCAGGATAGGGTTCCAAAAGAAAACGAGTTAGATCTGACAGATCTCTTAAATGTCTGGGATTCTTCCCCAAGCGAAGAGTATGTGCCTGATCATAAAGTTGAAGTGGTAAAATCAGTTCTGCCCAAGTTAAAGGTGCTACTTTCTGGTACGAGCTATGTTTTCGGCTTGATGAATGTCTTTGACGAGGTTGGGGCTTTTGCGGAGACAAATTTCGTCTTCTATGACAAATCAATCTACTCATACAAGTCGGATACACCCAAAGAGAAGCGCCGAACGCCCCGGCCGGTAGTTCCCAAAAAGCACCTGACATTGGATTATTTGTTAAGCCACGATCTAGTAATTCTTGAATCAACCGACGCTCGCGTTCATCAAGTCGGCGGTAAGATCCTTTACAAGTTCAAGGATAACGAAAGGATAGAGCGTTTTTACGCCCGAAAACAAAAAAATTAACCTCTCTCTATCAACAGTTTAAAGTTTCGTGTAATCATCAGTAACGCTTAATTTTTGCAGCAAGAGTCGTTTATGCCAGTAATTCAAACGAGTATCGAAAAAGAGTCACGGGATCGGTATCTTACCTACGCCCTGAGTGTGGTCTCCTCGAGAGCTCTGCCAGATGTTCGTGATGGTTTGAAGCCGGTTCAGCGTCGTATTCTTTATGATATGTATAAGTTCCTTCACCTGAATCCTGAGGGGGCTTACCGTAAATCCGCCGCTGTTGTGGGTGGCGTGTTGGCAAGATTTCATCCGCATGGTGATACTGCTTGTTATGAAGCCATGGTGAGAATGGCCCAGGATTTTTCGATGCGTTATCCACTGGTAGACGGCCAAGGAAACTTCGGCTCGATCGACGGCGATAGTCCGGCTGCATATCGTTATACTGAGGCAAAGCTAAGATCCCTGGCTATTGAACTGATTGGCGAAATTGATGAGGAAACAGTATCTTTTCGCGATAATTTTGATGGAACTCAGGTTGAGCCTGTAGTTTTGCCGAGCCGAATTCCTAACCTTTTAATTAACGGCGCAATGGGAATTGCGGTTGGTATGGCAACCTCCATCCCTCCTCATAATCTACGCGATACCACTAAAGCTTTGATTGAACTTATTGATGATCCGGAAATTTCAATTGAGAAATTGGTAACTACAATTAAGGGACCTGACTTCCCAACTGGTTGCTTAGTATTGAACACCCGCAAAGAGCTAAATGAGATGTACCGAACTGGCAGAGGTCAGATTCGTATGCGAGGCGAATGGGTTCTCGAAGAAGGTAACCGAGGCAAGCAGTTCATAATAATTAAGAGTATTCCTTACGCCCTTGATAAATCCCAATTGGTTGAGAAGATAGCCAACCTAATTGTGGATCGTAAAGTGCCGCAGTTAAATGACGTTCGTGACGAATCCACTGATGATGTCCGGGTTGTGCTAGAGCTCACTCCTGGTGCTAGCGCTGAAGCTGCCATGGCGTATCTTTATAAAAATACCCCGCTAGAATCTAACTTTGCGGTTAATATGACCGCGCTTGTTCCGCAGAAGGGGATTCTGACCTGCAAGCCAGAGCTCCTTAATATAAAGCAGATGTTGGAGCATTTTTTAACATTCAGGCTTGAAGTTACCGAGAAGAGACTTCAGTTTGAAAAGAAGAAGTTGTTAGAGCGGATTCATATTCTTGAGGGATTCGTAATTATTTACGACGCGCTCGATGAGGTAATAAAAATAATTCGCAAGAGTGATGGGCGACAAGATTCTGCCGAGAAACTGCGCAAGCGGTTCAGCCTGTCTGAATTGCAGTCCTTTGCTATTGTCGATATGCGTCTACATCAACTTTCTAAGACCTCGATTGACGAGATTCGTGCGGAGCTTAAAGAAAAAGAGAAGCGTGTAGGAGAAATCGATAAGCTGCTCAAGAGCCCAGCCGCGATGAAGAAGGTAGTAAGAGAAGAGATCTTAGCGATTGGTGAGAAGTTTGGCGACAAGCGTCGTTGCGAGATTATTAAAGATCAAGAAGATATCACGATTGAGATTGATGAGTCTGCTTACATAGTAAAAGAAGATGTGTTTGCATTAATCACTCAAGATGGCTGGTTGAAGAGAATTCGCCAAAGTAATGAGATATCGGGTACCAGATTAAGAGAGGGTGACGCATTGTATAGAACTCACGCTCTAAACACCGCAGATTCTCTGATACTACTGACTAGCCTCGGTAATATCTACTCGATGCCAGTTTCAGAGGTTCCAGCCTCGAGCGGATACGGTAGTCCAGTACAGAAGCTTCTAAAATTCAAGGACGGAGAGCGAATCGTTGAGTCCTTTGGTTTGTTAGCGAAGGGATCCACCCCACCACAGGGAGAGTTATTCGGTAAGGGTGGTATCTTTATAAATGAAGGGGATATGTTGGTAACAGTATCGGGCCAGGGTATGGCATCGGCTCTTAAGATTACCGATCTCGAAAATATCAAGAAGAATGGTAAGCGAATCATGAAGCTCCGAGATGGAGATGAGATGATCGGTGCTGTTCATGCTGGTGGTCTACTTGCCATGCTAACAAAAAATGGACACGGACTTGTTATTGAAAGTAAGGAGATCCCTGAGCGAGAAGGGGCTGCTGTTGGCGTTATCGCTATGGGACTAAAGAGTGGCGATAGAGTGGTTTCAGTAATCCAGGTAAAGAAAAATCAGAAATTGTTGTTATCACTTGAATCTGGCGGCGACAAAGAAGTTCCTCTCTCAGAGGTTACAGCTGGTCATCGTGGATTAATGGGCAAAAGAGTAATAGCTCGTGGTGAAGTTAAGACTGCGAAGGTGATGTGATTATGGCGACAGCACAGACTTACGGCGCAAAAGATATTGAGGTGCTAGAGGGGTTAGAGCCTGTTAGGCGAAGACCAGGAATGTATATCGGCGGCACTGATACAATTCAGGGCCTACATCATCTTATCCATGAGATACTAGATAACTCTATTGATGAAGTGATGAATGGACACGCCAATAAGATAATTGTGACTCTTCATAAAGATGGCGAATCGGTCACTATTGAGGACAATGGTCGTGGTATTCCAGTCGATATGCACCCCAAGCACAAGAAGAGTGCGCTGGAGCTTATTCTTACGGTACTGCATGCCGGCGGTAAATTTTCGGATCAGAACTATGCCTCAGCTGGTGGTTTGCATGGTGTGGGAGCCTCGGTTGTAAACGCTCTATCTGTAGAGTTAGAGGCTACTGTTTGGCGTGATGGATTTGAATGGCGCCAACGATTCTGTCGAGGCAAGCCAATCTCCAAATTAGAGAAAGGTAAAGCTTCTAAGAAGAGAGGCACTCAGATATTTTTCCGACCAGACCCAGAGATTTTTACCCGCACTGAGTTTTCGGGCGATTTGCTCGAGAAGACTTTAGAAGTTAAAGCCTTTTTAAATAAAGGGCTCGACATTGAGTTTTTTGATGAAGAGAAAAACGAGCGTAAGAATTATCGATTTGATGATGGAATTAATGCCTATCTAAAAAAACTCTTAGAGAAAGAAGAAGAGAAGCCCATCGGCGATGAGCTTTTCTATCTGGAACAAGAGAAAGGGATTAAAATACAGGCCGCTTTTGCTTGGACTGAGAGCACAGCTAGTGTCATAAAGTCCTATGTAAACGGCATTTTTACCAAGGAAGGCGGTACTCACGAAGAGGGCTTTAAAAACGGCATAGGTAAAGCAGTCCGTAATTATATCTCTGTTCACGATCTCGTTCCTAAGGGAATAAAATTAACGTCTGAAGATATTCGTGAAGGCCTAATCGGAGTTCTCTCAGTTAATATTCCTGGTAAGGAAATGGAGCTTCAGTTCCAAGGACAAACTAAGGATAAGCTGAACAATCCTGAAGTTGCTGGCCATGTGGAAGCTCTAACTAAACAGTTTGAAAATAATTTAAATTCTAAGCCAAAATTAGCCGCCATGATTGTTGAGCGGATAGTTTTAGCTGCTAAAGCAAGAGCCGCCTCACGTGCTGCAGCTCAGAGCGTTAGTCGAAAAATTGGTATTAGCCACAGATTAAATCTGCCTGGCAAGCTTGCAGATTGTTCCTCTAATCGTCCAGACGAGAGCGAACTGTTCATAGTGGAGGGAGACTCGGCAGGTGGTAGTGCTAAGCAGGCGAGAGATCGTAAGACACAGGCCGTTCTTCCGTTAAGGGGTAAGATTCTAAACTCAATTGCCGCTGGGGGCGCTAAGATCCAAGATAATAAAGAGCTCATGGATTTAGCTTCGGCCATCGGTTGTGGTATCGGAGAATCGACCAATGCGGCTAAAGTCAGATACGGTAAGGTGATCATCCTTACCGATGCCGACGCCGACGGAATGCACATAGCAGCCCTCCTAATAGCCTTCTTTTATTCACATATGAGGCCTTTAGTTGATGCTGGACACCTGTATATTGGCAGAAGCCCCCTATATCGTATAAAATACGGTACAGGGCAGAAGGGCGAAGAGTTCTGGGTATATTCCGACGAAGAGAAGGAAAAGGTTCTCAAAGAGCATAGTAAGAGAGCTAAACCCCTCATAACCAGGTTTAAAGGACTTGGAGAGATGAATCCAGCAACTCTTTGGTCGACCACCATGAATCCAAGGGGTCGAACCCTACTTCAGGTAAAGCCAGGTGACGCGAAAGCTGCCGAAGCTGTATTATCTGATTTGTTAGGGCGTGATTCTTCTGCTAGATATCGGCTAATTCAAGAGAATGCGCATAGGTTAGAGGTGGATCTCTAACCATAAGGGCTTTTAGTGACTGATTTATTTAAAGACACCGAATCGTTAATTTCAAAACTGGACACCCATGTGCCTCAGTGGTTGAAAGCCAGGGAGGAGCCTGACTTTCGTACCGTTGAAGAGGGTGGTGCTGGTCCAGAGATGTTGTGCCTTCACGGGCTATTCGGAGCGCTCTCGAACTGGGATGATATCTTCCCATTGTTTCAGCAATTTACAAAACCGATTGCGTTACAGTTCCCGTTGATCTCAGCACCTCGAAACGATGTTAAGGTAAAAAACCTTGCAGCTTACACCTGGTATTTCGCAAAGAAGAGGCAGCTCAATCCAGTAATTTTGTGCGGAAACTCTATGGGTGGCCACGTCGCCCTTCGGATGTATCTCGCAGATCCCTCCGCTGTGGATTGTTTAATTCTGACCGGAACTTCAGGCCTTTACGAGCACTCAGTTGATTCTCTTCCTGTTCGTCCAGACCAGCGGTTTATCAGAGAGCACATGGCTCGTGTATTTTACAATCAGGCTTTAATTACAGATGAAGCGGTAAATACAATTTACGACGTTATTAGAGATCGTAAGAACGTTTTAAACATAATTAATGCCGCCAGAAGTGCCAAAAAAGATTACCTTTTGAAGTACCTGAAGGATATAAAGGTTCCAACGCTTCTACTCTGGGGAGAAGATGATCAGGTGACGACGATGGATGTGGCAGAGCAGTTTCACAAGAACATTCCTAATAGCACCTTAGTGACTATCAAAAATTGTGGTCACGCCCCGATGATCGAGCATCCAGAGTGGTTTGCAGCCGAAGTGAAGAAATTCCTTCAGGCTAATTCACGCCACTTTCGCAGCTAACAGATATGAAAACAGAAAAACTAACTGCCCTTGCTAATACTATTAGATGTCTAGCCATTGATGGCGTAGAGAAAGCTAAATCGGGACACCCCGGAATGCCTATGGGCACTGCGGATCTTGCCGCCGTCTTGTGGAGCTATCATTTAAGATTTAATCCCAAGGATCCTAACTGGCTTGGTCGAGATCGGTTCGTTCTCTCAGCAGGTCATGGCTCGATGTTACTTTACTCTCTTCTGCACCTTTTCGGGTACGATCTCCCAAAGAGTGAGCTTGAAAATTTTAGACAGTGGGACAGTAAAACTCCAGGGCATCCTGAATTTGGTTTGACTCCCGGCGTTGAAACCACAACTGGCCCATTAGGTCAGGGTTTTGCTAACGGCGTCGGTCTTGCTCTGGCTGGTAAAATGCTAGCAGCTAGATACAATAGTAAGAGTTTATTCGGCTACAGAGTTTACGGAATAGTGAGTGATGGTGATTTGATGGAGGGCGTCGCCCTTGAAGCGGCCTCTTTAGCTGGGCACTTAGGTTTATCTAACCTCACTTATTTATATGACGATAATGATATCTCTATCGGTGGCTCGACAGATGTCTGCTTTACTGAGGATGTAGGTGCGAAGTTTGAAGCTTGTGGTTGGTATGTTCAGCCAGTAGATGGACACGACTTTGAGGCAGTTAATCAGGCTATTGAGAATTCTAAGTGGGAAGATCGTCGACCTAGTTTGATTGTTTGTCGCACAACCATCGCTAAGGGGAGCCCAAACAAGGCAAATACAAGTGAGTCGCACGGTTCTCCATTGGGAACCGAAGAGGTTAAATTGACCAAGAAGGCGTTGGGCTGGCCAGAAGCGCCAACTTTTTATGTCCCTGATGCGGTAGGTCAATTCTGTTGTCAGTTAATGGCAGAGAAGACCGTAGAGTACGAAAATTGGCAGAAAGACTACCGAGCCTGGAGCAGTAAAAACCCTGATCTAGCTGCATCTTTGGAGAATCAGGTCGAGAGAAAGACTCCAAAAAATTTCATGGCGAAATTGGCAGATCTTGGTGCCTCGCTTCAGAAGAAAGTTGCCACCAGAAATATCTCAGGAGATATTTTACAGTTTCTATCAGCAGAGGTTAATTCTCTGATAGGAGGTTCTGCAGATCTTGAGCCATCGTGTTTGACTCTTATTAAGAGCTCCTCAGATGTTAGTGCCGTTGATTTCAAGGGTAAGAATCTCCGATTTGGTATTCGTGAACACGCTATGGGGTCTATAGCCAACGGTCTGGCCTATACCCAAGCTTTTATTCCTTATACCTCAACATTTCTTGTGTTCTCTGATTACATGAGGCCAGCTATCCGATTGGCAGCGCTGTCTCATCTTCAGACTTTGTTTATATTCACTCACGATAGTTTTTGGGTCGGAGAAGATGGTCCAACCCATGAGCCAATCGAGCATATCCAGGCATTAAGAATAATCCCAAATCTTTATGTTTTCCGTCCAGCCGATGGTATCGAGAGTGCCATCTGCTATGGAGCTGCAATCGAAAAGAAAAATGCCCCAAGTGCATTGTTATTCACTAGGCAAGCCCTTGAGCCACTAAAGAGAGATGCTCAGTTTTCAGTTGAGCATATATTAAAGGGTGGTTACGTAGTTAGCGGTAGAGAGTGTCAGGATTTAGTGTTAGTTGCGACTGGCTCCGAAGTAAGCTTAGCACAGGCTGCGTCTGAATTGTTGCAGAAGAATCACGGAATTTCTGCCCGAGTAGTCTCAGTTCCATGTATGGAGCTGTTCTTCGAGCAAGATGAGGCCTATCGTTCATCGGTAATACCGTTAAACGCCAAAGTTGTTACAATTGAAGCCGGCGTTACTGCTGGATGGGAGAGGATCTCTGGTCGAAGTGGACTCAATATTGGGCTAGATCGGTACGGCGCCTCTGCCCCCGGAAATGTTTTAGCGGAGAAGTTTGGATTCACTCCAAATGGCATAGTTAGCCGAGTTCAAAAATGGATTGGGCGGTAACGTACTAACTTCAAGCCTTTAGGGTAGTAAAACAGTATCATTAATACTGTTTACGATAGGTGTGCTTACTGTAAATATCAGTTTATGGGAGCCCAAATTTTATCAGCATTATCTGTACCCATCCTAGTAACAATACTTGGGGTACTCGGACTTTTAAGTGGGCAGTTCGAGTACTTTGCAAACGATCCGGGTGTCGGCTGGCATCTTGAGGCTGGGCGATATGTTTACGAAACCTACTCTGTTCCTAAAGTTGATCCATTTTTGGCAGGCCCGACACGAACTTGGATCTCAGATCAATGGTTAAGTGATGTAATCCTTTATGGGGTTTTTATTTTGGGAGAGTGGTCAGCTCTCTATAATTTGTTTGCATTCGTTTTCGTGTCCACTTTCTTTTTTATAATTATGCCTGCGATATTCCGCATTACAGGCTCTTGGATAGCTAGCTCTGTTGGGATTTTGTTCGCTTTTAAAATTGCCCAGATTCACTTTATTTTAAGACCCGTAGTTTTTAGTTTTCCTCTTTTTGCACTGACTCTAATAGCTCTCGTTTTTTGGGAACGGGGCAAGGTAAAACGAACCCCCTGGTGGTTGGTTTTTGTATTTCTTGTATGGAGTAATCTTCATCCGTCTTTTGTTCTCGGATTAGGGTTAATCGGTATTCTAGTGATCGCTAAATGTATTGATTTTATCTTATCAGCGCAGGGTAAAACGGCCTCGTTTAAGGATTTGATAATCGCTATCAGGGCACCGGTCTTTTTGCTAATGGGCTGTGTGGGCGCCACTTTAATTAATCCATATGGACTAGAGTTGCACCGCTCTATCTTAGAATTAGGACAGAGTGATTTTTTTATGCGGTTACACGAGGAGTGGCTAAGTCCTAATTTTAAAGAGAGTTCGGGTAAGATATTTTTGCTTATGTTAGCATTGGTATTCACGCCACCATTTTTTGGTTTAAGATTCAACTGGGGAACCTTTACCTCTCTCTTGGTAATAATATTTTCTTGTTTGTCTCTAAAGGCAGTGCGGTTTCTTCCCTATACCGGTATAGTTTTTAGCTTAGCTATCGCAGAGGCTGTTTTGCTGTTCGCAACGCTTCGAATATTTTATGCCAATCCGCTACTTCAAAAACTAAAAGAGGGAATTAAATCACTGGAGTCTCGACAGATTTTTCCTCAGACAATCCTTATGGTAGTTTTCATAGGTCTTTTAGCTCTGGGTCTAACTCAGAACCGAGTGTTGTTTTATTCTGGGAAATTGGGTCTTCCGACCGAAAGATATCCATCTGCGACGGTTTCTCACCTGAAAAGCATTTTAAAGCCTAATGAGGTAGCCTCCGTTTTAGCCTCCCCAGATTGGGGTGGATTTATTACTTTAGAGGGGCAAGGCTTACTCAAGCCAGTTATAGACGACCGAAACACGCTGATTGG
>CAZWGK010000003.1:8846-19557 GCA_964633685.1 uncultured Bdellovibrionales bacterium | reverse complement strand
AGACTTCCTAGACTCAGCGAATGTCTCTAGTAAGTGGCTGGCTTTTGCGGAGCAGGTGGAGGCTGATTATTTTATAATTGCAGCCAACTCGCCCGTAAGGTGCGAAGTAGAACGCCAAAATCTAAAGATAGAATTTGAAGATAAAAATCATATTTTGGTTAAAGTAGGAAATAGAAGTGAGTAAGACATCGAAGTTGATCTTGGGTTCTCTGTTGTTGGCGATGATTGGACTAGCCTTTTCGGTCATGTCGCTTAATGAGCACGCGATGATGTTTATCGGCAAGCAGTTAGGGTTAGATCCTCAAAGCTCTTTCTGTAATATCAGTGCTGAGATGAACTGTAAGGCAGTTAATGAGAGCTCCTGGTCTATGCTCTTTGGAATTCCCGTTGCTGCATACGGAGTGTGGTTCTATCTCGTATTTATTGGCTTTTTGTTGCTGCTCTCGGACGACTCGCGATTTTATGAAGATGAGGTTTTTGAGATTACATCCTTCTTTTCGTTTATCGGGACGCTAACTAGCCTAGTCTTGTTTTATGTTTCTAAATTCAAGGTGGGTGTACTTTGTCCGCTTTGTCTCGGGGTTTATGGGGTAAATTTTCTTCAGTTGGGATTGGTTTTAATTTCTCGGTCCAGAAAGGGTTATCTAGCTGGTGCGAAGGATGGTTTTTGGGGGCTTATCAGTTTGGCGCTAGAGATGCTCAGCGTAAACGGCAAATCAAGAGCTCCGGCATTAAGACTTCTATTAGCTTTCGTTGTGCTATCAGGAATCGCCTCTGTTAACTTAAGGCACACGCTGAGTGTGAGATATATTGAAAAATTTTCCGCAGAGCCTGATTGGTCGAAAGAAAAGGAGACCAAAGTAGAGGTTCAGTTGACACCTGGAATAACCCAGGACTTCGCAAAAGGCCCTGAAAATGCAGAATTGAATCTTATCGAATTTGCGGATTATGAGTGTCCAGCTTGCCAGGCGGTCTCAATGATTTTAAGCGAGCTATATAAAAAATATGAGGGGCGTGTCCGCTTCATATTTAAAGATTATCCACTTGATAGCGCCTGTAATCCAAATATCAAAAATTCTTTTCATGATAATTCTTGCTATGCTGCATTCTTGGCGCGATGCGCAGGAACCGAGGGCAAATTCTGGGAGATGAATGATCACTTGTTCTCTGTCGGGGTTAAGTCTGAGGGCATGTCCCCAGCCCAATTAAAAGAGAAGATGACCGAGGGTGTTTCTTTATTAGGCCTTGATAGAGCAAAGATTGATTCTTGTTTGGCGAATCCAGCAGTACAAGAGAAGATCCTATCTGACATTAAGAGCGGAGATGCAATTGGATTAGAAGGAACCCCCACAATTTTTATAAATGGTAAGAGAGTTAGGGATATATCTTACGATAATTTGGCCGCGATTTTCGCTGAGATATTAGACGCTAAGCCCGCTAAATCTAAATAGATAGGCTGAATGAATATTAATTCATATATGCCGTCATATCAGCTGATATGAGATATAAATTATCATCTATTATCTTAGCCATATTTTTATCTGGAATATGTTTTTCCCAAGCTTGGGCAGAGGATCGAGCTATGCAAAAAAAACGAGAGGCAATTTTAGGTGCGGGATGCTTTTGGTGCGTAGAGGCCGTCTATCAAGGATTTAAAGGCATACTCCATGTCGAGTCGGGTTACTCCGGAGGTAAAATCCCTAACCCAACTTATGAGCGAGTCTCTGTCGGCACTACTGGCCACGCTGAAGTTATACGGTTGGAGTATGACCCTGCCGAGATCTCTTATCGTGATATTTTAACAATCTTCTTTCATGCGCATGATCCCACTACGCTTAATCGGCAGAGGGCCGATGTCGGAACTCAGTACCGTTCTGTAATTTTTTTTGAAAATGAAGAGGAGCAGAAGACTGCCTTAGAGGTGAAGGCAGAAATTGAGAAAAGTCGCTTGTGGTCAGATCCGATAGTTACCGAGATAACTAAGCTAGATAAGTTTTATAAGGCTGAGGATTATCATCAGAACTACTACAACCAAAATAAGAGCCAACCTTACTGTTCGATTGTGATTGCTCCTAAATTAGGTAAGATTTACAAAGAATTTTGTTCGAAATTAAAGCCCGAATTGTCAGCTAAGTGCTCGTAATTACTCGGAGCATAGCCGGTCTTGCCACGCTGTTTTAAAAAACGCCCAAAAATACCTGAACCAAAAAGTTATTTTTCGTGGATATGTTATAAGGGAGGCGGTCTCTGGGAAGGGGCTTAATTAAGAATATGTCGAAATTACGATTTTTTTTAACACTCTTTTTTGCCTTAGCCTTATCAGTAGGGGCTCAGGATGCTGTTGCGGTATCGGCTGACAGTTGTCACGGAATCCAGAAGTCAATAAAGAGAGCTAGAGCAAAATTCTTCCACCATCACAAAAATTCTCAGTCTGTAATAAATAAGAAGAAGGCTCGGAAATTTCTGAAAAGATTAAAGAATTTAAAGGCCCTAAAAGCTGAGCAGGGTTGCGGTGCTCCAGTTGTATTGCCACCTCCTCCAGTTAGTGGTGAGGTTTGTGTTCAGATGATTGTATGCCGAATTGTTGATGGCGAAGTAAAAGTTTGGCCAGATCCTTGTGCCGCAGCCGCGGAGCGCGAGGATTATGAATCTTTGCCGTTCTGTTAAGTTACACCTCGTCATTGACTTATATGTCGTCTTACTATAAATCCCCTGTCTGGAGAGTGAATCCAAAGGTTACATGAAGAGTAGCCCTAAACAAAAGTTGTTTAGGGCTACTCTTCTATTAGGCCTTGTCAGCTTAGTAGGCAATCGAGGTTGGTCAGCCCGATTCCGCGCTGCAGCTACTTCTTCACAACCTCAGGTTGAAGTAGTTGAGAGTAGTGGTAGGACCTAGTCGGTAAAGAGCAAAGCGAAGGTTGAAAATCAAAAGTAGATTATCGCTGGGGCTTGATTTGTGATGAGGGTGCCGGGAGATAACCACCCCTTGAGTTTCTCGGTCTCGAAACAAGTCACCGCGGCTTTGTTTAGTCTGCAGACCTACATATAAGGGTCTTTAGTCTTATAAGGCCATAGGAGAGGTTTTCAAATGCGTTTTGTAAATTGAGTGCGCGACGCTCTTTTTACATGATGTTTTTCGGATTCGCTCTCCCTACCTAAAGTACTGCTCGTGCTCTCCAAGTAAAAAGAGCCCCAATCCCGATTATCAGCACCGTTGAAAACGACAGAAATATAAACTGATCACTATTAGACCAGATTAGAGCTGCAATATATAGAAGCATGCTGGCGCTATATTTTAGAGATGATGCGACAGCACTTATCTCCATTCTAATACTTTCATGGATAGTTCTTTGTAGCGTTTCTGTTCCTGCCAATAAAAATCCGTATAGACCAACTCTTGATAAAATAATAGCGCCTAAGCTTAACCAGAGATTGCCCCATAGGTGGAGTGATAACGCTGCTATGATTAAATTCATAAATTGAAACAAGATATGGTATGCGGCAAAGTCGATCGGCTTAGTTTTTTTTAAGACCGCTGAATAGTAAAGCGTCGGGACTATTCCAATTAGAGCGCCAAGGCTTCTTAACATACCAAGGATATCTTCGCTGATTTGAAAGTTCGCTTTAAGGTGAGCGGCCAAGAGATTTCCATGGGGTGTGAGTACTGTGTACCAGACCGCAGCCATTCCCAAAATTAAAGGGAAAGTTGGATGTTTGGCTGTAATTTTGATGCTTTCAATTAATTTTGTCGATTTGCTAATTACTTCATCACGAGTAATTGGTTTTAGTTGGGCCGCAAATTTTTGATAAACCTTTTTTAAAAGAAACCATTCGGCTATAAAAGATAGTAAATTTATAATAGCAATTATTTCAAAGCCGTTGGGTATAAGGAGTATAAATCCAGCAGCCAAAGGCCCTGCAACCTCCATGATTAGGTCAGCGCGTCGCAGTCTGCTATTGATGGTAGAAAGCGAGTGATCGGTAAATATTCGGGGAATCCAATCTGATACTATAGTGAGATCTGCCAATGATGAGCCTGACCTAATTGCTACTCCTGCCAGAGTCAAAATGATAAATGACGATAGGTTATGTTCATCTGAGAATAATAGCACGCTAAGAAAAACCGCCACCCCAGCTAGTTGAGTTAAGATGATGTGGTTTAAATTTTTAAGCCTATCTTGGTGGTTTAAGATTGCAGCGATTTTTGGAACGATAAAAATAGCGCCGAATGTCGCCGCTAGTCCGTATGCGGCAACATAGTCTAGGGTTCCAGGATAGAGTTTGATAAGCAGAATCGGCACTGCAAGTTCCCAGGCATGGTCTCCGAACCGGGTGATTGCCCGTGGAATTATTATGCTGGTCTGATCTGTTAAACTCACTACGTGTATCTGCTATCGAAAATTATATAATTTGCCCTTCGCGTGAACGGTTAACATATTGAATTAACTACACTAAAAGGGTCCAAGGTTAATTTATATTTTAGCTAACCAAATTGTTTGTCTTATCATAACACTCAATATATTGTTGGCCACATCCACACCACGCGGCATCTAAGCAAACAGTGTTTGTTTAAGGGTCGATTTTTAAAAACTTATCCAAAGCGGACCTCCTTTATGGAATGTAAGAACGAGAACGTAAAGAAATGGGTAGCAGATGTTGCTGAGCACCTCCAACCAGAAAAGATAGTTTGGATAAATGGGTCTGATCAAGAGAACCTCCAACTCTGCGAAGGGTTAGTGAGAGACGGAGTTTTTACTAAGCTAAATGAAGCCGAGTATCCAAATTCATATTGGTGCGTATCTCACTCTAATGATGTGGCTCGAGTAGAAGAGAAGACTTTTATCTGTTCCCGCTCAAAAGATGATGCTGGTCCACTCAACAATTGGGCCGATCCCAAAGAGATGTATACCAAGTTAAATAATTTAATGACCGGCTGCATGAAAGGGCGCACGATGTACGTGGTGCCTTACTTGATGGGCCCTGATGGATCTTCGTTTTCTAAGGTCGGATTTGAATTGACCGACTCACCTTATGTTGTTGTGAACATGAGAATCATGGCTCGAATCGGTGCCACTGCTCTCAAAAATCTTGATGAAAAGACAAACAACTTTGTCCGCGGAATTCATTCAATTGGTACTTTAAACCCAGATAATCGCTTTATTTGTCACTTCCCTGAAGACAATACAATTATCAGCTTTAACTCTAATTACGGCGGAAATGCGTTGCAGGGCAAGAAATGCTTTGCTCTGAGAATCGCCTCTGTGCTGGCCCGAAAAGAGGGTTGGCTTGCTGAGCATATGCTGATTTTAGGCATCACAAACCCCAAGGGCGAGAAGAAGTATGTTTGTGCGGCTTTCCCATCTGCTTGCGGAAAGACCAATCTCGCCATGTTGGTTCCACCAGAGTCTTATCTCAAGGCTGGATGGAAAGTTGAGACTGTTGGCGATGATATCGCCTGGTTGAACTTCGGAGAAGATGGCCAGCTTTACGCCATTAATCCTGAGGCAGGTTTCTTCGGTGTGGCTCCTGGAACTTCCGATAAAACTAATCCAAACGCCATGGCGACAATTCGTGGCGGAAACACAATATTCACAAATACAGCATTAGATCTTGATACTCTGACTCCATGGTGGGAGGGATTGCCGAACACTCCTAAGCGGGCCAAAGATTGGCTTAATCAAGATTGGACTTCAGAGAAGGGTACAAAAGCTGCGCATGCAAACTCTCGATTCACAACTCCTGCGCGGCAGTGTCCATCGATATCAAAAGAGTGGGAATCTCCGAGGGGCGTGCCCATATCTGCCATAATATTCGGTGGTCGTTCAGCCAAGCTGGCGCCGCTTGTGTATGAGGCTCGTAATTGGCAACACGGCACATTTGTGGGTGTAACTATGGCATCTGAGCGAACAGCTGCGGCTGCTGGTGCTATCGGTGAAGTTACTCGCGATCCTATGGCCATGAGGCCGTTTATCGGATATCACGCTGCGGATTACTTCCGTCACTGGTTAAGTATTGGCAAGAAAGCTGGAGCGAAGCTTCCAAAGATATTCCATGTAAACTGGTTCCGTCAGGATGATAACGGCAAATTCCTATGGCCAGGCTTTGGCGATAATATGAGAGTCCTTGAGTGGGTTCTCGGGCGTGTGGCTGGTACCTCAACTGCTGTTGAGTGTGCGTTAGGATTGATGCCAAAGGCGAAGGATATTAACTTAACTGGTCTATCTCTGAACGAGTCTCAGTTAGAGCAGCTACTCTCTATTAATCGTCAAGAGTGGTTGCGTGAGTTAGGTTCGCAAGAAGACTTCTTGTCGTCGATAGGTCCGAAGTTGCCAAAGGAGATTATGGCGGAGCATGAAGCCTTGAGGGAGCGTCTCTCTGGTGCCTCGGTTGCTACGGCATCTCTAAATACAGCGGCTGTTATCTAGAATAAAAAGTCTCGCTGCCTTAAATCGCCGAGAGTATAAAGGGAGGGCCTACTTTACAGGAGGAGTATGCCCCCATTTGTTATTACTGCTGGACTCTTAATTTTATCGAACGTCTTTATGACTTTTGCTTGGTACTGGCATCTCCGAGGGCTCTCCGATAAGCCGTGGTATATAGCTGCATTTGTTAGTTGGGGGATCGCATTATTTGAATACCTGATTCAGGTGCCAGCGAATCGGATTGGGTTCGGTTCCTTTAATCTTGGTCAGTTAAAGATAATGCAAGAGGTTATAACTCTTCTCGTTTTTGTGCCTTTCAGTGTATTTGTAATGAGTCAGCCGATTAAGCTCGATTTTTTATGGGCAGGGCTGTGTCTGATGGGCGCAGTATTTTTTATATTTCGAAGTGCATAGTTTGGTCATGAGCAAAAAGCTCTTAGTTCACATAGTGACATTTAATAGTGCTGAGACGATTGGCGCATGTCTAAGGTCCATTCCTAGTCATAATGAGGTGGAGGTTATTGTTACTGATAACGCATCAAAAGATGAAACTGTAAGGATAATAGAGGCAGATTTTCCTCAGATTAAATTAAATAAAAACTCGGCAAATCTCGGTTATGCGGCAGCGCATAATCAGGGACTCTTTGTCGCGCTGAAGGAGGGAATTGAAATTGTTTTGATTCTAAATCCTGATACGTGTTTAACTCCAGATTTTTTTAAGTCCGCTCTTGAGACTATACGAAAAAATAATAAGTACTCATTTTATACACCTAAAATTTTAAGGACCGACTCGTTTATGCGGCCGTTCGACCCCCCAGTCATAGATGCTGCAGGTATGGTTTTGACTCCGTGGGCGCGCCATTTCGATAGGGGTTCTGAAGTGTTTGACCGAGAGCAGTATGATGTGGCTCAGGAGGTATTTGGTGGAACAGGAGCCGCTCTCTTTATAAGAGTCTCCGACATCCCGAAGCTGGCCCTTAAGGGCCAGCTTCGGGATTCTGATAAGTTAAAAGTATATCCTGAGTTAGCTCAAGGAGAAGATCGGAGAGTGCCAGTATTCGATGAAGCTTTCTTCGCCTTTCGAGAAGATGCGGAGTTAGCTTGGCGTGCCAAAAATATGGGATTAAAATTTCTTTATATTCCTCAGGTGGTGGTATTTCATCGCCGCACTGTAAAATCAGATTATCGCTATGCACATAGTCCCGTAGTTAACTCTTGGAGTGTTCGAAATCGATTTCTTATGCAGTGGGTTAACTTTCGAATCATTAATGATCTAGGGATGATCTTACCAGGTATTCTTTTATGGAATTTATTTGTGATTCTGGCAGTTTTTTTAACTGAGCGAACCTCAATTCGGGGGTTATGGGAGGCGGTGCTTCTAACTCCTAGGGCCTTAGAGCGCCGCAGGATATTAATGTCGGGAGTTTCAAAATCCTATGCCTAAAGAGTTCTTCTCAGCAAAAAACATTTCATCCCTCGCCTCTCTTAAGCCAGGAGCACGCATTCATGTTATTGGCGTGGCCGGAGTAGCCATGGCCCAGCTGGCTATTCTTCTTACTGAGCAAGGATATAATGTCTCAGGCAGTGATAAAGAGTTTTATGAGCCGATGGGAGGGCTTCTTAGAAAATCAAAGGTAAAACTTTTTGAGGGATATGCCGCTTCGAATATATCAGCTGATATAGATTTGGTGGTTATTGGTAATGCTGTAAGTTACGGACATCCGGAGGTAACTGTTTGCGAAGAGCAAGGGTTGCCATACACCTGTTTTCCAGCCGCTCTATACGAAGCGGTTATTAAGGGGCAGCACTCAATCGTGGTTGCAGGCACTCATGGTAAATCGACTACGACTGCGATGATTGCGTCAACTTTGTTGAAGATGGGTGAATCCCCATCCTACTTCGTGGGCGGCGTAGCCCAAGATCTGCCGTCCGGTTTAGCAAGGGGTAGTGGTCGCTTCTCTGTCGTTGAAGGAGATGAGTACGATTCAGCTTTTTTTGCCAAGGTCCCTAAATTCAAATTTTATAAGCCAAATACCGCAATTATAAATGCGATTGAATTTGACCATGGTGATATTTATCCGAATCTAGATGCTATAAAGAAGGAGTTTGATGACCTGGTTGCGGCAGTACCAGTGGATGGTCTGATTGTAGCTTGTGCGGACTTTGAAGAGGTAAAGAAGTCTATTCCAATTTGGCAAACCAAGACAAAAGCTCGAATTGTAAGTTTTGGTGAAGATGATAGCGCTAACTATAAAATTTTGAGTCGCTCTTCAAATGGTAGATTTCAAGTTGTCAAAGTTAAGACCCCATCGGGAGAGGTAGAGATTAATGTGCCGGCGATTGGCTCTTATAATGCCCGCAATTCGCTTGCTGCTGTTATTGCTCTCACGGAGCAGGGGCTTAAATTGGATCATGTTCTCGAGGCTCTAAAGACTTTTCGCTCGGTAAAAAGACGACAGGAAATAATATATGCTGATGCTCGAATTACTATTTTAGAGGATTTCGCTCATCATCCTACGGCTGTATCCCAGACCTTAAAAGCGGTAGCGGAAACATTCCCTGGCTATGAAATTTGGGCAGCTTTCGAGCCACGATCTGCGACTTCTCGCCGCAAGATCTTTCAAGATGAATATATTGAGGCCCTAAAACTGGCCAATCGGGTGTTCATAAAAACAGTTGAGAGTCGAGGCGCGGTTGACTCCGGAATTGAGTTCATGGATGTCGATGTTATGTGTAAATCTTTGAGTAATTTTAGAGTCGAAGCAACAGCATTGCTAAACGGAGATGCGATTTTTGCAGAGCTCACAAAAACATCTCAAAAACAGAGGGTTATTGTGCTGATGTCGAACGGCGCCTTTGATAATCTACCAAAAAGATTGAGTGACTTTTTTAAAGGTCAGTCTTAAAAAGAATCGCCCCAGGTTAGATCTTTGATTGATAAATAGAGCTCTTTATTTCTCTTCATTATTTTTTGCTCGCATAAATTTCCATCTTTGCTGCAGGTCTCTACAGTTGTGAAGCCCTTCTCTCGCGAGGGATAACTGGTGATCCGATTGTCTGGTATTTGAAGAGGTGTTTTGGAAACTAGAAGAAATGAGAAAGGCTCATCTTCGTAAGATACCTGACCATCTTTAATAGCTCGGTGTAGCCTGGTTCGGTTGAATCTGACGCGGAAATGGCACCATTTTTTTGAATCCGCCATCGGGCACGGCCTAGAGTGTGTGCACGGTGCGACGATATAGGCTCCCATATTTATCAACAGGGAGCGAATTACAAGGAGATTTTTAAAGGCGGGAGTTGTTCCAGGTTCTACGAATAACAAGAATTGCTGAGTAGCTTCGAATGCTTTTTGAGTCATTAGAGTAACATCTGCCTCAGAGAGCTCATTGAAAAAGTAAGAAGCTATTACAAGATCCGATTTAGGCAAGAGTGTATCGGTTGCACTTCTCTCTTGGGTTGAAATTTTCAAATCTCGGGTCGGAGTGGAGTTCCGAATCAGGTCAGAGGCGCATTTTAGAAACAGCTTGGAGCGTTCAATTAAATTTATCTCCGAGATGTTAGGTAAGTTTTTCAGAGCGGCCAGGGTAGCTGTTCCTGGACCAGCACCCAGATCTAGAACCGATTTTATGTTGAAGTTAGAGATTAATGGAGCAATAAGCTCATAGACCCTGATGTTTGAGGCGTATGTAGCTGGCATTCTGGCGGCAAGGTATGCCCTTTGCTCATCTTCGGAAAGTTCGCGAGTCGATTTATCCCCAGTTTCTAGATAAAGCTCGGATGTAGATTCTCTAGCCGCACGTAAGAGGCTGGGTCGACTTGAACTAAGAGAGGTTTCAATAAACTCAACTAGATCCAGGGGCAGGTCATATCTCATGATATATCGGTACCATAAAACCGATATGTTGTTAAACCTGCTTTACCCTTTGCTTAAGTTCTTTCTCAAGCTAATCTCTCGGATATGAAAACATTGGTCGCTCGAGAAATCGCCAAGAGAGTTAAATCCGGAGACGTCATCGGGGTAGGGACGGGGAGTACTGTCGATCTTGCGATTGATGCAATTGCCAAAAGATGTAGAGAGGAGCGGATCGACATCTTGGTCGTTCCCAGCAGTAGAGATAGCGCCATCAAGTGTGAGTGCGCAGGACTTAGAGTGTTAGCTCCTACTTATTCGGGACCGATTGCTTGGGGATTTGACGGTGCTGACGAGGTTGACTCAGAGCTTCGTCTTATTAAAGGGCGTGGTGGAGCCATGCTTAAGGAGAAGATTCTCGCAAAGAAGTGCTCATCTT
>CAZWGK010000003.1:7078-8836 GCA_964633685.1 uncultured Bdellovibrionales bacterium | reverse complement strand
GATGAAAGTAAAATCGTCGAGAAATTGGGTGAGAAGGGGATTCCGGTAGAGGTAATTCCTGAGGCCCAAGGTTTAGTTTGCAAATCCCTTAAGAGTATTGGGGCCTCAGAGATAGTTGTTAGAGAAGGAAGTGGCAAGCACGGGGCAGTTGTAACAGAGGCTGGAAATATAATCCTTGATGTTAAGTTTAAATCCGTTACCGATGCTCTTGAGAGAGACATTAAATCACTGGTAGGGGTTGTTGAGAGTGGTTTATTTGTGGGGCTCTGCACAGAGGTGATAGTAGCTTCAGCCGCAGGCGTCAAAACTCTAAAGCCAAAATCTTAGATATTAAGCGCAAATAGGGCGATATACATTACTATTAGCCCAATTAAGACGAGTTGAGTGATTGAGAGCTGCACTGTTCCTTTCTTTTTATAGATAGGTTCAAACGCTTTAAGACGCCCTAATGAAAGCGGAGACTCGCCGATTCCTGCCAACACATCAATGTCGATTCCACCAATAAACAGAGGAGATACTTTTGCTAGGCACGCAATTCTAATTCTCTCTAGATCGCCAGGAGACGTTCCTACTTCGCAACTAACCCCAATTAGCCCTTTCTCTGATACAGCTTTGCCGTCTGAATCAACTGAGGTTTCTTTTGCTGCTTTTATAAACGATATCGAGGGGTGTTCTGCTCCGATCTCTTTTATTGCGCCCGATAGTCCGGGGAAATCAGATTCCTTGAGCTCTGAGTACTCTTGCTCGAGGACTAGTCCAGGCATCTGGTCTTCTGCTGCGGCCTTGATACCTTCGGGTCCAGACCGAAGAGTCGAGATCTCCCAAGGTGAAAATTCTTTCGATATCTCATTGCCGGGATTGAGTGCGAGCCACCATTCTCCGGGGATTCTCTCTAGAACTTCTCGACCTAGAATAGTTTGGCTCTCCATTTCCTGAGTGCTCCATTCGTTGAGAGCGGCGGGCCCTGTAAAAATAGGGAGCCATGTTTTGTCTCCCCCGCGAATGCCGAGGAATGGAAAGAATTCGGTTGGATACTTTGGCTCTCTAGGTGAAGCGGTCTGGGAGGCTCTTTTAATTATGACAAATTCACATTCTAAGAATGCTGTGTAGAACGACTCCAGGGTACTGCGGTCCCCCGAAGTCGATTCCTCCATGAGTCGAAGAATGTCTTTTTTGCTCCCAACATCTTCGCTCATGAGGGGTCCTTTGCTTATGAATTGAGTCTCTTCATAATCTCAGGAGTAATGTCGAGTGTGGGGGAGTTGTATAAAACCGCCCCTCTGCCAACTACTCCTTTATCAAGGACCATGGTTAGCTTTTGTTGTGATGCATATTCAGAAATTATTTTTTGAGCTTTGGTAGAGAGCGATTTAGTTGATTCTGAATATTTCTGTCTTAGCTCTTCCTCTGATTGACGAGCAAGCTTTGTAAAATCAGCAGCTCTGGCTCTAAACTCATCAGCTTCTTTAGATTGAGGAGATACTTTTTGCTCTTTTAATTTGGCTTCCATCTGCTTTAGAGAGTTCTCTTTCTCTTCTAAAGTCTTCTTTTTAGCGGCTCTAATCTTATCAAACTCGGCTTTTTTAGCTTTAGCCTCAGTTGTTTCGTTGAGTATTTTTGACATATCAACAACAGCAATTTTAATCTCTTCTGCTGCTGTAGTGTTTGCACCCAAAACAGAGGATGCTAGTACGGCGGATGCCAATAGAGAGCGAACTTTGAACATATTAATACCTCAATAAATAAGCACCTTATTAT
>CAZWGK010000003.1:0-7068 GCA_964633685.1 uncultured Bdellovibrionales bacterium | reverse complement strand
TCCTAAATCAGGTGCTTAGAGGCAATGGTTACTTTATCTTGGGTTAGTGATTTTACGGCGTCCACTATTCTTTGAGCTGCCCAGTCAATCTCTTCTCTCGTGTTAAACCGTCCTATGCCTATTCGGAAGGAGCTGCGTTGTTCCTGTTCAGAGAGGCCGATGGCTTCAAGCACAGAAGAAGCCGTGCCGTTTTTGGATAGACAGGCAGATGCAGCGGTCAGTCCGATATCGAGTGCGAGCGAGCCTATAAGTCTGCTTGAATCCACCCCTGGAATCCTTACGTTTAAATTACCAGGTATGCGTCGCTCGGGGTCTCCGTTAAACTCAATCCCTGGGAGAGCTTCAATTAATCTGTTTTTCAATAGCCTGGTTAGAGCCCAGACATGATTGTCAACCTCGGCCATCTCTTCTTTGAGTATCTTGCAGGCCAATCCAAATCCTACGATCCCTGGGACATTAAGCGTTCCAGAGCGAAGGCCAGATTCCTGTCCGCCCCCAAATTGAATTGGCCGAAGAAGTTTGGCTGCGGTGTCAGTTGCATATAGGGCACCGACTCCTTTGGGCCCGTATATTTTATGAGAAGAAAACGAAGCAAAGTCAGCTCCCAGCCCAGATACATCAAGAGGCACCTTGCCAACCATCTGAGTAATATCTAAGTGAAGAAGGGCGTCGTATTTTTTACATAGCTTTGATATCGAACTGATATCTTGAATCGTGCCAATCTCGTTGTTTGCAGCTATCACAGAGACTAAAAGTGTCGGTGTCTTAAGAGCATCCTCTAGTTGGCTTAGGGAGATATGTCCGAGTGAATCAACCGCGATTGCTTCCCTACGAAATCCGAAACGCTCTAGCTCTTTAGAGGCGTAAGTTACGGCTTTATGTTCGATTGTAGAATGTAGGATTCTTCTGGGGTTGGACTCTCTTAGCCCAAGAATTACCGTATTGATAGACTCGGTCGCTCCGCAGGTAAAGAATATATTTTTAGGATTAGCGCCGACTAGTTTTGCAACGTGTTCGCGAGCAATTGTGGTTAGCTCTTCAGCTCTCCAGCCCCAAGCATGAAGGGTGCTAGCCGGATTGCCAAATTCCTCCCTCATCGTCTGATAGACCGCCTCTGAGACTCTCGGGTCTACCGGGGTAGAGGCTTGATTGTCTAAGTACACTTTCATCCCCCCTATTTTGCAAAAATACTGGTTCTAAGTCCAGTAAATCGACCCCTGAGGTCGCTCTTTTCATCCCCTAAATAATATTCTAAAAATAGAGCGATTTTATCAGTATTTTTAAGGAAATTGGCTATGAGAATAGAGAAAGATTCAATGGGTGAGATGAGCGTTCCAGATGATGCCCTATGGGGAGCCTCAACGCAGCGAGCCGTTTTAAACTTTCCAATTAGTTCGCTCCGATTCTCTAAATCCTATGTTTCTGCCCTCGGTACAATTAAAAAAGCAGCAGCATTGGCCAATACCGCACTTGGTCTTCTAGATAACGATAAGTGTCAGGCGATTACAAAAGCTTGTGATGAAGTAATTAGCGGCGAGCTTTATCGCCACTTTGTGCTTGATATATTTCAAACAGGATCTGGCACATCAACAAACATGAATGCCAACGAGGTTATCTGTAATCGTGCTATCGAGATCATGGGCGGAGCAAAGGGTGCTCGCAACTTGGTTCATCCGAACGATCACGTGAATATGTCCCAATCCTCAAATGATGTAATCCCTACAGCGATTCATATCGCGGCAGGTGAGGCGATAGAGGCTCATCTGATTCCAGCTTTAACAAAGTTGGAGAAAGCCTTAGCTGCCAAAGCTGAGGAGTTCAAAGGTGTTATTAAATCTGGTCGTACCCATCTTCAGGACGCAACTCCGATAACCCTTGGCCAGGAGTTTTCAGGGTATGCCGCTCAGATTAAATATGGAATTGAGCGCATAAAGAGAGCCCAAGAATCCCTTAAAGAGCTGCCTTTGGGAGGAACTGCAGTAGGAACTGGATTAAATACTCATCCTGAGTTCCCAGGCAGGGCGATTGCTGAAATTAATAAGCTCACCAAGATGAAGTACATGGAGGCTCGGAATCACTTCGAGGCTCAGGGCACTAAAGATGCCTGTGCTGAGATGAGTGGTCAGTTAAGAGTCATTGCAATATCTTTAATGAAGATTGCTAACGATCTCCGTTGGCTCGCTTCAGGGCCACGATGTGGAATCGGTGAAATTGGTCTGCCAGAAATTCAGCCTGGCTCTAGTATCATGCCAGCTAAAGTGAACCCAGTTATGTGTGAGTCTATGATGATGGTGGCAGCTCATATTATGGGTAATGATGCAGCGGTAGCTATTTGTGCTCAGCACGGAAATTTTGAACTCAACGTGATGATGCCAGCATTGGCTCATAATCTTCTTGAGTCTATTGATGTAATGGCGAGCGCTTGCAACATTTTTGTTGATAAGTGTGTTTCAGGAATTACAGCCAACACTGAGAAGTGCTTAGAGTACGCTGAGAAGAGCTTGTCGACCTGCACATCTTTGGCTCCGATTATCGGCTATGATAAGGCCGCCCAGCTGGCTAAAACGGCCTACAAGGAAGATAAAACAGTCCGCCAAGTGGCCCGAGAGATGAAAGTGCTAGATGAGAAAGATTTGGCTAAGTATCTGGATTTACTGAACATGACAAAACCAGGGTTGTAACCACCTGATTTTTTGAATCAAAAGCATTTAACTCACGTCCTAAGAGTGCCGATGTGTTATAATAGGCTCATCAGCATAACGGATACGGAATGCTTGGTAAATTAAAAGAATTTTTAGGTGATCTGGTTAGACTAACTGTCGAGGCTTTGGCCCCGAAGGTTCCAGTACCGGTTCGGGTTAAGAGACCTCGCCGCTATTAGTTCATAACTGGTTGCCTCAAGCAGAGCAGTGACCATGAATAGAGCTAATAACACAGGGTCAGGATTCGTCCGTTCTCAGAAATTCATAGACAGTTACAGAATGATCGGTGGAGCGCTGCTCGATTACGAGAGGGCTTACTCCGGTTTTGGTTCAGTCTTAGAGCTTTCGCATTTTTCAACTCCGTTTCCTATTCCGATTGATTTAGGATCTTTCTTCAAGAAATCACGTTACTCCTTTGAGGCCGGCGTAAGCTTTGTGCCTGTTGAGATATTGGAATCCTATCTTGAGGATATTTTAGATCTTCAGACTAAAGATGAGGATCTTTATGTAGTCAATCCAAGAAGTTTTTCCTGGAGCTCTTTAATTGCTATTGCGGGTATGGGAATAGCAATTAGCATAGGATTATTTGCTGCTTCCAAGGGCTTTTCGCTCTTTTCCTCTTTTGCAATCACTTTAATCCTGGCGTTGCCATTCGGCGTTCTCTGGCATTTTTCGCCCCGAGATTGTGGGTCTCGTCGAATGAGATTCGCTAAATTGCTACAAAATGAAATCACTCGGCGAAGAGGCGGAGGAACTTATCTAAGCATGCCTCTTCGGTCACTGTCTGCGGGGCGAGGTTTAGGAAAGCCATCTGCTGGCCCTGCCCGGAATATAATAAATTAGTACTTTAAGAAAAATTTTGTCTTAGATTTCTTCATGCAATCAATAAAAAAAACGCCCCGGTTGTGCGGACCGAGGCGTTTAAACCAAGTGGTTTTTTGGCTGTTAGCTATCCGTTAACTAGAACAAGAACTTTTCCCCCGCTGCCCATTAAGTGGAGAAACCTGGTACCAGGGAGGAACTCTGCTGTTGCCGCGTCGCGGCATATTGCGGATCTTTTCAGATATATCTTTTACGTCGAGATCTAACTCGCCGCAGACCCAGCGGAATGTAAATTCCTCAGGATCGTTCTCTGCATCCGCTTCAAAAAGCCACATCTCTGCATCTTTTGCCTGGACTTCGTCATTTCCGGTGTAGTCCAAAATAGCTCGCTCTAGTATCGCCAAGATTAAGTTTCTTTCAGGCGAGCCAGTTCTGTTGGGCACTGATGTGGTGTAAAAATCATCAAAATTGTGCGCTGAAAAGTTCATCTGCTTTTAATTTATAATGGCCTTTATTGGCTTAATTATTTGTTACAAAAGCAGAGACGAGGGGATTTTGGATTTATTCAATGGAAGGTTAAAAATTTTTTTATATTGTAGTATTTTCGATAATAGGCTTATTTTGTTGGGGAATTTTATAGCTAAGGTTTGGGGCGGTAATTATGAAAATAAAACACAATTATAAAATCGTGACATTTTTGATTTCACTTTTTCTACTGGCCCCAACTGCGTTTGCGCAGAGCTCATGCGAAGGAAAGGTGTCATATAAGTGGAAGCACTCAGAGGGGGAGCTAGAAGATGTTTTTGGTAGCTTCATCGGAAAGGGCGCAACAGAGGCTGAAGCTAAGTCTCAATTAAAGGGGCTGCTTGAAAGAGCAAAAAAAGATGCCGCATCTTCATGCAAGGAAGCTCATGAAAATTTATCTGGGTGCATGGCTAATCGGTACAGTAAATTAGGAAGCTCCTACAATACGATGGCTTTTGGAGTAAGAAAGCAGATGGATGAAGCGGTAAAGGGTGATTGCGAAAAGTCTCAGGGGCAGTGTTTAGCCGCCACCGCTACAGAAGAACCATGCGTAACAGTAGAGGCAGCCAAGACCGAAGATTCAGCTGCTGCTGATGCGGGTAAAGATCAGAAAGACAAGAAGGATGCAAAGAAGTAGTCAGTTGGATCTATACTGCTAGTTACTTAATTTCTGGCTAAGTAGGCTAAGGGTAAGTTCCACCTCTGAATGGGCAGAAAACGGCCTTGAACCAGAGAGTATCCTTCCCTCAGATTCCACAAATTTGCCATCAGATTTAAGGCCAATCGGCACTTCAGGAAATTGGCGTCTTGTTGCACTTAGGAGCTCGCTCCACTCGGCAGTTTGGCTCTCAGGCTCCAGCAACTCTTTTGGTAGTTTGCCGGCGGTGCGCCCAACTTCCATGATTGGTGAGAGACCTAGACGGTAAATTCCTGTGAGTCCCAAAACTCTATAGATATCCAATAACGAAAGATTGGACTCTCTTGATGCCAGCTCTAGTCCGATATTTGTTGCGCCCTTCACTTTTGCGACCAGGTTCTTCACCTCTTCGTAGTCATTTAGAGGGACATTAAATCTCATGATTGCGGAGTTCAGTACCAGAGTAAGCTCTGATTCAATATTGTCTCGCTCTTTGTAATCGGCGCCACGCTTCATTTCATCCAGTAGAGCCGAAACTTTATCAGGAAAACCGCCTAGGTAAACCATCGGCTCAATTGTCTGAACAGACTCGCTAACAATTCGTTTCTCTGCCTTTTCTAAAAGAGGGCGCGCCTCAAATAGTCGAAGAGGGGAGTTTATTTTAAAGCACGACTCCATGTCAGGAATATCTTCATCGTTGAGTCTTCTGATTCTATCTTGATATCCGCTCTCTACGAGTTCACTCTCTGTATTGAGTCCAGGGATTGATATTATTTGATAAAATAACTCAGCTGATGATTCAAAGATAAAGGCGAGCAACTTGCCGAGAAGGCGGTGCCTGTCTGAGTCTTCGATATCAATGTAGACCCAGGTGTAACCTTTGTCTGGAGTATAGTAACGGACGTTTGGTGGGTTTTCGGTCGGCTCATCAAACACTACCGTTTTTACATGTCGGCCAATTATCACTGCCAGCATCTTAAGATCTATCGTTCCGACTAGACGCTCAATCCCTTCCAGAGACTCTTCTTCGTCTGTAGCAGCAAGCCATGACCAGAAATTATCCTCATCAAAATCATCTCCCTTCCAAAGATCGAAATCCAGGCAGAGCTTCAGCTGCTCTGGAGAGAGAAGGGCTATCAAATCAGAGCTATTCTCAGTTCCCTGGGATTTTATGGCTAAATAAGCGCTTTGCGGCGGTAGGGCCTTAACAGCTTCCTCAGGGAGCTCGGCGCGGAAAATAGCCTTAGCTAACTCCTCGGGGGATAGTCCAGGTTTGAGCAGCGATGGAGCGGTGGTCATGCTTTCTTCGGTGCAAATACTATGTGGATTGAGTTGCCCATTTTTGGTGAGCGTTCATCCACGGTCGCAACATCTTCTAGTCTCGCTACTAGCTCATCAAACTTTTGATGGCCGAGCTCGATGAAGGCGATCTCGCGACCTTTAAATCTCATTGAGAACTTTACCTTATCACCTTCTGCTAAGAATTCGCGGGCATGTTTAATCTTGGTTTCAAAATCGCCGATGTCTGTTCTATACCGAATCCGCAACTCTTTGGTCTGCATCTCGGTTCTCTTCTTGGCTTCGGCTTCTTTTTTAGCCTCGCGATATTTGAATTTGCCGTAATCCATTATTTTGCAAACAGGAGGCTGGGCTTGAGGTGCTACTTCTACAAGGTCCAAACCGCGGTCTTGAGCGATGTTAACAGCTTCACGTGTCGGTAGGACGCCTAGTTGGCGTCCTTCCTCGTCAATAACCATGACTTCGCGAGCGACTATATATCTATTTATTTTGTGTTTTTCCTGACTTTGTGGCGCGGGACGATTTGTCTTTATTGGACGACGTGGTTGGAAAGTATTCAAAAAAGTAACTCCTCCTAAAATTATTTACAGAGCTTAAGAAGCTTTATAATCATTATTTCGGCTCATTTTGCACTTAACTGTAATGGGAATCAATAGGTTAGGTTTAGACGATGTTTTTAAAAGGATCCCACCTGATCAAAAAATGGTGATATACTATTATCTTACCACCTATTTTTAATCATCAAGGCTTTTGAGTATGGGGTTTGTTAAGCTTTTAGGGGTTCCTTACACGGTTGGATGTAGAGCTGAAACAGCATCGGCTATCGATCAACAAAACGGACCAAGAGCAATTCGTGATGCTATTAGGGCACTTACGGCTAATTACAGTGCTATTATGTCTTTCGATGACATCGGGGATGTTAAAGCCAAAGCGATGGTTGAGGATGTCCTAGGGGCAACAACTAAGGCTGTCGGCGAAATTGTTAAGCGAGGCGATATACCCCTGATTCTGGGTGGGGCTCACACTATCTCGCTTGGGACCATGAGGGCATTGGCGGAGTCGAATCCTGGGTTTTCGTTGGGT
>CAZWGK010000002.1:33235-47606 GCA_964633685.1 uncultured Bdellovibrionales bacterium | reverse complement strand
AAAGAGGTTCGATTTCCTGCTTATGCCACATGGTGGATTAAGGCTTATATTGTAAGGTTTTTGATTGCAAACTGGCGAATGGTAAAAATTGGGACCACGCAAGCTCAACGGAAATTATTTTTTAACCTTGAAAAGGAGAGAGCTCGATTAGAAAGAGAGGGTTTTTCGCCTACCGCAAAACTATTAGCTGAAAAATTGAACGTAAAAGAAAGCGAAGTGGTAGAGATGCAGCAGAGGCTTGGCGGTGCCGATGTGAGCGTAGACGCACCTGTGGGCGGTGAGAATGACGGAACGCTTCATGGAATTATCCCCAGTCCCATGGAGTCTGCGGAGGAATCACTTGCCAATCAGCAGATTCAGGCGAAGTTGAAAAAAGCCATGAATGAATTTTTGTCTACACTAACTTCAAAAGAGCGGACTATCTATGAAAAGCGACTTCTGGCAGAAGAAAAGGCTACCTTGCAGGAGATTGCACTTGAGTATGGAATTAGCAAAGAGAGGGTTCGTCAACTAGAGAATAGGGTGAAAGATAAATTGAAAATATATCTTTCAGAGAAGCTTGGTTCGGGATTTTTAATGGAAGAGCTGGGTCTCCCAGTTGATAAGGAATAGTCGTGCATAAGACAAGATCTCAGAGTGGATTTAGCATTTTTGTTCTTCTTTTGATTGTACTATCTGCAGTCGCGACTGTGATTACATACTTCGTCTGGTATCGCGCTGAAGATGGTGTCTTTGAGCGAGTACCTCCAGTGATAAAATTGGATGAACAGGAATCATTCAAAGGAATCGGCTTAAATTTGTACCCGCTGAAAGTTAAACTGACCGATGTCGGGGCTGGTCTTGATGAAGTTATTGTAAGACTTGAGCAGCATCGGGAGAGGATAGATATAACGAAAAAAAAATTCTCAAGTGAAAAGTTTGGTGAAGTGGTGCTTGAGGTAGGTGGTGAGGATTTTTTCGGAGAAGAGGGCGTCGGCACTTTAGAAATCAAGGCGTGGGACAAGAGTTTTTGGTCAAATAGCTCTGAGGTTATTATTCCGATAAAAATTGATAGGACTTACCCCAGAGTTTCAATTCTGACTAGTCAACATAACGGCCAATTAGGAGGCTCTCAGCTCGCTTTCTACAGATCTACTGACTCTAACCTCAGTAATAGCGGAGTCGTTGTTTCAGGTAATTATTTTCAAGGAGCCAGGGGGAGTTTACTAGACCCTGCTATCCGAAACATTGATGTATTTGGGGTATTTTATGCTTTGGATGCGTTTTCAGCAGTGAGAGATAGTAGCGTCAGGCTTTTTGCCCGCGATGAGGTAGGTAACGAGAAACAGGGTAAATTTTATAATAAAGTAGCCAAGCGCAGTTTTCGTCAGGCTAGAGAGGTTGTCCCTGTTTCTTTTCTAACTCGTTCGGTAAAAAATCTTACAGCACCATATAAAAAAGAATTAGAGGGCTTCAGTGATGATTCCGAATTGGCGCATTTTTCTCTATTGGTAACTAAGATTAAAGAAGCGGAGGAGTATAGAATTAGATCGGTGATTAAAGCTCGTGGATTAACCAAGCTCTTCATTGACTCCGGGATGACTCCACCACCAGGAGCTCCGAGTTTTCGGTATGGTGAGTCGGTAAATTATGTTTTTAATGAGCAACCTATCGTCGATATTCGTAGCTCAGGTTTTCGGCTTGATATGGCCGCAGATGTAGATGTATTTGCGTCAGCTGCTGGTGAAGTTATTTTTTCTGAAAATCTCTCCTACTTCGGCAAGATAGTGATAGTCGACCACGGCATGGGTATCACCACCACTTACGCTGGTTTAAATTCCGTGCTCGTGTCTACCGGGGACCTTGTTAACAGAGATACCCCGATTGGCACTTCCGGAGTTTCAGGTGCTTTTTATAGGCCCGGTACGTTCTTTGAGGTTAGAGTTCAAGGTGTACCAGTGACCCCTCTTGAGTGGTGGGAGGGAGCCTGGGTTAAGAGCCATGTTCTAGATAAAATCAAAGAGATTAAAAGGTTACTTGGGGCGGTAGAAATTAATCCACTAGAGTAGCGCCCCCAAGGGCTTTTGCGGTATCTTGTGATCATGAATTCTAAATTTCTAATACTACTTGTAGCGATGTTCTGTGTGGCTGGACTAATGGTTTTCCAGGCCACCAAGAGCAGCTCTGCTAGTGTGCTTGAGGCAAGTGACCTTGTTGATTTAGATAGCCAGTCTTCTCTTACTAGAATTCGAGTTGGAGGGAGAGTTGTAGATCTTCCAATAGAATATGTTACTGAGCCCAATATAAAATTATCCTTCAGAATTTCCAATCCTGGAGCCACAGATGCTCCAACAGAATCCAATACGGTTGCCGTGGTTTATGAGGGACTAAAACCAGATATGTTTGCTCCTGGGCGAGATGTAATAATTGATGGTCGATTTGAAAATGGCATCCTGCATGCTTCTAATCTTTTAACCCAATGCCCATCAAAGTATGAGCCGCCAGACGGCGCGACGCCTTCTCCTAAAATGGCTTATTAAATTATTTAGACCCGCTAAAAGCTGAGTAATTAAGGGACCTTAACGGTCTCTCTGATTTTGAGCTTTCTTCTCTAAAACTGTACAATCACGGCCAATTCGAAAGGAGTCAGCTGTGGCAGAACTTGGACATTACACTCAAATTTTAGCTTGGTTCTTGGCAGGGTGCGGCATCATATCGGGTGCTGTTGCGGGCAGATCCGGTAGTCAGCCTTGGTTGTATACAGCAAGAAATGCCACCTTGTTGGCAGCACTAGCGTGCACGATAGCTCTAGTCTCTCTCGGCTATTTATTTTATGTCAGCGATTTTTCCGTCAAGTATGTCTGGCAGTTTTCAAATAGAGCCATGGAGAGCAACTACAAGGTCTCTGCAATTTGGGGAGGCATGGATGGCTCAATGCTTTTATGGTGCACTTTCCTTGTGATAGCTGCGGGAGTAGTGGCCTACCTAGTTAGGCAATATCCTCAGAAATTAGCGGGCTGGGCTTTATCGATACTAAATGTTGCTACATTCTTCTTTTTGACAGTCGTTGTTTTTTATACCAATCCATTTAGATATCTTGGGCAACCCTTCGTTCCGCCCGATGGAAATGGCTTGAATCCACTCTTGCAGAACATCTACATGCAGATTCACCCACCCTCGTTATATGTTGGTTTTACCCTCTTCACAGTGCCTTACGCGTTTTGTTTGGGAGCTCTATTGGCAGGTGAAACAACTAATGAATGGATCCGACTAACTCGAAGATGGACTCTCGTTGGATGGGGATTTCTGACAGCTGGAATAATGTTGGGTGGTCATTGGGCCTATCTGGAATTAGGCTGGGGTGGTTTCTGGGCATGGGATCCTGTGGAGAACGCTTCTTTTATGCCTTGGTTGACGGCAACAGCCTTTCTGCATTCAGTGATGGTGCAGGAAAGGAAGAACATGTTGAAGATGTGGAACGTATGGCTCATCGTGCTTACGTATGCTCTGACAATATTCGGTACATTTCTAACTAGATCTGGAGTTGTGCAGAGTGTTCATGCGTTTGCTGAGACTGATGTTGGAGAGGTCTTTCTTCAGTACTTAGCAATAGTTTTGGGCGCAGCGATATTTATAACCTGGAAGAAGCGAGGGTTATTAAAGTCAGAGAGAACTATAGAGAGCTTCTTCTCGCGAGAGTCGGCGTTTCTACTAAATAACTTGGTATTTCTGAGTATCTGTTTTGCTACGTTGTGGGGAGTGCTATTTCCGATTCTCTCTGAGGCCGTCACTGGCACTAAGCAAACTGTTAGTATCCCGTTCTTCAATGCCGTGAATGTGCCTCTATTTATAGCCTTGTTGCTCCTTATGGGTATCGGGCCGATGATTGCCTGGCGCAAGGCAACGCTGTCTAACCTTTCGAGAGCGTTTTTGATGCCAACGCTTTACTCGCTCGTCCTCACGGTAATTCTTCTATGGGCGGGCATAAGGGAAGTTTATCCGTTACTAGCATATGTCGTATCTTTTTTTGCATTAATGACGATGGTTGTGGAGTACCATAAGGGTATCAAAACCATGCAAGGTAAAGCTGAGGGCACTGGGGTAATCGCCGCCACTTCGGAGTTAGTTAAGAAACATCGCTCTAGGTACGGAGGATACCTAATTCATATTGGTGTGGTTATCTGTGCTGTGTCCATTACGGCCTCAATGGCTCATAAGATCGAGAAAGAGATTACCTTAGCTAAGGGCGATTCGGTTTCAGTTGGTAGATTTAATTTTAAATTGGAAGATGTATCTGGGATTCGTAATGAGAATTACGAAGCTTTGCTGACCAAGATGTCGGTGTTTAATACTGATAGTAAAAAACTAGTGGCTGAGATGTTGCCAGAAAAGCGCTTTTATCTGGCTAAACAAGAGACAACAACGGAAGTAGCTCTACGAATGAGCTTAAGCGAGGACATCTATATAGCTTTGGCTGGATGGGATGACACTCTTGGGAAGGCAACTTATAAAATATTTATTAACCCCCTTCAGGTTTGGTTGTGGATCGGAGGATTGGTTATGTTGCTGGGTACTGGCGTGGTGTTAGTTCCAGATAAGAAAAGGTAGTTTGGGGATATTATGAGTGTTGGTTTAGTCATTTCAGTTATATTCGGCCTGGCGAGTGCAATTGCCCTGATCTACCCCCACTTTGGGCAGAACAAATTCGTAGAGAATACTTTAAGATCTTCAACTCTGAAGGAAGAAAAGGATAGACTGCTGCAAATTTTGAGAGATCTCGAGTTAGATCGTGATACACATAAAATCTCTGATGAGGAGTTTAGTGTGATGAACTCTCAAATACGGAGAGAGCTTTCTCAAGTACTAGAGCGAATAGCAAATGAATCTTCAACCGGAAGTTAGTAGAAACAACCAAAGTCTTCTGTGCGCGAGTGATATTTCTCGAAAATATGGGGCATTTAGTGCCTTAACTTCAATCAATATTGAGATTCGGGACGGAGATAAAATTCTTTTATTGGGCCCAAATGGCTCCGGAAAATCGACTCTATTAAAAATTTTAGCAGGTAGACTAAGGGCTTCTGCCGGTAAAGTTAGCTTATTAAACGAAACCAATCTCTCTCAAATACGACGAAGGGTCGCCTATCAAGGGGATGCTACTCAGCTTTATGGTCCACTAACAGTGCGCGAAAATTTTGACCTGTTTGCTTCTCTAGCCTCCAAGGCGAGCGAGAATGACTCAGCTTCACTTATTGCTACTTGGGGCTTACTAAATTTCCAAGATAGGGCTCTCGACTTATTGAGTCGAGGCAATCAGACCAGAGCCTCTTTGGCTATATCTTTAAATTCCCCACTCCCCGTATTGGTGCTCGATGAGCCAACATTAGCCCTGGATTCTGCCGGTAAAAAGATATTGTTAGACTCACTTAAGAAGAGGCCTACAAATGGTGGGGCTATAATTTTAGCAACTCATGAAGTTGGGATTTTTGCTGAAATTGTTAACCGAGTTGTAATAGTAAAAAATGGGGCAATTGTTGAAGATTTAGTCGGATGTTTTACCGAAGCGCGTTTAAATGAAATATATGAAGGGATATGCTTATGAGAGCGCTAGTGACCCTTCTCAAGAAAGATTTTTTAATCGAGTTTCGAACCAAGGAGACTCTCTGGGCTACGGTGGGAATGGCTTTTCTTTTCGGGGTCGTTACCTCCTTGGGTTTGAATACCGCTTTCCTTTCTCCACAACAGGTCCGAAGTATCTTCCCTGTCTTTTTGGTATTAAATTTTCTTTTCGCAGGAATTCTGACTATATCACGTAGCTTTGAATATGAGTTCAAAGACGGGGCTTTGGCTGCACTTATTTCAACCCAAGTTTCTGCGAGTGAAATTTTCTTGGCGAAGTTTTTAAGTAACTTACTAGTCAGTTTGGTTGGGCTTGGTATTTCATATTTAACAATCGTCTCGTTGATGAATGTGCAGATGATTCACTCACATGGCCAGATAATTGTTATCCTATCTCTACTGGTATTTGGATTTGTTGCATTATCTACCCTCCTAATACCGTTTACTGTTAGTTCTAAGTTAAGAGGTATTATACTGCCTTTGGTGCTGTTACCGTTGATGTTTCCCCTATTATTTGGGGCTTTGGAGTTAATCTATACTGCCTTAGAGGGGCAATCTCTGGACCTAACAACCCCTTGGGTCTCGTTATTGGTAGGCTTTGATGTATTGTACATCGCCTTGGGTATGGTGTTATTTGAGCAGGTAGTTACCGAATGAAGACTGAATCGCAAAAAAAAATAGAGGCAATAATATTTCCGGCCACCATCCTAGCGGGGCTATACGCCCTTTATTATGTATTCATGGTTGTGCCTAACGAAAAGATCATGGGACCAGTTCAGAGGATTTTTTATTTTCATGTAGGAGCAGCAATGGCTACCTACTGCTCGGTCGGGATTATTTTTATCTCAGCGCTTCTTCATTTTGCGACTAGAAATAAAACCTGGGATATTCTAGCAACATCAGCCGGTGAGGTTGCTTTAGTATTCTGCTCAATAGTGATGGCAACAGGGATGATCTGGGGGCATGCAGCTTGGAATACATGGTTTCGGTGGGAACCGCGGTTGGTTAGCTTTTTAATACTGTTATTAATTATCCTCGGATTAAATTTGTTGCGTAAATTTGGGGATAAAGAGAGAGTTCCAAATCAGGCTGCAGCCTTTGCGATTTTGGCGGCAATTAATGTGCCTCTAGTTATCTGGTCAATCGATCTATTGCCACAATCGGCTCAATTACACCCTAAAGTAGTTCAAGAGCAGGGGCTAAAAGACCCAACTTTCGTTACAGGAATGTTTTTAGGGATGTCTGCGATGATTATGTTGCAGATATTGATGATTTGGGTCAGAACTAAGGTAGAGTTTGGGATTAGAGATAAGGCGAGTTAATATCAGGGGGCAAGGCTATGGAACAGGTACCAAATACTTTTAGGGAACTATTCTTAGGATACGGTGCTCTTTGGATAATTATTTGTGGGTATCTGTGGCATCTCTCATCCAAGGTTAGCTCACTCTCTCAGAAAAATTAAAAGTTAAGTATCAAAATTATATGCATATTCTCGCCGAATTTTTCAGGTCGGGTCCAGATGTTTCAATTTTGGGTCGAGTTAGTACCCAAGAGATAGCGATTATTGGTCGGTCTAATGTCGGTAAATCTACCTTCATAAATAGATTAACAAATAACAAGGGCCTAGCCCGCACTAGCGCGACTCCCGGTCGAACCAAAGAGATTAATCTGTTCTCAGTAACTATTAAAGATGAGCCGAAAAAAGATAAAAGCTTAATCATAGCGGATCTACCTGGATTTGGTTTTGCTCGTGTTTCAAAAACCGAGCGTCAGAACCTACACGCTATGATCGCTGGCTACGTGCAGCATCGCGAGAATCTATCTTTAGTATGCTTATTAAATGATATTCGAAGAGAGCCTGAAGAAGAGGAGCTGGGAATCCGCCACCTTGCATTTGAGGCAGGAGCCATGGTCTTGGTAATCGCCACCAAAGCTGACAAGCTTTCGCCGAATGAGCAGCGTCGGCACATTAAAGTTCTTGCAGATAAATATGGACTACAGACCGAGGACGTCATATTGACCGGTGAAAAGATGTCAGCTCGCCCTATTTGGGAGCGATTCTTGAGGATTTTATCCTAAAATCTCAACGTTTTAGAGCAATTAAATTTTTAAGACTCATAGCGTGATTAGTCGCATCTTAATAGCTAAAGGCATTGGACGGTAGCTCAGCTGGTAGAGCGGATGACTGTTAATCATCAGGTCGTTGGTTCGAGACCAACCCGTCCAGCCAATTTTTATGTTACGTCAGACTCGAGTGCACTTCCCTATCCATCTCTCTAATGTCGACCGTCATGGAGCAGTTATTTTTGGCCAGCGCCTTGGGAAAGAATGTTTTTAAAAGCTCTAAAGCCGAGGCACTTAGTTGCCTTCTTAGAGTAACATCTCTTCCTGTCAGGATTGATATTTGGAGATAGACAAATGTGTTCTCAATATTGCCATCCCCGATGTAGTAGTTGTCGTGGGGCACTAATCTGCTTTTGATGCGCTCTAATTTAAAAGCACCGGTATCAACCATTAATTGATGAAGCTTTTCAAAGAAGCCCTTAAAGTTGACCCGGTCTGGAATATTATGACTGTATTCGAGTACGCAATGCGGCATAAATCACCTCTTAGTGGGCCTAAGCGTAATTCTTTGTGGCTGCTTTTGGCAATTCCGTATAAACAGATGGATGTATGAGATTTATTTACTATCTAATAGCCGCTTTGTGGGGCCTCTCTTTTTGGTATGTCCCAACGCACGACCCTGATTTTGGTTGGCATCTTTTGGGCGGAGCCACTGTATTGACGACAGGTGATGTTCCTAGAGAGGATTTTATCAATACATTCGGTGGGTTTTGGATAGATTATCATTGGCTAGGTCAGGTTATTCTGTATAAAGCATATCAAGCTCTCGGATTTGAGAACTTGCGATACGCTTTCGGTATTTTTATGGCTTTTTTCGGGATCCTTTTTGGGTTTTTGATAGAGCAAAATTATCCAAAACGATCCCCCAAGTTTATTCCCATTTTGATATTGCTTATCCTCGGAGAGTCGCTTCGTAGCACTGCTTCCATTCGGCCACAGATATTCGGTCTTCTAGGAATTTTAACCTCTTTGATTATTTTAGCGCGAGCTAGAGGCGGAAAGATCGAGCTTCCTATTCTATTTCTTATTTCAATTTTGATTGTAAATATTCATGTGTACTGGGTTTTTATTCCTACTTGTTGGTTTATTTATCGCATTGTTCCAAGATATGTCTTGAATGCGAACATTTCTTTTTTATATTCCTGGGGAGGCTTATTCCTTTTAGCCTCTGCCGGTCTTATCTCGCCTTATGGAATTTTTCAAAGTGAGCAAGGAATGGGTATTTGGAGTAATTATGCGGTAATCATGGATTACTTGATGATGCGTGAAGAGTTGTATCGGGCGATTATGGAATTTCAGCCTGGGTGGACTCGCTCCAGTCCTTACTTTTATGGGGTAATATTATTTATCGTTGTTTGCTCTTCAGTCATATCCTTCGGCTTATTAAAGAGATTTTTTAGCGATTGTTCGCTGGCACTCTTGGGTTTATGGCAATCTATTAAAGCGATCAAATTTGCGAGTATATTTTCAATCTTTGCAGCTCCATTCTTAGCACGTTTGTCACCGATATTTTTGTTTAAAAACCTAAAAATTCCGCATTTGTTGGCAAAAAAATATGATTTCGCCATTCTTTCCCTAATTCTGATTGGATCTATTTTTCGAGCAGCGGTTTCATCCCCGTATCTTAATGATATGAGCTCTTATATGACCTTCGAGCTTCCAGGTGAGGCGTGTCGTAAAATTGAATCGTTGAATTTGTCGCAAACTAATAATCGGAATCATATTCGTGCGCTTACTCATTTTGATTTCGGCGGCTGGTGCAGGTGGTTCGTTTTTGAGCAGAACCCAAATTTTGATTTAAGAGTCACTACTGATGGCCGGACTCAGCTGGTTCCTCCAGATCATTTCAAAAAATATTTTGATCTTTATTCCCTAAAAAATGATTGGGCTCAAACTTTGCTGCGAACCAAGCCAGATGTTGTAGTAGTAAAAAAAGAGCAACCTTTAGCGCAGTTTCTAGTTAGGGCTTCATCGGAGTGGCTTTTAGTGCATGAGGATGCGACTTTTGCGCTTTTTGTTCCGAAAGCTAAATCTTAATCAATTTGATAATCTTTGCATTTATTTAGCAGTGTTTTATAGCTAACGCCTAGAACTTCAGCGGCTCGGCTTTTGTTACCAGATGTCTTGGCTAGAATTTTTTTAATCATCTCCATTTCAGCGGCTCTTGATGCACGACTTGCAATTTCAGGAAGAGTGGTAAGGACTTCACTCATTGAATCGAAATCAATTTTCTGAATAATTCCAAGATGCTCTGGCAACAGCTTGTCTTTAGCAAGAAGGGAGGCTCTTTCGATGACATTCTCAAGCTCTCGTATATTGCCAGGCCATGAATAATTCCTCAGAATCTCCCAGGTCTCGGGATCGATAGCAGGAGATTTTATTCCATTACTGGCACAGATTCCCTCTAAGATTGAGTTCACCAAAGGTTCAATATCTTCCCGCCTTTCCCTTAGTGGTGTAATTTTTGCTGTAAATACGGCTAATCGGTAATAAAAATCCTCTCGTAGGGATCCATCACCTTCACCATCAACTGGTTTATTGGTTGCTGCTATAATTCTGGGGCTTACTTTAATCGAAGCATTACCACCTACCCTTCTAATCTCCCCTTCTTGTAGTGCTCTGAGAAGCTTTACTTGAAGATGTTTGGGCATATCGCCGACTTCATCTAAAAAGATGGTGCCGTTTTTGGCTATTTCAAAAAGTCCCATACGGGATTGAGTTGCGCTTGTAAAAGCCCCAGCCTCGTGACCAAAGAATTCACTTTCTAAGAGCTGTGGCGGTATGGCGGCACAATTTATTGAAACGAACTTTTCATTTTTTCTAGGACTATGGTCATGAACAAAATGAGCTACTAGTTCTTTACCGACTCCACTTTCGCCGAGGATTAATATTGGAGTATCGAATCTGGCCACTTTCTTCAGTTGCTCTAGTATTCCCTTAAGCCCCTCGTTGTTGGTTATTATTGGTCTACGTGTTTTATGGTGGCGACCAGCATCTCGGTCGAGTACGCGCTGGTGGCTGACCATATCTTTGACAACAGAGCAGAGGTTAAGGGGCTCAAAAGGCTTGGTTATGAAATCGTTTGCCCCGTGCTTCATAGCATCAACGGCTAGCTCAATCGAGCCAAAGGCCGTCATTATTAGAAATGGCACTGATGGGGATTTATCCCTGGCTTTTTTGAGGAATTCTATTCCAGATAAGCCGGGCAGTTTATAATCCGAGAGGATTAGCGAGAAGACGTTGTTATGGATTGAATTTAGGGCAGACTCTGCCGTTGGCTCAGCAGTCACCTGATAGCCCTCTCGTTCTAATAAAAGTTTTAGGGATTCTCGTAGACTATCGGAGTCTTCAACGAGTAGAATCCGTTCCATAACAAGCACCACACAATACTTTTGCCCTAAAAATATTATCGAGTATTTTTCGGTTTAAGTTGAGCCTGTTGTTATTAACTGGTTTAATAGCTAGAAGATTGGTGTAAGAAATTTTCCTAATTTTGATTAGATTGGTATGAGTCAAAAAAGTAAAGTAAGAAAAGCGGTTATTCCTGCAGCTGGTTTAGGTACTAGGTTCTTGCCTGCCACCAAGTCTGTTCCTAAAGAGCTTTTACCAATAGTTGATACCCCTACTATTCAATATATCGTCGAGGAGGTAGTAGCCTCTGGGATTGATACTGTCGTTTTTATTACAGGAAAAGGAAAAGCTGCCGTTGAAGATCACTTTGATTTTTATCCTGAGCTCGAAGAGAAGCTAGAGCGGGAAGGCAAGATTGATTTACTGGAGAAATTACGGCGTGCCAGTCTAATGATTAGGGCTGTATCCGTAAGACAACAGAGCCCAAGAGGATTAGGGCATGCTGTTTTATGTGCGAAAGATGTGATTGGAAATGAGCCATTTGTCGTGCTTTTAGGTGATGATCTAGTGGATGCCTCAACTCCTTGTACTAAACAAATGATGAACATCTACGATCAACATCAGAAGTCCGTAGTAGCTTTGATGGAGGTTCCAAAGGAGGATGTTTCTAAGTTTGGAATATGCGCAGGAAATTCAATTGATTCTCGGTTGATTGATGTTAAAGCAATGGTAGAGAAGCCTGATTTTAAGGATGCGCCATCGCGGAATGCTATTGTTGGGCGGTACATATTAACACCGGAGATATTTACTATTCTTGAAAACACTCAACCTGGAAAAGGGGGTGAGATTCAACTTACCGATGCTTTAGCCAAACTCATGCAGCAGCAAGGAGTCTTAGGCTATTCTTTTGAAGGGGAAAGATACGATGCCGGCGATAAATTTGGATTTCTTCAGGCCAACATAGCTTATGCAATGAAGAGACCCGATATTGCCCCTCGATTGAAAGAGTATATGGCAAAAATCTCTAAATAAATCAGGTCGTTGCGGTTTTGTCTTAATTAATCAAAGAGATTTATTTTCTAAATTATTCTTCTCTATTTGCCGATTTATCTCGGTATGGAGAAGCTAGTAATTAAACACCTATCGAAGCGTGGGGAGCTGTTGGATTGTATCAACTGTCCTGCAGGCAAACTCACTGTGCTTAGAGCTGAGCAAGACTCTGACCTAGTGCCGTTCAGGCAGGCTCTTTATGGCAGTGTATCAGGTCAGAAATTTTCAATTTACCTAGACGAGACTCCATTTAGCCCAGCTGACTGTGCTTACATCGGTTTTGGTAGTTGGATAAAGGGTGATGGTCGTAAATTAGTAGAGGTACTTTTTGAATATGGTATTCCGGAAGGACAATTAAATAGCATCTGCTCTGCTTATGGAATCGCAGATGCTCTTGAGAGGGACTGGAAGGATGTATCTGAGGATTACAAACGGAGAGTTGAGTTACTTTTGGCTACCTATTCAAACTCTAAAATTTTAGTTCTAGACTCCCCTTTTGAGCCGATTCCGCATATCTGGAAAGATCGATTTGCTGAATTGATTATGTCAGATGTAACAGCCAAGCGGAGAATTACCATATTTTCGAGGCTATGTTATCGCCCAGAGAGTTGGGTAGGAAACGATCTAATCAACAGGGTACAGGTTGGCAGTTCGGTTAAGAGAACAATCGGTTATGGTCAGGAAGCTTCTGATTTTAATAAGTTGGTAAAAGAGCTTCGCCAGAACGTTGCGACTGAATCTTCTCCTCCCACTCCAGAGAATGCTCCGATCGGCGCCGTTTTTAATAATTCTAACAAATCAAACTCCAACTCCTTAAGAGGTGTTCCCTTTTGGCAGGTAAGGCGCAACCAGGTCGCTATTGGGCTTTGCTCAGTCTTGGTTCTATCAGCAGTTGGTTTTTTTGCTTCTCGTCCAGGACCCCAACCAGTCGTAGTAGCATCGACAAACGCCACTATTATAGCACCGGTGGTATTGCCTCAAACGCAGATTCCAAAGGTAGAGCAGCCCTCGGTCGTTCCAGTAGCAGTTGATGCTACCAAGAGTTTATCTAATCCAAAAACAGAGATGACTGCTCAAGAGGTGGCAGTACCTCCTGTTCCGCCAGTAGATATTAGGCCTGCTATCAAAGAGCCGGTTAAAACACCTCCGAAAACTAGCATCGATGGATACAGTGCTGAGATTCAGAATGCCATTATCGAGGCGTTTAATGAGAAAGATATTAGCTCAGGTGTAGCGAGAGTCGGATATAAGCCAGGCCCTGCCGCTAATAATTCTGATGAAGATGATAATCCTTTTAGAGCGATAAGTAAGTTATCGCCATCAAAAGACACCGGCTCATCTTATAACTCAGATAACAGTTACACTTCAGACTACAACTCGGGCCCTGCGGTAGATTCAGACTTTGCGGCACGACAAGAAGAGATTCGTCGTCGGTTCCTAGAGGCGCTGCAGCGGGCAAATAATAACTAAGTTAACTTCACTTAGCTTCTGCTTTGCTTTGAGCGATGAAATCCTCGTAGTGCTTTTTGATGATCGCAAAGACCTCTTTAGGTGTATCCACGATTGATAGACAATCAAAGTCACCTGGTCCAACTAATTTGCGGGCCATAGGATATTCTTTCATCCAATCTATAAATCCGTTCCAAAACACACTATCCATCAATACGATTGGACGTGGAGCAAGATGTTTCACTTGAATCAGCTGCCAAGTAAACAAAAGCTCTAAAAGGGAGCCGATTCCACCGGGGGTTAAGATGACTGAATTTGATAACCTCATGAAATCGTCCAACCTGGAAGAGAATTTATGATGATGTCTCTTTATATCGAGGTGAGAGTTTGGAACGGGCTCAAAGTCTAACTGAATAGATAGGCCGTAGGATCGACTTTTTGTTTTCATCTCTTGTCGACCTTGTTGGGCACCCTTATTAGCAGCCTCCATCAGTCCAGGGCCACCACCAGTCAAGATATCTATACCAATCCCAGCAAGCAGATGGGCTAATTCTTCTACGTTTGAATAAATAGGGTTGTCAGCCTTGATTCTAGCACTACCGAAGATGCATGTTCGATAATACTTACTCTCTAGTTTATGAAGCTCTCGCTCTATAATTTGAGTTCTAAAGTTAAGAGCCTTTAGCCTATCATCCAGATGCCGTCTCTTATACTTTATCTCCTCTTTGTTAAGGGGGACGTAGTCGGCTTCGGTTAAAAATTTATCAGCTAGTATTTTGATTTCGTCTGTATTGTTTAAGTT
>CAZWGK010000002.1:0-33225 GCA_964633685.1 uncultured Bdellovibrionales bacterium | reverse complement strand
CTTTTGTTCTATCAAATTAGAATACATCTATAAGATAGTGATTCCAATATGTTGAATTGCTTATAGAGAGGTATTTATGGGTTTTAAAGGCTTATGCCACTTTTTCAGAGCTATCAGAGGCTATTTTTGCAAAACCTAATTGCTCTTCAACCAGACTAGCCCAGGTTTCCCAGCCTGACATTGGTGACCTTTCGGCTGCGATAGTGCCTAGCTCTTCTTGGGTATCCCCAGGGTGAGCATCACATAAGGTCTGAAGAGATGAGTTAACAAAGTCCATAGCCTTGATGATATCAGTCATATGAGACGGCAGGAGAGGCGGAGTTGTCCCCTTCTCGAGTCTGAATTTAGCCCGCAATAACGCTTTTTTAAGTTCAGATGCGGCTTGCTCAAGCTCAACTAACTCTACTTGACGCAAAGGTGTGCTATTTAATCTAGGATTATGGTGAGGATGAAAGAATCTGTAAATATCCATATCCTTACTCTTTTGTTGGGTGTGCCACCTGCTTAAGACCATATATCAGAGAAGCGCTTACGACAATCAGCAAAATAGGGGTTGATCATTAGTAACCCGAGGGATTGGCTGTTCCGGTGTGGGGATTGAATTTGAGAGTTTCAATGATTAACTACCTAAACAAGAGACGACAAGTTTAGGAAGGAGCCTAAATGTTTGATTTTAATAGATTAACAATCAAAGGACAGGAAGGCTTACGGGACGCTCAGATAAAAGCTGAGGCTCTTAATAATACCGAAGTTTCTGTTGAGCACTACCTTGCAGCATTAATCGATCAGAAGGATGGCATCGCCTCAGCTATCATAAAAGCTGGAGGTGTCGATGTTTCCTTGTTAAAGCGAGACTTAGAAGAGGCTATCTCTAAAAAACCTCAAATAACTTCTGGTACTGGAGTTGAAGCTAGATTGGGACGAGATGTTCTAAATCTTCTCAGGGACAGTGAGGCTCATGCAAAAAAAATGGGAGATGACTATGTCTCTGTTGAGCATGTTATAGTCGCCGGAATTGATCACGCAAAGAGCTTTAAAAAATTCGGATTAAGTTCGGATAAACTATTAGAGGCAATTAAGTCAGTAAGAGGAGCACATAGAGTGACCACACAGAATCCCGAAGAGACCTATCAGTCTTTAAAGAAATACGCCCGCGATCTTACTCAGGCTGCGGCTCAAGGAAAATTAGATCCTGTAATTGGTAGAGACGAAGAGATCAGAAGGGTAATCCAGGTTCTATCTAGACGTACAAAAAATAATCCCGTCTTAATCGGTCAGCCAGGTGTTGGAAAAACAGCTATAGTGGAGGGCTTAGCTCAGAGAATCCTATCGGGCGATGTTCCAGAGGGGCTGAAAGATAAAAAAATATTATCATTAGATATGGGTGCCTTAATTGCCGGTGCCAAATTTAGGGGAGAATTTGAGGAGCGTTTAAAAGCTGTTTTAAAAGAGGTTCAAGAAGCTGCGGGTGAGATTATTTTATTTATTGATGAACTTCATACAGTGGTGGGAGCAGGTGCCGCTGAAGGTTCAATGGACGCAGGTAACCTATTAAAACCGATGCTTGCCAGGGGTGAGCTGCACTGTGTTGGTGCTACTACCCTCAATGAATATAAGAAATATATCGAGAAAGATGCCGCACTTGAGAGGCGGTTTCAACCAGTATTGGTAGATCAGCCATCCGTAGAAGATACAATTTCTATCTTGAGAGGATTAAGAGAGAAATATGAACTGCATCATGGAGTGAAGATCAAAGATGCAGCTATGGTTGCAGCCGCAACATTAAGCGATAGATATATTTCAGACCGCTTTTTGCCAGATAAGGCGATTGATCTCGTGGATGAAGCTGCTTCAAAGATTCGAACCGAAATAGATTCTATGCCTGCTGAATTAGACGAAGTCTCCCGCAGGATTTTACAACTTGAAATCGAGCGAGAGGCGCTAAAAAAAGAGATTGATGCTGCCTCGAAAGAGAGATTAGTGAAATTAGAAAATGAGCTCTCTGGATTGAGCGATAGAAACACTGCTCTTCGCTTGCAATGGGATGCTGAAAAGCGGGTGGTTCAAGAGGTAAGAAGCATAAGAACGCAGATTGAGGAGACACGAGTTTCAATTGAGCAGGCCAAGCGTAATTACGATCTGAATAAGGCAGCCGAGCTCCAATACGGCACTCTTACCAAGCTTGAAAAACAGTTAAGAGATGCTGAAGAGAACATTACAAAGAAAAAAAGTGAGGCAGGTGTTCTTTTGAAGGAGGAGGTTGATGAAGAGGATATTGCCAAGGTTGTTGCTCGTTGGACTGGTGTTCCAGTAACAAAATTACTTCAAGGAGAAAGCGAGAAAGTTTTGGGCTTGGAATCAACTCTTAAGACAAGAGTAATTGGCCAAGACTTAGCCATCTCTGAAGTTGCCGCAGCGGTTCTTAGAGCTCGAGCGGGTATCAAAGATCCACAAAAGCCAATTGGTTCCTTTATCTTTATGGGGCCTACGGGTGTCGGTAAGACAGAGTTGGCTAGAGCTTTAGCGCAGGCTCTTTTTGATGACGAGCGAGCAATGATTCGAATAGACATGTCCGAGTACATGGAAAAGCACACGGTATCTCGTCTGGTAGGGGCTCCTCCAGGATATGTAGGGTATGAGGAGGGTGGTCAATTAACGGAAGCAGTTAGAAGGCGGCCATTCTCGATAATACTCCTGGATGAAATTGAGAAAGCCCATCAGGATGTTTTCAATGTGCTTCTTCAGATTCTTGATGATGGTCGATTAACCGATGGACAAGGTAGGACCGTATCATTCAAAAATACCTTGTTAATCATGACCTCAAACCTAGGCTCGCAACACATCATGACTTATGCCTCTAAAATGAGGGATTCTAAGCAGGCTGAGCGAGAGAGTCTCAGGTCGGAGATGGATAAGGAGCTTCAGGGGGTGTTATCCTCGTTTTTTAGACCTGAGTTTCTCAATCGAATAGATTCTCTGATAACCTTTAATCCGTTGGGCAGGGAAGAGATTCGTAGAATAGTGGAAATTCAGCTTGAGAGAGTAAGAGAGAGATTGGCTTACCGTCGCATCACGCTGAATTTATCTGAAAAAGCAGTCGAATACTTTGCCATAAATGGTTATGACCCAGTCTATGGTGCTCGACCTTTGAAGAGATTAATCCAAAAAGAGATTGAAACTTCCTTAGCCAAGAAGTTAATTAGTGGAGAAATTCAAGACGGACAGGCCGTCTTGATGGATGTCGCGAATGGGCACATTGTAGTCAATGTGCCTAATTAACTTAGTATGAAAACGCCTCTTTCAAGTGCTGACATTTGAAAGAGGTTTCTCCGCCAGCATTAGAGTATGTAACTCCGATTATATCGAACCGTAGCTGTTGAGGATGGAATGGTTTAATTTTTAATCTCTCTAGATAGATCAACCTATTAGCTAATCTTTTTAATTGGGCTTCTTTTTTAACGTCGACCGCTTCAAACGGCGAAAAATCGGCACTTATTTCAGCGGCTCTAGTTTTTACCTCAACGATAACCAGTGCTGATTCATCGATAGCCACTATATCTAACTCCCCTTCGGGGCATCTCCAATTTTTAAGAATAACCTTATAGCCGAGTGATTGCAGAAATTTCACAGCTTCTCGCTCCCCTGCTTTTCCTATGGCGGCGTCTCTATTTTTTTTGATTTTAGGTATGAATGGCTGTCGGGAGGTATTCTTTGACCCCTCTGAAGTCGGCTCTATGAATTTTTGACGGACCATAAGTTTTAACTGCCTCTCTATGAGATTTGGTTGGATACCCAGCATGCTTTGCTAAGCCGTAGCCAGGATATTTTTTATCCAACACGTTCATGAGGTGGTCTCGCCAAACCTTAGCCAGAATCGAAGCAGCTCCTATTTCAACACGGAGAGCATCTCCGCCGATGATCGTTTCTTGTGGTATTGAAATATCAATAGGCACATTTCCATCGACCAATACTAGATCTGCTTTGATTCTTTTTACGGCTAAAGCCATGGCGATCCGCGAGGCTTCACGTATGTTATGCCTCTTGATGCGGTGGTGACCAACAGATACGATTGCCCAGGCAACTGCATCCCGCTTTATTACCTCGACCAAGTATTCGCGTTTTTTTGCAGAAAGTTGCTTAGAATCTCCAATCTCTGAATTCTCGTATCCTTCCTTGAACACTACCGCCGCCGCCGTTACTGGCCCAGCAAGTGGTCCACGACCTGCTTCATCTACTCCTGCGATTAGCATTACTTGGCTCCATTCTTGGGTCGGTTGTATTTTAAAAGCGGATTTTTGGGTGTTTTTAACTCCTTGGATCCACCTACCATTTTGGCCCCAAAAACCAAGACCGCAGGGAATAGTATGATTCTAAAAAAGGTTTTAGGCAGGGATAATCCGAGGATATCAAGGATATAATTAACAGCGTAGTGAATAAAATCTAAGAGCAGGAATTCTAATATAAAAGTGAAGGCGAGGCAGATCATAAGAAATCCAGTCTGCTTAGCCCCATCAATCACAGCGATCTTATTCCCCTTTTTACTCAAGTATTCAAGATAGTAGTAAATAGTCAGTACTACCTGAGATAGGGGCAGGGCACACCAAAAGCCGTAGACTATATAATCGTTGGTCGACATATTAGAGAATTGAGATTGGTTTATTGTTGTTATCTACCGCTACCATCACGACCTCAGCTTGGGTCACCTTACAAGACTGTAGAGCATTTTCCCCTCGAACGGCCTCTACTAATACCTGGATAGTGATAGAGGTTTTTCCAACCTTGGTAGTCTCCGTATAAAAACTGACAACGTCTCCGATAAAAACCGGCGAGATAAACTCGACTTCTCGCATAACCTTTGTAACAAATTTTTTGGCTGAAACTGTGCGGGCGTGCTGACCGGCTGCCAAGTCTATAAGGCTTAAAATATAGCCACCGAAAATACTGCCTAATGCATTAGTATCCTTGGGCATCATCACCATTCTTATGGCTGGGTCTCGTGAGGTTGTCATTTTATTTCAGTATTTACTGTAAAAATTAGGAGTACACTGTTCGGTGCGACTGGTTTACCATAAAAACACCTCAATGTTAATCGGTTGAATCAGCATGGCCCAAGAGAATATTCGTAATCACCTCGATAATCTATCTCTTTTAGTCGTGATGGCTGGGATTTTATTAATTCCCCTGTTGCCGATAGGTAGTTTTATTGGTGTAGGCGGCTGGGCATATCAATCTGTCTTTATTGTGCACGTTCTCTTTCTTATAGCCGCTGCAACTTACTCCCTGAGATACATAGTTAAAGAAAGTGGTAAGAGTTTATTCAATTTTATTCTTGTAGGTGTTCCGTTTCTTATTTTATTTGGATTTATAACTTCTCAAACAATTTTACCAATTACATCCAAAGATGCACTGATTCATCATTTATATCTTCCGAAGATATGGCTAGAGGCCGGAAAACTAGTGCAAGTACCCTGGCATGAATGGTCTTACTATCCACAGCTAATACAGCTGGCATACACCGGTTTGATGGGGTTGGATTTATTACCGTTGGCTTCTCTGTATCACGCTACTTACTTAGTAATTTTAGCAGGCGTGACAGCTATATTTATTGAGCGCGGACTTGATTCAAGAAGATATGGAGTTTGGGCGTATCTAATTACTCTCTCGACACCGATGTTTTTAAGGCTCGCAGGTGAGCCTTTAGTTGACCTTCCCTTAGCTCTATTTTGTGGTGCTGCGTTGGCTCTTTTGATTGAGGCCTGCGAAAGTAGATTTGCTGGGCAGAGATTGTTGGGTGCTGGAGTCTTAATAGGGTTAGCTCTCTCAACAAAATACAATGGGCTTTTATGGGCTGTAATATTACTCGGGTCTTTTCCCCTTTATTGTTGGCGCCTTAAAGTTTCTCCCAGCTCGATAGTGAAAATGTTCTTGGTTCTATCCATTTTAGCATTGGCTACCTATTCACCTTGGCTCATACGAAACTACTCTTGGAAGGGTAATCCTGTTTATCCCTTGTTTTCGAATCACTTAATGGATGCATCTTCTCCTGCCACTGTTTTACATAAATCAGTTGGTCCATTAGCTCAGAGAGTAGTGCTTTATGGTGAGTCTTTTACCGATCTATTGGCTATGCCCTTTCGAATGATTCTAGTCGGTGAGGATGAAAATCCCGCTCGGTTTGATGGGGTTTTAACGCCCTTCTTCCTTCTTATATTTATCGGATTTATCGCTGCATCGCACCGTTCTTGGAGCGGATGGATTGCTTTTATTTTAGTAGCTTACTTTTTAGTGGCTATAGGGCTGACCGGCGCCCGAATTAGGTATCTTTTACCGGTTTGGATTCCAGCTGTTGGTTTAAGTTTTATCGGGTTAGCTCATCTTAAAAAAATATTACCTAGATTTGGAGTATTTGCTAAGCGGCTACTGCTATTGATTCATACGATTTGGGCATTTAGCTATATGGTGAGTTTGAATCAATCGAAGAATATTTTTAATTTCCTATCGAGTACCAAATCGAATGAGATCTACCTATCTGAGCAGATCTTAGAGTATGAGGTAATTACAAAAGTTAATGAAAAGACTACCTCAAATAGACCAGGTAAAATTTATTTACTGGCTACAGGAAATCGGTTCTTCTACTTCAAAAATCCTACGGTTAGTAGTCATCGGTCGGAGCAATATTTATTAGAGGCTTTTTTAAAAGCTAATACCGCCGCAGCTCTCTCTGAATGGTTTAGGTCTAGGGGAGTATATTTTATATTGGTCAATAGAATTAAAGCCGATGCTCTTTTATCTACGGCGCTGAATGATTCTCAGAAATCAATTTGGCAAGAGTTCCTAACAGACCATTTAAGCGAAACGATGAGTCAGGGCGATTACTCCCTTTTTGCAATAAAGTAGGGCATTAACGGATTTTTACTTAAAGGCTTCTCGTTTCCTCCCTGTTAGAAGATAGCCATACCGTGCTCCAGAAGGGTTTCGTAAGGCTGTCATTAGCCAGGATATCTCTTCAATGCTGCCATCGCGGCTTACGCACCTGAATTTGAAACCTATTGGTTCATTTACATCGTCTAAAAATTCTAATTTATTGGCCAAAATTATTCTGTCTTCGCCCGGAGAGGCTAGGAGCTGGAAGGGCTGATTGTACAGAGAGTGGCCAAAAAACTCCTTTGCCACATCGTTATACCAGGTGCATTTAAAATTATTATCTACCTCCAAAATTAATTCCGGCACAGCCGAGATTAGAGATCGATATTTGTCCTCACTTTTTATAAGCTCCTTAAGGGTTCGATCGATCTCCCAGTTTTTCTGCTTGAGTAATTTACCGAGGAATTTTCTCTTCTCCTTATTCTTATCTTTAAGGGATATCTGACGTTTGGCTCTATTCGAGATTTTTATTGCTCGCCTAGTCGCATCAATAAAGTCATCAGGAGAGAGCGGCTTCTCGAGGAAATCAAATGCACCATCTTTGACGCATCGAGTCGCTGTTTGTATTGACGGTTGACCCGTTATTACTATAACCGGGGTCTCGGGTTGAGATTTTTTTGCTTCTCTCAAGACATCAAGTCCGGTTTTCTTGCCCAGGATAACATCGGTAATGATTAAGTCAGCCTTATCTTGCTTAATCCAATTAACGGCTGAATCAAAATTAGTGGCAGATATTACCTCGTGCCCTTCAACTTCAAGGTAAGACCTAAGCGTTGCTTCAACGCTCTGTTCGTCATCTATAAGAAGCACTTTTGCCATGAGAATCCTCCGAATTCCAAAACTTTAGAACGACTGATTCCGATAGCTAATCGGCGACAAAATATTATCACTAAGTTTTTCAAATTAAAGAAATTTTTGAGGAGGCAATTCAGATAGGTTTTTAATGCCTAGAATGGCTATTCTGTTTCAAACCTATATCTTGGTTAAGATTCAATAATTTAGCCCATGGGGTTGTTTGTTTCAGTATACCGTGAGTTGGTCCTGAGTAGACAACACTGCCACCTTCTATATCAGCCCCTGGGCCAAGCTCAACTAGGTGATCGCAGCTTTTAATTACCTGCTCATCATGTTCGATTATGATAACAGTATGACCTTTGTTGACCAATTTTTTAAGGGCGGCGATTAAGCGCCTTACATCGCTCATGTGGAGACCAGAGGTTGGCTCATCCAGGATGTAAAGCGAGGTGTCCTTTCTTGGCTTTGCAAGCTCAAGTGTTAATTTTAATCTTTGAGCCTCTCCTCCAGAAAGAGTGGCAGTTGATTGACCAAGTTTCAAATATCCCAATCCGAGTTCAGCTGCGGTATTTAGAACTAAATTGATTTTCTTGTGAGCAGCAAAAGCAGTTTTTGCCTCATCTATCGTCATTTCAAGAACATCAGAGATTGAAAAATTATTATACTTTACGGTTAAAGCTTCTTCGGTATAACGAGAGCCTCGACATCTTTCGCATGGAACTTTCGCTGAGGGTAGAAAACTCATCTCTAGTACGATCTCACCTAACCCCTTACATTCTGGGCATCTCCCTTTGCCGGAATTAAATGAGAAGAAGCTATCTTTCCAGCCTCTTGTTTTGGCTTCGGGGCTCATTGCCAATACTTTCCTTATCTCATCCCAAATTCCAAGGTATGAAGCTGGAATAGATCTCGAGGTCTTTCCTAAAGGTTTTTGATCGACAAAATAGACCCCATCTAAGGGCTTTGACGATACGATCCTAACGCCACTCTTAGCCCAATCAGTTTGATTCCTTTTAAAGATACCAGTCTCCGAATCTAGTAGAGTGTCAGCTAACATGTATTGAACCAGAGAGCTCTTGCCTGCACCTGATACACCAATCACGCCAATTAGTTTATTTAATGGAAGAGAGAGTGAGAGGTTTTTAATGTTATTTTTTGACCCAGATATGGTTAGCGTTCCGACCGCAGTTTGTTGCTCGTCTATCTCGTTCAGAGACTCTTGGGACTGGTATTCTTTGATGGCCTTTGCTGTTTCCGAGGATTTCTCCTTTAGAAATTTATTTATTGGGCCATTGTAAATCAGATTCCCTCCTGTGCTTCCTCCGCCAGGACCTACATCAATTATGTGCTCTGCTGCCAGAATGGTAGTTGGGTCGTGCTCTATTACAACTACAGTGTTTCCTTCATCCTTTAATGACTTCAAGGTGCTGATAACTTTTTTATTATCATTTGGATGAAGTCCTGATGATGGCTCATCTAAAATATATAAAACTCCGGCCAAAGATGCCCCAAGTGCTGCAGCTAATCGGAGTCGCTGAAGCTCCCCGCCGGAAATTGCCCCGCATGGACGGCTGAGAGGCAGATAGCCAACCCCAAACTTTGTTAGCAGTTCGATTCTTCGATCTAGTTCGTTGAGGAGAAGCTCTGAAACTGAGTACTCTCTCTTTGTTAATTTTAGAGATTTTAAAATCGCACCGACTCTCTCAAGTGGATTCTGACTTAATTCAAAAATTGATAGATTGTTGATTCTAAGATTTTGTCCAATTTCAGTTAACCTAGAACCGTGGCAAGACTTACAGACAACGCCATTAATTAGGCCAAGGCCATCGCAATTAGGACATCTTCCTCTACTAGAACTAAAGGAGAGGTCCTCAGGATCTGGTTTTAAAAATCCTCTCTTACAGGTGGGGCATGTTCTATCTGAGCTCAGAACTCGCTCGTCCTCTCCGGATAATATTATCAATGAGCCGTTACCGAGAGAAAGCGCTTGGGTTACGGCCTCCGTTACAAGATCTCGGTTGGCTGATTTAGGATTAAATGAGGCGATTACATATTCGATAGAGTGAGCCTTGTTTCTCTCGAGTCCCTCACTCCATTTTGAAGGAGCTCCCAATACGCCATCAACCCGAATGTGAGACAGCTCTAGCTCCATAGCTCGGGCAATTAGATCTTTATGGAATCCCTTTTTGCCCTTAATTATAGGACTAAGAATTTTTATGCTATTTGTGCTAGTGCATATCTCATCTGCGATATTAGCAGCAGATAGAGGAGATATCGCTTCTTGCGGATGCTCGGGGCAGTGTTGAGTTCCGATCTTAGCGTAAAGTAGGCGCAGGAAGTTGTATACCTCAGTGAGTGTGCCGACTGTAGAGTGAGAGCCAGGCTGGAAGGTATGTTGGTAAACGCAGATAGTAGGAGGTACCCCTTTGATACTATCTATATCTGGCTGCTTTAATTCCTTGATAAACTGCCTTGCATAAGGGGACATGCAATCAAGGTAACTACGTTGCCCCTCTGCGTAAATAATATCTTTGGCTAGAGATGATTTGCCTGAGCCTGAAACCCCCGTAAAAGCGATTAATTTATTGAGTGGAATCGAGATATCGATGTTTTTTAAGTTATGCTCCCTCGCCCCTCTTATTTCGATTGTTTCGGCTTTCGTTAGAGTTCCAGATTGCTCTTTAATGCGCGACTTTTTGATATCAATAATCTTTTGACTCTGGTCGCCATCTTTTGAAATAATATCTTTTAGAAATTTGGCTGTGTGCGAGGATGATGCCATCTTAATAAGATCCTTAGGAGGCCCCTCAAATAAAATCCGACCTCCGTGGGCACCGCCCTCGGGCCCCATATCAATAACCCAGTCTGATGCGGCTATGAGGTGCAGGTTGTGTTCAACGCAGATAATAGAATGCCCATCGGATATTAGTTTGCGAAATAACGTTAAAAGCCGCGCAACGTCCTGAACGTGTAGCCCGGTCGTGGGCTCATCGAATAAGAACAGGACGGATTTATTCTGTGAATCGAGATGAGATATCAGTTTTAATCTTTGGGCTTCGCCACCAGACAATTCGCTTAATGGATGACCAAGTCTTAGGTAGTCGAGACCCAAATCAGTCAATCTCTGGGCAATGTTGTGAATCCCTGCGTAATCGGAGAAAACCTCTCTGGCTTCCGCTACAGACATATCCAAGAGATCTGCAACTGTCCGACCCTTAAACCGAACCTCTAATACTTTTTGTTGAAATCTCTTGCCTAGACAACTTTCGCATTGAATATAGACATCACTTAAAAACTGCATGTCTTCTTTTATGAATCCAGCTCCATTGCAGCTTCGGCACCGACCCGCATCGACATTGAAAGAAAAAGAAGAGGCGCTTAGTTTTCTCAATTGGGCATCTGGAGTCTCGGCTAATAGCTTTCTTATTGTTGTCCAGATATCTGTGTAGGTCGCAATATTCCCTCTTGGTGTTTTGGAGATTGGAGTTTGGTCTACTAGGATGACATCATCAACTAAATCCAGACCTTCAACTGAATCAGCTGTGTTGATTGTCTCCCCTGCTTTTCTAGCCTCCGCAGCGCCTACGATGACTTCGTGTAATAATGTGCTTTTTCCGCTACCTGAGACGCCTGAGATTGTGACTAGGCCGTTTAGGGGTATGGATAAATGGAAGGACTTAAGATTTCTCGCACGAGCTTTATGAATGTGAATATTAGGGATATCGGCCGGAAGAGTAATCGGTTTCGGCCAATTTGGGGAATTTAGGCCGTGCCACTTTGAAATTGGGCCATTAAATGATATTTGGCCTCCGTTGTTCCCAGCCCCTGGTCCAATTTCGATAATATTGTCGGCGCTATTAATTACCTCCGTGTCGTGTTCCACGACTAGGACAGAGTTCCCCCTATTTTTAAGAGCATGAATAGCCTTAATCAGTCTATTTGTGTCTCTTGCATGAAGTCCCACTGTTGGTTCATCTAGTATGAATTGAGTTGAGACTAAGTTGCTGCCAATTGATGAGGCCAAGTTAACCCGCTGAGTCTCGCCGCCTGATAAGGTATTTGATTGCCTATCCAATGTTAGATAAGGCAAGCCGACTTCGATTAAATAACCGAGTCGGGATTTAAGCTCTTGATAGACAGTTTGAATCTGTCTGGGCAGGTCTGTGCCTGACTTTGCAAGATTATTTACCCACTCGAATAGCTCATCGAGCGGCATCTTATTCGCATCCGAGATTGATAGTGTATTAATTTTATAAGCCAATGAGCTGGTATTAAATCGAGTACCACTGCATTCGGGACAAATTCTCTCTTTACGATATCTCGCTACAAAGACCCTGACGTGAGTTTTGTACATCTTACGTTCGAGCTTTTTAAACCACGCGTTTATGCCTCGAAATTCAGGTGTATCATGGAAGAAAACTAAATCTTGGGTCTCTTTCGGTAATTCTTTCCAAGGACTTTTAGTATCGATTTTATGTACAGTAGCAAATTTTAAGAGTTTTTTGAGTTGACCACCAGCACTGTCACCATTCCAGCATTGTAAAGCACCCTGCTCTATGGAGAGCCGTTTGTCTGGGATGCATTTGTCTCGATCCACCTCCAAAATAGAACCGAATCCTTTGCATTTTTCGCAGGCACCGTAGGGATGATTAAAACTAAAAAGCGAAGGACGTTTCTTTTTTAGATTAATTCCTGCAAATTCACAGGTTGGCGTTTGTTTGAATGTAAATATTTTACTCTGATTAGTTTTTATATTGGTTTGGCTGGGGCAGGCTATGATAGTTCTAAGAGGTCTGACTTTACTCTTAGTTGTGTCTATCACGGCACAAGAATCTCCAGAAAGAGTAAAGGCTCTATCTACTGATTCCGTTAGACTTTCGATTGAGTGACTACCTTTTTTGATTCTTTCAATTGCGGCGTAAATAATGTTATTGAAATCGGCTAAAGTGTTCTCCAAAGATGATGAGCTTTCGTTTGTAATTTCAACAAAAGAGCATGTATTAGGGTCGAAAAGACGAGAAAATCCCAGCAGCTTTAATCTTTCAAGCGCTATTCTTAAAGACTCCTTAATCCCAGATTTTTTATTTTTTATTTTTACACTACTAGGCTCGTTGACCAAAGCTATAGGAGCTGTAATTACAAAAATTGAATTAGGATATAAATTCAAAATATCATTTAGTCTGAGGGCAGCACTTTTACTGGTAAAAGTTTCAATTTGAGTTGAGCAGGCTGGGCAGACTGGTGTGGAAAAGAAGTTCCAGAGAACTTTAAGGTATTCGTTTAACCCTGCCATTGAGCCAACCGTAGACCGAGACGATTTGATTTTGGTTTTCTGCTCTATGGCTATGGCCGGACGAACATGTTCAATCAGATCGGCATCTGGTTTTTTAACCTGGTCGAAAAATTGTCTGGTATAGGAACTGAACGTTTCAAGATACCGTCGTTGACCTTCTGCATAAATGGTATCGAAAGCGAGTGAGGATTTACCAGAACCTGATAGTCCGGTGATTACCGTAAGTTCATCATGAGGAATCTCTAAGGAGATTTCCTTTAGGTTGTTCTCTCGCGCACGAGTTATTTTAAGGCGCTTGCTCATGTAATCCAGACGATTTTAAGTGCTTATATCTTATAAGCCAGGAAGGCGAAGCTCAAGCTAAGAGCATCAAAAATTATGTGATAAACTATGAGCGGTAGGAGTAGCTCCCCAATAGCTATGTAGGCTATTCCGAATCCAATCCCGAGACCAGTCAGGGTTAAGGAGGCAGGTAGCCCCCACAACATGTAGTGGCTAAATCCGAAAATCACGGCAGATACGATAACAGCTACTTTATCTTTCTTGAGTTGACTTAATCCTAATAGGTGACTTCTTCTGATAGCAGATATTAGGAGGCCTCGATAAATAAACTCTTCGGTAAGACCTGCCCAGACAGCAATTTGTAAAATTACTTGCCACATTCGGTCAACTACAATCCCATGCTCGGTGCCAGAATTGAGCATTTGAGGTGGAGGCAAGAGACTCTCTGGGCTAAAAAGAAGTACAAATGCGGTTGGTATGGCACCTATAGCAAACGCAGTATGGGTTAAAGAAAGCGATTGTCTCCAATTTGTCACGGATAGGAAAGGGATTCTGTGACGCACTCTAAATAGTATAGATAGAACCGTAGCGGTACCTATGAAGACTGTTACAATATCGATCTGCTCCTGATACGGCTCCAGGAAATGAGATGCGGCGGGTAGTAAAGATATGCCTAGGGCTACAATTAAGCCGATATAGCTCACTTGAACTGGAGTCTCTGTTTTTGATTGATCTGAAAATTTTTGTAGTAGGTGGCCTATCCTATCTATCCCAATAAATTTTTTTAGTGACGGAGAGCTCATCTATTTCCAGTTTTTAAGAGCCTCGAGGGCTTCATAATTGGTGTGATCTAGTTTAATCGGTGTAACTGAAATCCTTTGCTCATCTAATAGTGAACAATCAGTTTCTTTTTGATTGCAGTGGCCGATCGGCTTACCGCAGTTCCAGTAGTAAGGTCTCTCTCTAGGATCAGATCTTTCTTCTAGGGTATAATCGTAAGTTCTCTTACCTAACTTAGCTACCACAGGATCTTGAAACGTATATTTTCCTGTTGAATCTGGTTTGATTACCGGAATATTTATATTGAGAAATGTTTGGCCAGGTAAATTTTTGGAATGAAACTTCTTGGCCCATTCTAGCGCTATATTTGCTGAAGCTGTTAGTAGTTCTTCATCTGCTTTCCATGTCGATAAAGAGAGAGCAATAGCTTTAATGCCCATATTTGTTGCCTGTATGGCAGCTGAGACAGTCCCCGAATATGAGACATCATTTCCTAGATTGGGACCCTCATTGATACCTGAGACAACCATATCTATTTTATCTCGCCTGATTAGGCCTGCAACTAAACAAACACAGTCTGCTGGGGAGCCATTGACCTTGTAATAGTTAGATTCAACCTCTATGAATCTCAGTGGTTTGTGAAGAGTGAGAGATAGGCCAGTGCAGCTCATCTGTTTCTCAGGCGCGGCTACAATAACATCCGAAACAGAGCTCGAGGATTTAAATGTTTTATAAAGGGCTCTAAGGCCTGGGGCATCAAAGCCATCATCATTTGTAAGTAGCACTCGCATGATGGAAGTATATCCTGTTATAGAGCAAAGAGGAAAGCTGGTTAATCTATTTTTGAATTAGTGCCAGGCAATAATGCTGGTCCTCTTGAATTAATTTGAACTTCTTCGGGAGTGCTAACTGATGGAGTATTATTAGAGGCTCTCTTTTCTTGAACAAATATTTTTTTTGCATAATTCCGGTTGCCTAGTCGTTGACCCCGAACCATGACTGATCTTCCCACCCGCAATTCACCCGTAACTCTTGTCTCTGCATCGATTACGAAATCTTCCCCATTTACTGAGTAGTCGGCATTATGCCCTTTTTGAAGCTCACCTATTAAGGAAAATTGAGGAGGACCTGCTTCGATACTTTTTCTTATGGCCACGGCTTGTTCCTCTAAGGACTGAGCTTGGGCATGTGGCATGGAAGTTAAGAGAAGAATAATGGTGAAGATATGCAGCTTCATTTTACTCCGTTAGCTCATGAAAGCTTATAACATTAGGCGCTAGATTATATATATTTACTTTTATTGTAGTCGGCGGAGGTACCGCTGCAGAAGGTGTGTTTCCACTGCCAGCGGCTGGAGGTACTGGATAAGCCGGCTGTATAACTATCTGGCCATCATTAAATAATATCGAAGGGCCACTCGGAGCTCCTGTATTCCCGAGAGCTGAAACGCTACTCATGAAGGCGCCGTTGCTCTGGTGGAGTCGAATGTCATTCTGCCTTAAAGTTCCGTCCATAATGTAAGGATTTGGGAGGCTATTATTGACAGATTCAACCCGTGTATCTAAGAGTGGTTGAATCTTGCCAGAGTTATAAGCAAGTGTAAGGTCATCAATATTTTTGGTTAAGTCACCATTCATATCTGGTATTCCGCCGTTATATAGAGGTTCGCTACTGTTAACCATATAATCAACAGCGAGCCCACCGCCTGTTCTAAAGTTTACAGCCTGTAAAAATCCATGACCACCTAACTGACATTGGCCTTGATTCGGTAAAAATGTAGAAAATAATAGGGCACCTCTAAGATTTACAGGAGGTTCGGTAATCATACCAACTGGATTAATAAATTTGTCAGAGGTGAGAGTTATGCTTGTCTCTAGATCAGAGTAAAACCCAGAGTAATTGGGAGGCAATCGGTAAATTCCATCACTTCCTCGAGTGGCGTCATAACTAACTAGGGATTGATTTTTAAGAGAGGTTTTAGTGATGCTTGTAATAGCGTCTGTATAATCATCTTGAATATTATTAATCGGATCAAATAATCCAATCACTGATTGTGTAGTAGTGCCAGTTGTCCCGATATCGTGTTGCGTGTCGTACCTACCAGTTCCAAAATAAACTCCAATAGCTAATTGTTTTGTGGCAGGCCCGGTTTGAGCTTGTGAATTATAGACAGGATTTTCAACTAGGACTGCGATCGGATTTGCAGTGATAGGTTGAGAAGAGGAGCCACTGTATGCCCGTTGTTTTACCCATGTAGAAGGCTGGCCGATTATGTTAATGCGGTAAAGATCTCCTGACTCTGTTCCAACATAGAGCCTATCAACACTTAAATCTTTGTCTGATTGCACTGCTAGGATTGAGCTCGTTTTGGTTCCTGCAGGATCGCTACTGTTAAGAGAGATAGGGTGAGGTGTTGGGTTCGAGCTATTAAGACTATACGCAACAATATTAGTGCCAGCTGTTGATTTACCTTCGCCAGTTCCGACAACCATGTACCAAGAGTATTGGTTGGGGGAGCTTGAGATAAGGGGTCCATTCACGGGAATTATAATAGGAGTAGTCCAGCTCTCGCCTGCAACGGCACTGGAATTTACTTCAAAAAGAAGGGTCGGATTGTCTCTGTCTGTGATATCCAGAGCAACATAAGACGTGCCACCAGTTCTTAATCCAAACATGGCTATGGTGCGCCAAGATCCGTCTACAAACGCATCCTCGACACTGATATCGGCATCAACATAAGATCGACGATATGAGATATTGTATTGAGGTCTCGATAGCTTCTCTAGATGCTTAACGACAGCGGCAGGAATAAAGGCCCATAATTCCTCACCGGTCTCGGTGTCAAAAGCATGAAGCATTCCGTCGTTAGCACCCACTAGTAAAAGGTGTGGCTCATCAGCTCTTCCAGCTATAAATTCGGCATAGCCGTCCATTTTATTGTAGTTGCCGTTTCGAGGCCCCACTTCGATCGGCCTTGAGTAAACTATATCTCCTAATTTTTCAACAAGCCCGTCTCCATCCTGGTCTCTAATTCTAAGACCACTCTGGTCGCTACCTCTAACATAACTAATAAGTGCTGATGCTGCTGAGCTCTGAGTAAAATTACTTAAGGGAGATGCGAGTAAAGACGGGGATTCCGATCCATTGATAAAGTTCTGAAATAGAAGAGGTCGAAGTGTGGCAGCGTTGGCGGTGGTAAAGGGTATCTGCTCGTTTGTGTTTCCATCGTTATCTGGATCGTACGCGATAAATATAGTGCGAGGATTTATGCTTACATCCCTTGATTCAAGAATATCGCCCATATCGAACATGAATTCGAGGCCAGCGCTTTTAAATTGAAAAGCATCGATGTTGCCACGCCAAACATCGGCCCTAAATCTCGGTCTATAGACACGACCACTCTGGCCAAACGATTCAGCAAGGGCCACTCCAGCACCAGAGACTGGTGTGTTAACTATATTGGTAACAATATTTTGCAGTGTTGATGATATCTCATCTGATGTATCAGCTCTGAGAGCCTGGCCTGTGCCTCCGTCAAAAGCAAAGTCATTTAATAAGGCATAGTCTAATCCGAGCCCGACAGCATAAGAGATTACTTTTTGTTGTCCAGCAAGCGTTGAGCTAAAGTCATGTTTGTAAGCGGTACAAGCCGCATCATCAAGAAATTTAGGACAGTTGCTGGCGGAGCAGCCGTTGTTTGTAGATGATCCTTCGTCAGAAACTCCATCACAATTGCCAGCAATATACTGGCCATTAAAAGAGTTCGGCGAATCGGAGGTCGGCAATCCGTCCGTTAACATAACGATAAAGTGCCCATCGCATGAGGAGGTTACGGGGGATGTGTAGGTGCAGTTAGAGCAGTAAGGATCGTTATCTGTTTGACCTTTAAAGTAACGTAAGGTCTCGATATAGGTATGTGTCAGCGGAGTTCCGCCATCGGGTCCTATGCTATCAAGAGCAGCAATCAGGGTATTTGCTGAGGCTCCTATCGGAGCTCTTATTTTAGGTCTTAATCCAGCGGTTGAATTTCCTTCAGGCGTGTACCACTGATCCATTAAATATCCTGAGTGAGCGCCGGGGGAGTGCATGGTGCCGTTTAGAGTCGCCAATCCAAACGCTACCGATGGATTATCTAGTATTAACTGCTCCATTACGTCTTTGACAATCTGCATACGGCTATATCCAGGGAGTGACGCAAGTTGCTGGGGACTTGCTTGGTAGAAAATCCACCTAAGATATTCGATTCGGTAAAGCCCTGCTGAGAGAAAAACCTCTTTGTCATTGAACTTGACTGTTGCCCCTGGAGAGGAAAAGACACGAGTATTATAATTCAAGGCATTACCATTTGCGTCGAATCGCCCCCAGATGCTTCCCCAGTTATTATTAACTGTGTAGTAGAGATTACTGTAAGCATTTACATACAAGTACTCATGACCACTCGAGTCTGTTACATTTACATTTGACACTTTAGCAAGGTTGTTAATCGCAAATACCGAGGATCCTCTAATCGTATTGTTGGAAAATAAAACTGCATTGTTTATTCCATAGACGTTACTGTTGGTGCATGTACCAACTGGAGGGCAGCAATAACCAGTAGTAGTTGTGCAACCGAAATCTTCAATTGAATCAATCGTTGATGCTGAGGCTAGAGTGCCAGTTTCATATAAATTACCGGTAACCTGTCCCCTGTAAGAGGTATAAACATTATTGTATAAATAATTATACTCAATTAGTGCTGGTCTTAATGTTTGTGTTGTAGTCGGATTTGCAGCCCCGGACTCAAGTTTAAAAATAATAGCTGGGATTGTGTTGTTGGTATTGGTAGCAGCAGAACCAGTGGCGCTAAACTCAGGGTGCTCCACGACAGCGGCCATCGATCCTGAATCATCGATTATAAACATGGTTTTTGCAGCTGCCACTTTGTGAACTAAAACAGGAATCTCAGGGGTCTGTGCAAAAACAGGACCTCTTAACAGAATCAACAAGCAAGCTATTTTAGAAATAGTTCTCAACATATTTAAGCTGGTGGTAGTTCAACTACAGCTACTACTGTAGATATTCCACTTCTCCCTTTTAGAGTTCTTGTTGTTGACGCAGTAATTCTAAAGCGAACCCCACTGTATCCATTACTATGCGGCTCGTAATTAGAAAGACTAGCACCGATTGTTTCGTTTGAGATAGATGTTTCGTCAAGCCTCTCAACTTGATACCAAGCATTTTTATTATTAAGAACTAAATCTGGAGTTGGTGGTGAGCTTAAGTTTAGTTGTTGAGTGATTGGAGCCAGCGTATTTACCGTATCGCCAGAGTCTCCAATAGGACCGAAGTTTTTTAATAAACCACCACCTACTGGATACAATTGTCTTTGGCAGGCCTCTCCAGAACATGAAGGAATTCCGTTAGCTGATTCATAATTTAGAGGGTTATACTGATCATAATCCAAGGGCATCTCCAGTAAATTTGTCTTTTCTCGCCAAAGTTGGGGGTAAACAGCTAATTGGCTTATGAAATCTTGTAAGGCCCCTTCGGCGATGTAAAAGCTATCATGGTTAGTCTGAATTATCTTGGTTTCGCGTAGGTTTTGTGTTCCGACGGTCGCGAATATTGCTGAAGCACCCATTATCGCCAAAACCATAAACAGCACAACCGGAAGAGATAGTCCGGCTTCATTTCGGAAGAGTCTATTCGAGAATCTCGATAGGGTACTCATCCTGAGCTCCTTGTGAAGATTCTAGTGGAAATTTTTTGCTCTCGAAATAGCCGACTAGGTCCAGTTGCTTCTACTTCAAGATTTACAGTTAGTACTCCATCTGAAAAGTGGAATATTGGCTCGATAATTCCGTCTTCATTAATATCGGTTTGGGCAACTCGTTGAGCGATAGTTTTCGCATATTGCGCGGAGGTGGGGTCTTCAGCGGGAATGGAGCAAGTCGTTGTTATTGGAGCTGGCACCTCGCCTCGTAGTAATATCTTACTGTTTGGGTCATAGCTGTAACCAACATAGTACGGTTGGATACCATTTGGTGCAGCATAGTCGTCATGAACTACCAAAAATTTAATTGCCGTACTTGACGCCTCGATAAAATCGGTACAATCAACCAAAGATGTTGAGTTGCCAGGAATATATGGGGATATTGTTGAACTCATTCTTAATTCAGTGCTGAGCAAATTAACAGCATTCCGAGCCTCGCGAACTGAGGCTGATATTTTATTCTCTATGCCGAGATTGCCAAAGGTAAGAGAGTTGAAAGAGCTTATAGACAGCAAAGCGATTCCAAAAATAAAAACAGATACTAGAACCTCTGTTAGGCCAAATCCCCTTTCATTTTTTTGGCCAGATATGATCATGCGGCCTCCGCTATGATCGTTTCAAATGCGAAGTTGTTTGTGTCGGCTGGTCCGCCCCGATGATTAACTACAATCCTAATCTTTACAGCCTCGGGATTTGAGCCGGCGGTTCTTTTGACTGCTGTATAAGTAATTAGATACGAAGCTCGGGAGTTTGCACCAGTAATTGTTTCCGAGGCTGTCTGCTCATTAGCAATCGAGCTATATATGGAGTTAAATTTATCAAGGATATTTGTGTAGCCGGAATATCGTAGGTCATCAACAATAGACTGAACCTCTGACATAGCAGCCGTTTGAGTTCTAGTTGAGTTGTTTGAGTGCAAGGTAAATAAAATCGAAGATGCGACTGATGCTATGACGATCGAGAGGATAGCAAGAGAAACAAGATTCTCTATAAGACCAGTGCCAGATTCTTTATGGAGCGACACTGAATCATTGGTCATAGGCTTATATAACCGTTAGAATTGATGGTGCAATCAAGCTCTCTATTTCTATTCTTTATTGCTATGGTCATTTGAGAGCCGATACCTCTCGCAGTACCTAGTCCATTAAAGACAATGTCAGAAGGAGTACCGTTTTTCCAGGTAGAACTTGCCAGAAGTCCTATCTTTCCATCGGCCATGCCATCGTCACCAATGTCCCAAGTGTATCCAGATGAATTAAATGATATCCGCACGTTCATTTTAGTACGAATAGCTTCTGAGCGAAGCTCGCTGAGCATAAATGATAATTTTCTCAAATCCTGACTGGCTTGCATTTGACCTACCACCTCAGAGATTGACGGAAGTGCAATTGAAGCAACAACGCTCGATATCGATATCGCAACTAGAAGATCCAAAAGGCTAAAACCTTTTTGACTATAAGTGTCCATACAGCTAACTCTTATAACCTTTACCAGAGTAGTGATTTTTCTTAACTAATTCACCACCCTAACTGCTATATGGCAATTCTGATGCCGTACTTAATGGCTTCGTAACATCTTGAAAGTAATCAATTTTATGAACAGCCGCTGGGCCTTATTGAATGAGTAAGAAGTCTGTTTCTACTGCTGTGCAAAATTTTATAGGGTCTCTAGCTTGGCTCTAGCTTTAGAGGATAGTCTTTTTACGACTTTTTTTGTGACCTCCGAATATCCATTCCGTGATAGAAATTTCATGCTTAAAGCCCGTCTGACGGGGAACGGCTCTTTTGTGATGTCAATTGCACCCTTCTTTAGAAACTCAAATGAGTGTTGACCTCTTCTCAATGCTCTAATTTGCTTATCACTTACAACTTCAATATCGATTGTAAAGAATTGATCGCTCCATGAGGTAAGATGGTCAATTTCAGCAATAATTTTTGTTTTAGTTTTATCTAAGTAGATATGGCCTGGCAGATGATAACGAATCTTATCGACCGAGAATCCCTGACATAAGACTATTAGCCTATCGTAGAGAGCGCGGGAGATTTTCCGTTCGTGCTCATCTCTACTGTATTCGGATAAATAAGGACCTTTAAAGGTAGCGAAGTATTTTACGGCCCCAGTTTTTGTTTTAGACGCACGTAACCGACCAGTCATAAGAGGTGGAATTTGGCCATCATTATTGAAAATAATTCGATAGGCTGCTTCAAGATTTGAATCAGAAAAATATCTCTGAGAAATTTTTATCCAGCTAAGCTTTTTGAGGTTAATTGACTTTTTAAGATGGGAGGCTAGCACAAAAATCTTTAACTCTCTCTCAGTCTTGGCTGCCATAAGTGATTGGTCCTTGTAATTTCGGGCATAATATCAGGAAAATATAAAGTTACAATGATGAGAAATTGAAATTAATATAGGATTGCCTCAGATCTTAACAATTCCTATCTTGGTATTAAGTTAAGAAATTAAACAAAATAAATGAGTAAAGTTTTAAACTCGTCTAAATCAAAACAAAAATCGACTTCAACAAAAAGGCGAATTGAGTCGAAGTCCAAAATTATTCTTCCGGAAGTTTATTTTCGAGATAATGCGGGAGCAAAAGAGTTAGGAGAGGTATATTTGAGTGACAATCTTGATTTGCTCAGAGACCTTTTGCAAACGCATGCTGGAAAAGTAGATCTGATCTATCTTGATCCGCCTTTTAAGACAGAAAGAGATTTTTACACAACTCAATCAAAAGCAAGGGCATATAGCGACAAGTTCGCTGCGAAAGGGGATGATTATTGGGAGTACATTAGGGCTCGAGTTGAAATCATGTATCAACTTCTGAGTCCGCGAGGGGCTCTATATCTTCATACTGATTATCGGACCTCTGCACGTTTAAAGTTGATGCTTTTAGAGCTTTTTGGTGAGTCAAACTACGTAAATGAAATTATTTGGTTCTATAAAACTGGAGGGAACTCAAATCGGTTAGGATTTGCAAAAAAACACGATACTATTCATTTTTGCGTGAAAAACTGGAGAAAAGCCACCTGGAATCTCATGAAGGAGAAGTCATACCTCTCTCATAATTATGGATTTAAAAATATTGATCTAAAGAAAGATGAGCAGGGGGTTTATAACTTAGTGACTATGCGAGATGTGTGGGATATCCCAGCCCTTCGAGGTAATCAGCCTGAGAGAGTTGACTATCCGACCCAGAAGCCGCTTTTGCTTCTGGAGAGAATAATACAGGCATCCAGCAATGAAGGAGATTTAGTAGCGGACTTTTTTTGTGGCTCTGGCACTACAGGCGTCGCAGCTAAAAAATTAAATCGACGGTATCTTTTGGTTGATCAGAGTAAGGTGGCGGTCAAGACTGCTGTGTCTCGCCTAAAAGAAATCCCCTAGCCTAACTTTGCGACGTTTTGTTTGTAGTAAGTTAGTAACTGCGTGGGGCTATCGTTGAATCTCATAAGCAGTGCTCGAGGAGATACTGTGATAACATGGGAGCCTATGCGATCAGGAAATGGTTGAATTAACTCGCTTAGTATTACTGTATTGCAGAATTTATTGAAATCGCCACCATACTTGGGAGAGTTTAACAGATTGTTTATTAATTTGCCTACGAATTCATCGCGAAGCTGTTTGTCCTCTAGGGCACCGCGCGACATTCTAGGCTTTAGGTGATAAGGCTTTAGATCCTTGAATTCATCGTATCCCTTCAGGTCCCGATAGTGCATTAATATGGAATATCGATCGTAGTAATGAAGGCTTGCCACTCGAGCCAGGCTTACCTCGATTTCTCGACCTGCCAGATGATCAATATGTGAAAGTGCTAGCTCATCCATGGATGCTTCAGTTAGTAGCTTTAGCACATCTCCCTGATACTTGTCTGAGCCCAAAAGGGAGTCCAATACTTTAATAATTACTTCGTCGACTATTTCTTGGTCTTCGAATGCACCGCGTTGAGCTCTTGATTGCATATGATACGGCCTCAATCCGCTTAACTCGGATAATCCTTTTACTTCAATCAATTTTTTGGCAAATCGAAAAGGGCTATCTCCCAGAACATCCATGATAGTTCGGGTGCTAACAGGTATATTTTTACCCCCCAAGAGATCCATAAAAGGTTGGTGCATATCTTCATTTGTTAGGGTGGTGACTAAAAGAAATGGATCGTTTTTAAATTTTGTTTGTGCAAGGAGTTGCTCCCCCTTTTTAAGTATTATTTCTTTTAAAAGAGACTCATCCTTACTGGAATCTCTAGGCATATGACTCATATGATAGGGCTTAAGATTATAGTCTTTGTCTAGCCCCTTGAGTTCGAGATATTTAAGTAGGAATAAGTAAGGACTCTCCTCGAACTTTTTCGAAACATACTGAATTGGGACCTGTATCGTTCTATCTCCTATCTGATCTTTTAGGGGACTAAATAGCTCTTTGGCCTTGATTTGCGTGAGGAGCGTTGTTAATTCACCGTTAAATTGCTCTGTTAACACCTGCTCTGTTTTTTTTACCACCAGTTCATTCACATATTGTTCACGGGAGTAGGTGCCGACGTGTCCCTGAAAGTGATAAGGACGCCATTCTTGAGAAAGTCCCGCGCGATAAGCCTTATCTAATGCCTCTTCAAGAAATTCAAACCGAATTCTTTTGGGTGTGGGATGTGCGTATCCCTTTTTATCTGGCCCGTCATTCGTCAGAATGTATTCCGCCATATCGGAGATAAAATTGTTGTAATGAGCAATTTTTTTTGACTGAGCAGGTCGTTGTTGGGTCGCGGAGGTATCCAGTAGCGAATCAGGATTAGTATCAGAGTGCCTGTGGACACTCATGTGGTTTGAATTTTCAGGTAGTTCGGGCCCCATATGACACCATAGTTTCTAGATCTCTAGAGTTATGATTGCCTTGGAGCGACTAGTATTTTAGATAAATAAATATAGGTATTTCAATTACTTAGCCGGTACATATGCCATAAGCGGCAGCTTCTGCTGATGCAACTTCAGGGTCCTCTCGACAAAAATTCATGCCGCTTAGCGACCTGTCATTACAGCTAAAAGTATGAGCCAGGAGCTGAGGATTTGCAAAATTCATTGTAATGGTGGCATCGACATCTGTTCTGCTGCAATCAAAAGCTTCAAAATCAGCTGTATCTAAAACCGGAGCGCCATCAAAAAAGGGATCGGTGTCAAAGTTAACTAGAGATAAATCTGAATTAAACTCACTGTTATTAGGTGATGAAACATACCTAGTATTTCTATACTCGGTTATCGTTGTTCCAAAGTTATCCTTATTGCCACCTTCTTGAAATCTCAGAGTTTGAATTGAGGTGCCAGTATACCGAAGAACAGAATAGGCTTTTCGTGGCTCAGGACCACCGCAATCGTCCATACTTTTTTGTTTTATTTTACCAGCTTTTATTGTCATTTCAGCTTTGTTGTAGGTACAGAATCCCCCAAGGCCGGCCATCGATACCTCTTTATCGGTGCTGGGGTTAAATATAATCTTGTTATTCTCATCAAGCGTAATTCGCGATTTTACCGTGCTACTAAATGTGCCATAGCCGCCGGATTGATTTATTTGGAAAAGACTGTATTCCAAATTATTTTTAATAATGGCCTCCTCTTTTCCTATTGGGGTCGATCCATTACAAAAATAGAGCTTGTGCCTGTATATATTACCATCTGTCACATTGGTTGCTTGACCAGGTATGACAAAAAATATTGTTTGTGAGCCAGCCCCCTCACCTGGAAAGCCAGTAATTGAGGCCTTTATAATTTTTTCAGTAATGTCTGATTTAGGACTTAAAGCTGCATATACTGAATTGGCTCCAGTTATGGTTACCCCAGCTGGCGCTGTAGACATTTTTTGCATGTAGCAGAATGATGAAGCACTTTCTAATACTGTTTGAAATGAGTAGCCAACATTTTGGGCTAAATAACAGGCTCCATTACCAGCTGATTCACCATCAATGGAGCTACCGAAAAATTGGTTGCAACTTGTCGAATCCGGGGGCGTAGCATTTAGTCCATCAATTACACCGTTGCTCCAGAATAAGTTTTTAATGCTTGAATCGGGAATATTAACTAACAAGGGAGGGGTTCCTGATGTATCTAGGATGCTTGCTCCCGCTTTCTTTTTTGTGTTGACTGCTTTCGAAGCGAGCGGAAGCTTTTGAAGCAACTTGCCGGCTTTGGCTTGAGTCCTTAAGAATTTTTTAACTTGAGTCGGCGTTTTTGGAGCAGCGATCGCTGTTGAGCCGAGATTGAGATAAGAGCCAACTATTACAGACAGTATTATTTTGATTTTCATCTGATCCCCCAATATTGTGCGCCTTCTCAGAATCGGGAGATTGAGGCTAATACTTTAGTTTGGGGTCGTTGGGCCAGAACCTTTTGTTATTTAAGAAATATTCCTAAAGACTCATCTTTTTAAATATGAACTCGGGTATATGCTTTATGATGAGCATAATGTAGCGCCAGAAACATGGAAGGTAAGCAGTGTCCCTTTTTTTTGCGAGAGCTGAGACTATCCCCTTACCAACAACCCCAGGACCAACAAATAGTGGGCCCTTTTTAAAATTTGCAGTCATTGGGGTATCAGTAAAGCCAGGTTTAATATCTGTTACTGATATGTTTGTTTTTCCAAATCTGTTGCGTAAACCTTGAAGATAGATTGAAAGTGCCCCTTTAGCTGTTCCATATATGTAATTACTCTTTCTTCCTCGATCCCCCGCTACCGATGTTATGACCCCGATTGAGCCTGCACCACGTTTTTCAAAGTAGTTGCTTATAAAAGTTAAGATCGAGACAGCACTGGTAAAGTTTGTATTAATCTCCTGAGCGGCGTTTATAAAATCCTGCTGGCACATTTTCTGATCTCCAAGTGTGCCATAGGCGATTAGGACAGTATCAAAATCATTAAATTGACTCTCGATTGAGCGCATTAGATTTGGATGTGAAGCAATGTCACTTAAATCAGCGGTGATGGTGATTACCTCTCGCGCTCCTCTTGACTTTAAATCTGCAGCGACCACACTTAGTTTATCTGATGATCTTGCTACTAAGCAGATGTTAGCACCTTGCCCAGCCCAGATTTTTGCAGATTCCATGGCAATTGCTGAGGTGCCACCAAAAATTACTATCTTTTCGTTCATAATTAACTCCGATAGGCGCGCCGCCAAAATTGGGAAGAAAACTTAGGGTCCATATACGGTGTGAATTCTTCCAAGTTGGGGAATGATTTCCTGAAAATCTCAGGAGACATGCAGCTGTCTTTAGCTGGATAAATTCGGCCGCTATGTTCAATCACAATTGCGTAAAGCCTTTCCATTAATTTAATTGTTCTATTACCGCGGAATGAAAAATCAAGGCACAAAGTGATTCCAGGTTGAGGAAACGACATGATTCCTGGAGATTTTATATCACCAAATTCTTTAAGGACGGCCAAGAATGAAGCACTACCATCTTTAACGATCTCTTTTAGTATAATCTCAATCGCTTTCTCTCCGGAGCGATCCTGATTAGGAATTGCGCACTGAAATTGCAAGAATCCTGATTGGCCGTAGATTCGATTCCAGTTTAGGACTGAATCTAAAGGATAAAAAAATGGTTCGTAGTGAACTGTATGGTTTCGTACTTTATCGAGTTGCTTATTGTAATAGAGAAAATTAAATGCTTTTACGGAGAGATTGTTGAGGGCCCAAGATGGAAAGTTGAATGGTACTTGGAATTTTGATTCTCTAAAGTATTTAGAAGGCTCCGCGGATTGAGTGGAGTGACGTCCGCGCATGAAAATACCACGTGCAAAGTTAGATCCAGATGCAACACAGTCGAGCCAAGCGACCGTATATTCATGGGCTGAATCGGTAGCTTTAGAAATATCGAAAAACTCACCCAAGCCACGAAACTTTATTGATTCTTCCTCAATATATGGCCCTTTAATTGGTTTAAGCTGTATTTCCGCCCAAGTAATTAATCCAGTTAATCCCATTCCGCCGATGGTAGCATTAAAATACTCTGAATTGGTTGACGATGAGCACGTTAACCTTGAGCCATCAGACCTTAGGAGCTCAAAACATTTAACGTGACATCCAAACGTACCGGCTATGTGGTGGTTTTTACCGTGCACGTCATTTGCAATCGCTCCTCCAATCGAAACAAATTTTGTCCCGGGAGTTACTGGAATAAACCAGCCATTTGGAGCGCAGACTTTTAAGATCTCCGCAATCGTAACACCGGCTTCGCACCTCAAGATACCAGATGTCTTATCAAACAAAATAAACTTATTTAATGATTTAGTAACTAGAAGAGCTGCATGGTCATTAAGGCAAACATCGCCATAACTTCGTCCTTGTCCATAAGGGAGGATTTGCTTGTCTGTTTGTGGAATGGAATCAGATTTCCATGCGATCGATAGAATTTCGGAAGCTTCAGATTTAGGATATCGGCCCCAAGACTCTAACATTTGTGCTCTCTAAATTGCTAAAATAGAGGCGAGTATTGCCAAAAATCCGACCAGATAACTAGTTTTGTCTTTAAGCGCAAAGACAATAGGATCTTCATGGAGGTGCCCTCTGTGAGCTAGTATCCAGATTCGCCCTACCCAGTAAAGTAATATCGGGCAAATAATCCATAATATTTCAGGGTTACTATATAGTTTTTTTACCTCTTCACTCGAGATATATAGAGCCATTACTAGGGCCGATATATAACCACTCGAAGATCCCAACTGGGCCACTTGCTCTAAGTCAGAGGCAACATAGCCACGCCCCCTGGCTTTCTCTTCATTTCGACCTTTTAGGGAGTGAAGTTCAGAAAACCGCTTAGCAAAAGCTAGAGATAGAAATAGAAACATTGAGAATGCTAATAGCCACTCCGAGATGGGCACCGAGATAGCGAGAGAGCCCGCGAACAAGCGAAGTGCATAGAACGAGGCCAAAACAACAGCATCAAGTACTGCGATTTTTTTTAAATATGCAGAATAGAGCGAGGTTAAGGCTGCATAGACCAGAAGGACATTAAAAAAGCTGGAATCGGCTTGGAAATCTAAAGCTAAACTAATCGCTATTAGAATAGGCATCATGATTATGCCAAACCCTATCGAGAGCTCCCCTGATGCGAAGGGTCGACTCTTTTTAGTTGGATTAGATCGGTCCGATTCGAGATCAGAGAGATCATTGAAAATATAAAATGCCGAAGCGCAGAATGAGAACGAGAAGAACGCAAAAATTGATTTTAAAACGAGCTCTGATTCGTTCCAACGATGGGCCAAGAAAAGGGGGACAAATAATAGAATGTTCTTAACCCATTGATGGGTCCTAAGAGCCTTTGAGATACTTTTTAACTTGAGCACGGGGTTAACTATTACTTTAAAAAATTTTATATCACCGCCGATTTTTTCGGCTTGGGATTCACTGTTCGCTACAATAATAGAATTTTCCGCCTCTCTCCATATCTTTCTGTCTCGCTTTTCATTTCCAATATAATCAAATAGGGGGAATTTTGCTTTTATTGCTGAGAGTTTTTTAGCTCCAACAAGGTTTGTGTCGGCCTCAGAGGCGATGACTTCATCAAATACACCAAGATACGCTGCAACTAAATTTGCTTGGGTGGTATTGGTCGCTGTTGTTAAAGCTATTTTTTGGCCTGAGCTTTTCCCATGATTTATGTAATCAAGTACTTGGGTGTTATACGGCAGAGTTTCAACATTTATTTTGGCAGTCTGAGAAAGTTTTAGTTTTAAATGAGCCCTACCTTTGAGAAGCCAGAGCGGAATAAGTGGAAGGAGCCACGGCTTTTTTGTGATTATATAACTTAGTCCCTCAAGTAGAAAATCTGTTTTGATTAGCGAGCCATCCAGGTCAACGCACAAAACTGGTTTGGAATCGCTGGTTCCCGAACTCATTATTTTCTTCCGTTATTTTCAAGTGCGGTTGTAAACAATGAACATAGTCTTTACTTTTTCTCCTGTGGGGAAGATCTCCCAAACGGTTAGAGTTCTTTTATTTTTATTTATCAGTGAAATTTGGGAGACTATTCGGTATTGAATGCGACTAACGGCGTCAGTCGTTACAGCCATAAAATCGACATTTTTACCATCGGGCCGAAGGGTTCCTCGGCTATGAATAATCTGATTTGAATCAGATTCGATCGAAAAACTTAGGAATGCCTCTCGAAAATTATCAAATCCTAAAGTTGTCTCTGAGATGTGAGTTTGATGATTTATTTGTAGGGTAGATTTAGATCTTACAAATCTTCCAGCAAAGATCGGCTCCACTACTTCATAACCTGTGTGCTTTTGGGGTGGATTCGAGGGGTCAGACCAAAGACTAATATCCAAATCCCAGGCACCAACTAGCTCCTCTAAAATTTTGTGGTTGGGGCCCAGGGCATTTGCAGCTCGCAAGGCTTGTTCGTAAGCAATCTCCTCAGGCGACTTTAAAGATGGTGGGCTATCTTTATGCCCAATATCTACTAAGCCCCTTGGAGCACACGCACTTAGTGCAGCTAAAAAAGCAACCGATAAAATAGTTTTCAAAAATATACCTCAAGAGGTAATCAGATCTATCTAGAATTTCTTCCAGATATGCTGATTCGTTACCTCGTGATGATACAGTATTTCCTCGGTTTTGACAGTGTTACCTAACTCTTTAGGACACCTATCTGCCGCGGCTTGCTTCAGTTCAACAAATTTTTCATGAACCGCTTCGCTCAGGAGCTCTTTTACAGTATCGCTACCCTTCATGTGCCTAATTGCATCATGGATATTTGATGGCAAGAATCGAGTCCTAGTTCGGCGACTTTCTGAATCGAGAGATTCAGTGATTGGACCTTCCATGCCTATTTTTAACAAGGTGTAGAATAGGAGGTAGGGGTTGCAATCAGGAGCGACCGTTCTAACCTCTAGTCTTGCTGATTTTTCATTCGCTAATGGCACGCGAATCATTGATGTGCGATCTACCGCCGAAGATTTTATTTGATTCGGCGCTTCGTAATTTGGATCTAATCGACGATATGCGTTGACGCTCGGATTCATTATGAGACAGATGTCATTTGCGTTGTTGAGTAATCTGTCTACAAATCCCCAGGCATATTGAGAAAGCCCATCTTGACCAGATCGGTCATAGAACAGATTCTTTCCGCTCTTCGAGATGGACATGTTCGTGTGCATTCCGCTACCGTTGATTCCGGTAACTGGTTTTGGAAGAAAACATGCAGTGGTGCCCATGCTATTGGCAATTTGCCGAGCCAGAAGTTTGTAAATCTGAATCTGGTCAGCGGCCACTAGTGCATCACAATATTTATAATTTAACTCAAATTGAGAGGGAGCCACCTCTGGGTGATCCTTCTCATTTTCAAACCCCATAGCTCTTTGGGCCTCTGCAAAAGAGTCAATAAATAAGCGTAATTTATCTTTAGGCAGAGAGTGGTAATACCCACCACTAGATACGAATTGAAACCCATCTTTAGAGTTGAAGGTTTGTTCAGAGTTGACACCTTCAAATAGAAATCCCTCAATTTCAACCGCTATGTTGGCTGTGATTTTCTCCTTCTCCCAGAGTTGAGTGGTTAGATCTTTTAATCGTCCTCTAAAGTCAGAGGTGTAGCTCGATCCGTCTTTGTCTTTAATTAAGGCAAAGACGATAACCTTCCCTGGTCCCACAATATCTGAGGGCATCCATCTGAATGATGACCAATCGAGCTCTAACCTAAGATCTGATTCCCTTACCACGCTAAAGCCCCTGATTGAGGAGCCGTCGAACGTAAGGTTATCGTAAGAATCTAGAAGAAATTTTTTGTCATAATCCAACATGTGAAAGCGCCCCTCGAGGTCAGAGAAGCATACGGTCACTGCTTTGATGGTTGGGGTTTTGGCGAGGTACGATAAATAATGGTCTTTTAGTTCAGAGGGGTCTGCCCTTTTTAAGGCCTTCTCTTTGGCTTTTAGGTTTAAAATCTCCAGTTCATCGTAAGGTATCTTTAAGAATGATTTTAAACCTGAATCTTCCATAAGGGCTCCTAAAAATTTGAGTCTATATATTAAATATTATCAAATTAATACTAAGATGCAAGAAATAAGACTAAAGATTGATAATTTTATAATAAAAACATAGGTAATTATGTTAGTGCTCCTGCTGATAATTTTATTCTCAATCCCTAATTAAGTGGTATCATTCGCCTAAAATATCTTAACTTATTGGAAGTAGTCAGTTTTATGCCATACATCAAAAAGAGCGATAGAGCTAAGTATCAGAATATTTTAAATGAGCTATCGAAATTGATTCCTCAAGACCCGATGGAGAGACCAGGGCATATTAATTACGTAGTGAGCCTCTTAATCCATAAGGTATACGGAGAGAGATTAAGATACGCCCAGCACAACGAAGTAGTTGGGGTTCTCAATTGTATAGTTGAGGAGTTTTATAGAAGAAAGACTGCTCCTTACGAAGATGAGAAGATCGAGTCAGAGGGTGATCTCGGTGAGGTGTGATTATAAAAGATCTTCTACCGATTTTGAATTGATTTGTGTAATTTTGGTGGGGCTCTTTTTATTCTAATTTCGGTAGTTTTTATAAAACTCTCTGTTGAGGTCTAACCAAAGGTGTTGCCTGACCAGAGAGTAATCATAAATTTTTTTCAGGCTTTCTCTGAGTCTAATTCGATTGGACTCAAGGAAAGCCTGGTATTTGGGGTGGTCCCAAATTGGAGGTTTTAGGAGGGTTCCATGCCGCAAGTGAAGGTAAGCGTCAGAATCGAGGGGTTTCGGTATTCAGGAGTTGTTCCGGAAGGAAGAGGCGCCGCAGATGGTTTTCTCTTCCTGAGGGGTGAGGACGATTTGCCGAAATCGATGGTCGTGTACGAGCTGTTCTCAATTCGAGATATGCTTAAGGAGATGGGATTTTCGGCCTGGGTTCGAGAAGGCGAGGGAAATGGTTCTCCATATCTTCTTGCCTCTCACCGATCAGTCGAATTCTTCCAAGAAAGCTTCTTGTAGAAATTTAGGGCGGAAATGTAGGCAAGGTAGGCAACTCGCTCTGTTTACTTTCCGCCCGACACCTCTTTCTAAGGTTTTTTAATTGATTACTCTCTATCAAAACTCTTTTCATGTCACCGATTTATCACCGAGATTTATCTCTAGAGTTAGGCATGTTAAAATAATGTTATGACTACAGATAGCAATTATAATTTCACTATGTTTTTTGATGGTGCTTGTCCAATGTGCTCGCGCGAAGTTCGCATGATTCGTAGCAGAGATAAAAATAATAAAATAAGATTTATCGATACCACCTCTGCGTCGTTTAACCCGAAAGATTTCGGAATTTCTACAGATCCTAATCGATTAATACACGGCATGATGAAAGATGGATCAATTGTAATTGGAGTAGAGGTGTTCAGGCAGGTTTATAAGGAAATAGGATTGG
>CAZWGK010000001.1:31961-47761 GCA_964633685.1 uncultured Bdellovibrionales bacterium | reverse complement strand
ATTAGAAGTCTTAGAGGCTGCTGGAGAGAAAGCCGCGAAGCAAACTGTAAAAGAGTTGGGTCAGGAGCTAGGACAGCTCACTGCAAAAGAGCTGGCTCAAATGACACCAGAGATAGCCCAACAACTCAGCAAGCAGGTCGCTGAGCAGAATGTTCAGAAGGTGGTAAGCGAGATTACAGAAAAAGTTGTAAAAGATGTTGGCGGTGACTGGGCAAAGATGGCTGTGAAGAGCCCAGATAAATTTGTAAAAGAGATGACCGAATTAGGTATCGATAAAACTAGTGCTAAAAAGATGCAAAGCCTGATTGCCAAGGGTGGAGCTGATAAAGAAATTCAAAAGATCATGTGTGAAGGAATGCAGGAGCCCCTAGAAAAGAGATTCCGCGAAGGCATGACTAAATCATTCGAGAAGAATCTTGATGAAGGAATTGAGAAGTTAAAGGGCAAGTATAATCTCGGTGACGATGTTGCTGATGGCATGAAGAAGGGCGGTCGCGAAGGCCTAGAAAGCGGCATTCAGAAGGGCGTAAAAGAGGGTCTTGAGCAAGGCTGGAAGAAAGTTTTTGACGAGCTTAGAAGAAAGAAATGGGATTTAGATTTCAAGACAAGCTCGGATAAAGGTTTGAGCTTTAATACAAATAAGACTGCCCAAGGGCTGTATGAGGGTTCTGCTGCCAAGGGAATCTCGGCTGAGAATACTAAGTTTGCTCAAACTGGTAAGGGTACAAGAATCAGAGGTGCTAGCAGTGCCCCGTCCGATAATGGCCCAGCCTATGAGCTTGGTTCTGAAAACAAGGCAGCTTAATATTGAACCGTTTTTGTTGAATAACGCTCTTAACTAAGGCAGAGTTGTGGGCATGCCAGGCTTAGTTTCCAATTTATCCGAGAGAGACTTTTCGAATTTTTTAACGACCGATTCACTCGGCCTTGAGGAATTCAATTCTCCCACCAATGAACAGATATTGGCTAAGGCATTCCCGCTAGACAGTGAGAAAGCTCGCTTAATTTTAGAACCGAGATACCCCGATGCATATCAACTAATGAAGCGTGTTGGCGTACATCCTGATTCTGGTATTCAGGAATTTCTTAATCCTATATCAGGAAAAGTGCTCAGAGAAGATTTCTCTAATATTGGAAATCATCTCTCTTGTGTCGGATTGGTTGCTGATTCTCTCTGCTCTGCGCTGGTCGAAGCTGGAGCACTTTCTCCGGCACAGCACCATTCCATAACTGAGAGGGCATTAATGCATGATGCCGCAAAGCCCTATCAGATATTTTTAATCCGAGCTATTAGAGACGGAAGCCTTTCCCAAGAAGACTTCTATTCTCCCAAAATCGATCTCTATTACGAAAGATGTATTGAACATTTGAGTGCGAATGGATTGGCTGAGCGCGAGGCAAGACAGATATTTTTTGATTATGGCAGTGAAACTGGAAGTGAGCCAGAGAGGATGAAAGATTTTGTCGAAGTTGACTCTAATGGTCTTAAGTGGTCCTGCCCGGCATCGTTAGAGGCACAGCTAGTTCATTTATCAGATGACATGGTGGGATCAACCAAGCCTTCTCCAGGCAATCCAGCTCGGAATGTTTTGCTTACAACACGTGAGAGGGTTTTATTAACCCAGCCCAGAGATATCTCGTTTCAGGGGTGGCGGGTCGGTTTAGTCTTAAACAAGAGCGGGCAGCCTGAATACGTAGGGGATATTAAGAGGGTTGAGCCAGGCGTAAAGGTGTTGGGATCTTCTTACGGTCTTCAAGTTTGGGCCTCTGATTACGTAATTTGTAACAAGATAGTACGCCTTTTAGGTCTACAAGTTGATATGTCCCAAGCCGCAAGCTCAATAAAAGAATTTATAAAGAATCAGATAGAGAAACATTCCTAACTCCTTAACCCTCGCGAGCCCTTAATGGTTCGTAAATAGACTTCTGTTAGCTACTTGTATTTAACAAATACCCCATAAGTGGTACTCTTCTTTGGTGATAAGTAGCTTTTCCTACGAGAGGATCTAGAGATGTTTTTACGTAAGCAGTCAGGGTCAATAAAGCCGATGTTGGTTATGGTCGGTATCGTGGGCATCTTTGTATTAGGGATGGGCGGCTTTAAGTTTTTAAAGATCAAAGCTGCAATTGAGGAAGGTTCCCGAAGAGGTCCGCCAGCACAAGGTGTCACTACCACAAGAGTTCAGTTAGTAGAGCTCAAAAGTTCTATCCAGATGGTCGGAACATTGAGCCCATCGCAGGGAGTCACGCTCGGAGTTGAGGAAGAGGGAAAAGTAGTAAAAATTCATTTTTCATCAGGCCAGCCAGTAAAGCTGGGAGATGTTCTTCTTGAGCTTGATACCTCAGTAGAGTTAGCTCAACTGCAGTCCGCCGAGGCAAAGTTAGAACTAGCAAGAATAAATTTAAAAAGAGTGCAGGGGCTTCTCAAACAATCAGCGATCTCTGAGCAGGCCTTGAATAATGCTGTATCAGAGGAGCGAGCAGCTGATGGTGATGTGAAAGCTATCCAAGGGGTGATCGCTCGCAAGAAAATTGTAGCTCCATTCGACGGCACAGCAGGAATTAGATTGGTAAATGTGGGTCAATATCTCCGTCGGGGAGACTTGGTCGTGCCCCTTCATTCCTTAAAGACAATGCTATTAGATTTTAATGTGCCTGAGCGGTACTTGCCGTATATCGAATTAGGCCACGACGTTGAGTTCCGAGCAGATGTTTATGCCAATGAAACTTTCACTGGTAGTGTAACTGCAATCGACCCGCAGATAAATAAAGAGACCCGAAATTTTAAAGTTCAGGCTGTGATAAATAATGAGAATGAAAAGTTACGTCCTGGAATGTTCGCACGGGTTAGCGTTTTGTCTGGAGAAGTTAGAAAAGTTTTAGCAGTACCTGGCTCTAGTATTAGTTATGCGCCTTATGGCAACTCCGTGTTCTTAGCTGAGAGGACTAGTTCGCCTGCGGGAGAGGTGGTGATAGCCAAGCAACAGTTCGTTACCCTCGGATCTGCAGTTGGAGATTTGATAGAGGTCTCCAAAGGGTTAACTGAAGGGCAAGAGATAGTCTCTTCAGGCACATTCAAACTCCAATCCGGAATCACTTTAATAATTAACAATAAAGTCACCCCAAGTGCTGATGCCGTATCTAAAGTTGATAATACTTAGTTGGTGGTGAGATGAAATTTACCGATATATTTATCAAAAGACCGGTATTAGCCACCTGCGTTAATCTAATTCTTCTTCTGGTGGGTATCCAGGCACTGCTTAATCTTAATGTCCGACAATATCCTAAAAGTGATATCGGTGTAGTAAGTGTCAAAACCACTTATGTTGGAGCTAACTCGGAATTAGTGAGGGGATTTATAACAACCCCTCTTGAAAGAGTTATCGCTAGTGCTGATGGTATTGAGTATATACAGTCCTCAAGCGCCCAGGGTTTAAGCACTATAGAGGTGTACTTAAAGCTGAATTACGATCCGAATGCTGCGCTAACTCAGATTCAGGCAAAAATCGCACAAGTAAGGAACGATCTACCACCTGAAGCGGAGGCTCCTATTATTGACATTGAGACAGCCGACAACCGTTTTGCCTCAATGTACCTAAGTTTTTACTCAACTGATCTGAATAGCAATCAGATCACCGATTATTTAACAAGGATAGTGCAGCCCAAATTATCTGCCATTAGTGGCGTTCAAAAGGCGGATATTTTAGGTGCCAGAACTTTCGCCATGCGTATTTGGTTAGATCCTGAAAAGTTAGCTGCTTTAAGAATTTCACCGACTGAGATTTCGAATGCTTTAAGACGGAATAATTATTTAGCTGCAATTGGGGCCACCAAAGGCGGAATGATAGCGGTTAATTTAAACGCGAATACCGACCTTAAGACTCAGCAGGATTTTGAATCGTTGGTTGTTAGAGAAGTGGATGGTGCTTTAGTCAGATTAGGTGATGTTGCTGATGTCGTGTTGGGCGCTGAGAGCTACGATGAGGATGTGAAATTTAACGGTGAGAAGGCGACCTTTATGGGTATTTGGGTTTTGCCTACAGCCAACCCGTTAGATGTTATTAATGAAGTTCGCGCAACTTTACCTGAAATTGAGCGCGCATTTCCTGTCGGGCTTAAGTTAGGAATTCCTTACGATGCCACGCGATATATCGCTGATGCTATTAATGAAGTGGTGCATACTCTTCTAGAGACGATATTGATCGTAATAGTAGTAATCTTTCTGTTTATCGGCTCTATCCGCGCGGTCTTAGTTCCTGTTGTTGCTATTCCTCTCTCTTTAATCGGAGCATTTATATTTATGAATGCTTTCGGATTTTCGGTGAATCTTCTAACCCTGCTAGCAGTTGTTCTAGCGGTGGGATTAGTTGTGGATGATGCTATCGTGATGCTTGAAAATGTCGAGCGATACATCAAAGAAGAGCGATTGTCACCGTTTGATGCCGCAATAAAGGGATCGCGCGAATTAGTGGGACCCATAATCTCGATGACCATCACTCTAGGTGCAGTCTATGCTCCGATTGGTTTTCAGGGTGGTTTGACGGGCGCACTGTTTCGGGAATTCGCTTTTACCTTGGCAGGGGCTGTAGTTATCTCAGGATTTGTGGCTTTAACTCTTTCTCCGATGATGTCTGCTAAGCTCCTAAAAGCAAATGAGCAGCCGAATCGGTTCCAGATCGGCTTGGATAATTTCTTTGAGCGATTAAAGAATTTTTATGCAGGGTTGCTCGAAAAAACTCTAGGTTGGCGGTCTGTCATGGCGACTTTTGCCGTTATCATGATTGTTCTGGCGGTTCCTTTTTACATGTTTAGCGCAAAAGAGTTGGCCCCTAAAGAAGATACTGGAGTTGTTTTTGGTATCATGGGAGCTGCCCCAAATAATTCAATAGAGCAAACTGTTCAGTTTGCAGATGAGTTAGGAAAGTTATTTCGTGCCTTGCCTGAATACGCTGCCAACTTCCAGTTGGTTTACCCTACAAGTGGTTTTTCTGGCGTTGTTTTAAAGCCATGGAGTGAGCGTAAACGAACTGCTATGGAAATAGAGGGCGATGTTTGGATGCAGGCATCTTCTTTGGCTGGTATTCAACCGATTATAACAACCCCTCCACCTTTGCCAGGAGGCAGTGACTTTCCAGTTGAGATGGTTATTTCGAGCACCGCTGAGCCTATACAGATATTTGATTTTGCCAATCAGCTTATTGGCGCGGCCTTTGGGAGTGGTAAATTCATGTTTGCGACTTCTGATTTAAAATACGATCAGCCGCAGAGTCGAGTCGTGATAGACCGAGACAAGGTCGCTGCTTTAGGGATCAATATGCAGAATGTTGGTTCTGACTTAGGAGTGCTATTGGGTGGTAACTACGTTAATAGGTTTAATATTCAGGGTCGCAGTTACAAAGTGATTCCTCAAGTCGCCAGAGCGTCCCGAGTTAATCCGGAGCAGCTTCAAGAATACCATGTAGAGATCGGCGGCGGAGCTTTGGTACCAGTCTCTACCTTTGCTTCGATAGAGCACATCGTTGAGCCCCGAACATTAAATCGATTTCAGCAGTTAAATTCCGCAAAAATTCAAGGCGTGCCTGTTCCCGGTGTAACAATTGATCAGGCGTTATCTGCTTTGGAGGCAAAAGCCAGAGAGATCTTGCCAAAAGGTTATGACATAGATTTTGCCGGAGAGAGTCGGCAACTACGAAAAGAGGGCTCTGCTTTAGTGTTCACCATGATGGGAGCACTGATACTGATCTTTTTAGTTTTGGCGGCCCAATTTGAGAGCTTTAGAGATCCTTTTATTATCTTGTTTGGCTCAGTGCCGTTGGCCATATCGGGTGCGCTTATTTTTACCTTTCTAGATGCAACCACTATAAATATATATACGCAGGTAGGGTTGATTACCCTGGTGGGGTTGGTTTCGAAAAATGGAATATTAATAGTGGAGTTTGCTAACAAACTCCAAGAGGAGGGGTTTTCAAAGATTGATGCAGTAAAGCAGGCCTCTGTAACTAGATTAAGACCTATTTTAATGACGTCTGTAGCCACTGTGGTAGGACATTTCCCACTTATAATAGCGACTGGTGCCGGTTCAGGGTCTCGGAACAGTATAGGGATAGTGCTCGTCTCTGGCATGACTATTGGTACTATATTTACACTCTTTGTTGTGCCATCGATTTACTTATATATTGCCAAGGATAGGGCAGCGGCTGATATATCGACCGAAAGCCAATCCAAAGCAGCGATTCACTAGTTAGGAAGTTTTTATGAGCGCAAAAAGTTTGGGAGTAAGAAAAATATTTGCGGCGAATCTGGCGCTCTCTATTTTAGCTGGATGTGCAGTTGGTCCTGATTTTGAAAAACCTACAATCGCAACCCCTGAGAAATATCTAAACAGTAACGAAGTTGGAGAGATTGAAATCTCTTGGTGGCGTTCTTTTGGCGATACACAGCTTGAGAAGTTAGTTGAACGTGGAGTCGCCGCTAATAAAAATATAGATCAGGCTGTTTCAAGACTTAAAGAGGCGAGGGCAGGTCGAAGAGTAGTTCAGTTTGAGCTTGCTCCGATTGCTCCCGTAAATGCTAGTGCATTGAAAACAAAACAGAGCGCTTCGAATCCATTTGGATTTCCAGGATTTGATCTAACAACCGAAAATTATGACATTGGATTCGATGCTACCTGGGAGTTAGATATCTACGGTCGAGTTAGAAGGAGTGTTGAGGCGGCAACAGCAATCGAAGATTCCCGCACTGAAGATTTAAAAGATATAATAAATATCGTTATTTCTGAAATCGCTAGAAATTATTTTGATCTTAGGGGCGTGCAGGCAAGGCTAGCGGTGGCTAAGCACAATTCTGAAAATCAAGCAGAGACAGTTCGAATAACATCTGCTCTGCTTAAAGCTGGCCAAGCAACAGAGCTTGATACTGCTCGGGCAAACACTCAATACAAAACAACTAAGGCGACCATTCCAGCATTAGAAGCTGGGGAGCGAGCTGCTATGTACCGTATTGCAACACTATGTGGAGAGCAGCCTGGAGCTCTTATTGCTGAGTTATCTGCTCCGCAAAAATTGCCACTTTATGAGGGGCCCGTAAAAATTGATAGCCCAACAGAACTGCTGCGAAGACGACCTGATATCCGCTCGGCCGAGGCTCGACTCGCTGCTGCCACTGCCGAAATTGGGGTAGCTGTCGGTGATTTATTTCCGCGAGTAACTTTTATCGGAAGTTTGGGATTTGGCTCTGCTAAGTTTTCGGCTCTTGGTGATTCTGGCACAGATACCTATACATTCGGTCCGCAAATATCCTGGGCAGCGCTCGATTTGGGTAGGGTATACAATAGAATTAAATCTAAGCAGGCGGCCTCTGAAGGGGCTTTGGCAGCCTATGAACAGGCGGTATTAACTGCATTAGAAGATGTTGAAACTTCTCTAGTCCGTTATGGTAAGGAGAGGGAGAGATATGTTCTTTTGCAGGAGGCGTCAACTGAGAGTCAGAAAGCTGCTAAATTAGCGAGAACCCAGTATCAAGCTGGACTGGTAGATTTTCTTGCTGTTCTAGATTCCGAAGAAGCTGCTCTGTTATCAGAGGATTCATTAGCTCAAAGTCAGACAAGATTGCTAACCAATTTGGTTGCGATTTATAAGTCTTTGGCAGGTGGGTGGCAAGCTTATGAGCTTCGAGCTGTAGAGACCCAATCTTAATTAAATACTGCTCAGGAATTGTTCGGCGACTTTGAGCCGCTCGCTCAGCTTGCCGCTTTTGTCTAACTTATCGCGCATTCCTGCCATGACAGACATGCGTGGATTGCCCTTAATGAGGGCGTAGTGTCTATCGATAAAGCGCCAGTAAAGACTATCCCACACTTCGCACCAATCGCCTTTTTTAAAGTCACTCATCTTTAGAATATATGCTGAGCCACTGATATAAGGTTTGGTGGTCATCAATCCGCCGTCTGCATACTGGCTCATTCCATAAACATTCGGCACCATGACCCAGTCATAAGCGTCAATAAACAGCTCCATGAACCACCGATATGTCTCATCGGGATCTATGTCGCAGAGCAGCATGAAATTGCCGAGGACCATCAGTCTTTCAATGTGATGGCAGTAAGCTGAATCGAGAACCCGTTTAATTGAATTATCAACTGGGATAATTCCCGTCGAGCCATCATAAAATTTATAGGAAAGTTTTCTATTATTGTTCAAAAAGTTTTTGGTTCGTTGAGTGCGCCCATGCCTTGTGTACATTAATCTTATAAATTCGCGCCAACCTATTATCTGTCTAATAAATCCCTCTTGAGAGTTGATCGGAGCATTATGTTTGAGCGCCATGCTCAGAATTTCTTCTGGCGAAAGAAGACCCACATTTAGCATGGGGGTAAAAAGGGAGTGAAATAGAATGCTCTCTTCTTTGCAAATGGCATCTTCGAAGTCACCAAACTGAGCAAATCTTTCCTCGAAAAAGTTCTCTGCCCATGCAAGTGCCTCGCTACGACTGGTTGGATACGGACACTTTGTTCCGTCACCTGGATTTTTAGCAAAATTGTTTTTTACATATGAGATAGCTTCGGTTATGAATTTATTCTGTTTGGGCCAATTAATCTTGGGTAGCTTGGTCCCAGGCGGTAATTTACTTCTATTTTCGGCATCGAAGCTCCATTTTCCGCCAACAGGCTTGCCGGCTGTGGTTAGCACATTGAGTTTTTTCCTCTGAGAAATATAAAAATCATGAAAATAGAAGAAAGAACCCTTTGGTTTATAAGATTCTATATCAGCAAGGGGGGTAAGAAAGTTAATGTTTGCTAACTCTGAGAAAGGGATAGATCCCCCCAAGTTCTTTTTTAGCTTTCGCTCTAGCCAGTCATCATCCACTGACATGAAAAAGAGTTTTGATATTTTGTCGGCTTTTAAGATATCAAGTAATCGGCTGTACTCTTTAAGCTGAGATGATTCAATATATCTGACCTTGAACCCCTGCTCTTTGAGTTGAGCTTCGTAAGCCTTCATAGAGGCTCTGTGAAAAATTAGCTTCTGTTTGTGAAAGTTAAACTGGGAGAAAAATAGGGGTTCTTCTAAAATATAGTACCGGTCACACTTTTCAAGCGATGAGACAGGGTGTAACTGATGCGGGAAAATTAAATATCCCTTCATTTTTTTGAACTCTCCTTATCGCCAATTTTGCGACATTTATCACTGCAATAAATTACCCGATCCCAAGTGTTGCGCCATTTCTTTCTCCATACAAATGGCAGATTGCACACCGGGCATATTTTAGATTCTTTGAATTTTAGATTTTTTCGATGCGCGACCATACCTGTGATAATATCACAAGCTAAACCATTTGGTCATTTGTCATACTTTTGTCCTCGACGGAGGCCAGGGTCGCTACAAAAACAGTTTGAGCTCCACCGGCATACAATCCATGTTTAGCGGCCTCGATGGTAGCACCCGTTGTCACAACGTCGTCAATTAGAAGGATTGATAAACCTTTGACACCTGATGGAGCTGTTTTAAAGCCGCATTTAACATTCTCTGACCGGGCGCTGTTGGTGAGACCGACTTGTGGAATCCCGGTGCCGGCATATCGAAGTTTATGAAATGAAGTCGGTAGCTGTAGGGTGCGAGCCACGCTTAAGGAGATAATCCCAGTATGAGAAAGGCCTCGTTCTGTTAGCCGTGAGTTGGAGGAGGGTACGGGGATAACTAGATCAATAGGCCAAGTTGGGTAGTTTATTTTTACGTGCGTTCCCAAAATGCGTCCAAGCTCTGCACATAAAGTTGGATCAGGAGTATACTTTGCAGTGGTGATTATTTTCGCTACCTCTCTGGTATAGCGCCAGAGATAGGTACTCATTTTGTTTCCTCCCCAGGCTATGAATGGGGGTGTGCATTTGGAGCATAATATTGCACTACCCCTCTCGCATACGGCGCACCTTACTGGTGCAATCGCCGCCACCGCCCCTGCTAAGACCTCCGCCAACAATCCTTTGACCATAATTCCGCCATACCCTCCACCACCCTAATCGCCACCCCCACCCCAAAGTTGCTAAATTTTCGTCTCAGAGACCGCGATATAGCTGAAACAGCTAGTAATTTTTCTGATTTTCAGCGAATACATGGCTATTTTTATACAGCTTAGCTCTTAGCCTCCATAACTTTGGTAACAGGTTTTAAGGAGAAATAAGATGATCAAAAAATACAGTTATATAGCTGCGCTATCTATTCTAAGTGCTGCCGTAAATGTTCAGGCGGATGCAAATATAAACGTTGATGAGTTTCAAAAAGGGTGCGCCAAGAAATTCGCATATTTTGCGGGCAGATGCTCTTTTGAAGGATTTAAGAATGATTCATGTGGTGGATATGAGGATTTGAATCCTGAGATGAGTTTTCCATGGGTAGAGGAGAGAGAGTGCCGCTATAGAAATTCAGCCAGCCATATCGAAGTTTTAGTCCAATCCGAGACGAGTCATGAGACTAATACCTATGAAAAGATAGAGACTGTTAGAAATCGAGATGGGTCTACCTCAGAAAAGATAACCAAATGCGAGACCACAATATACACCCGTATGATTTGCGTATGTGCTCCGTGTTCTGAGAGCGATATTATCTCTGAATAAATTGATCTTTAGAGAAAAACCTGAAGGTTCAAATAAAGAGAGGATAGGCACTTTTCCAAACAGGTTGGGTCTCACCTTCCGTTTCCGAATCACCTAGCAGTGCCTATCCTCCCCAGTCATTTCTACCAGCCGCGAAGCGCCAGCCGTCTGAGAATCTGAATGCTCTGGATGAGCCCTGTCACGCGATGCTGCAGCTCTTGTATCTCGAGTGTGATCGCGCGCAGGTGTCCATCGATCGTTTGCCTCTCGAGGGCCGTATCCACGGGCAGTTCGAGTGTCGATTGGCTGACCTTCTGAATCTCCTGTCGAACAGAGCTAACTTTCTGTTCTAGGGTAGTCAGAAGAAGCGCAACCTGATGCTCCTCTGCCATGGGTGACGACTTCGGGGTATCGAGCCAGTCGATCACAACACGACTCTCGCCAGGGATAAACCCCAACTTGACCGTCGAGCTGAGACCGATGGGGGCTTCGAACCGACTTCCGACACAGCGAAGGTGATAGTTGACCTTCTGATCGTCCTTCGAGATGTGGTAGCAGACGAGCGTGACTTCAGCATTCTGGAACTGGATCAGCTGACTGCGCTCCAGTGTGTTGACCGCCAGATCGATCGGGATAGACTCGTTCTCGTGGCGGAAAACCACAGTAGAAGAGTTGCTACCCCGAACTACACGAACATCGTGATCGGAAAAATCCTCGTAAGACATTCTCCCTCCAAGTTCGAAATGGAACCTCTTTCATGCTTAGCGCACTGTTACGCTAACTGCCTCGATTTTCTTATCTTGCTTTAAGACGTTCGAAGCAGTTAGCGTAAATAAAACCTTGAAGTGCCTACGCCTCTCCTAATTCAACCCTGAGATTCAATTAGGTAGGGCGGGTATTTTTTACTGATTTATACTGTTATCGGATGATAACTAAAAAAGAACGACTGAGCTCCTAAACAATATCAAAGAGAGTCGCTTGCTACAACTTAAAAAGGAAATTTTACGAACTAAAATTATCGAGAAAATTTAATAACTAAGACTTGATTTAGGGGGGAGTTTATAATTTTCTCAGCTTTTGCGAAGCCTAACTCAGAAAAGGCAAGGATCCAGCTATCTTCCATTTTTATCGCTTGGGAGTCAGTCAGAATTTTTCTTTTGAGACCTACGAAGACAAAACTTTCCTCTGATGAAATTTCAGGATACAAATTTTTTAAATAATATTCCTGGAGATTATTTGATAGTGGACTAAGCCCCACAGGGATGATTCGATTTTTTACGCCGTAATGGAATAGGGGCGCTGCTAGGTACTCAGCCTTGGTTTTATCACCTATAAGTTGAGAATTCTCTAATTCTATCAAGCCAGAGTACAAAACTACCTTTTGTGATTCTTGCCTTGCTACTTCTTGAGATGCCAGTCGCCAATCCTCAACTTGCCACCGACGATCTGCCTCTCTTGTGATCATCAAGCCGATTCCCACTAAGACAAATATCTGCACAGCTCTTTGGTTTTGGACGCCTTTAATCAGCGCACACAACAAATATATGAAGGCTGGCGTTGTCCACATAAACCACCGGTCTATGAACATAGAGTGCCCTGTTAGATGAGCATGAATGCCGAAGAATATTGGTGTTAATAGCCAGCCAACTATGAGCGGAGATAGAAGCTTGGCATTACAGCCTGGCCACTTGTAATTGAAATCAAAGCGAGAAAAAAATCCTGCTACTAAAAAAGCTGTTGTTGAGAATACTAAAATACTTGGGGGTAGAATTGCTTTAAAAAACTCTATTAAGGTTGGCATTGGTGCGAAACTTAGAGAGCTGACCCGTGAGCTTAGGCTTAGTATCTGATTTAGGCCAGGAATCGATGCCAAAATACCCAAGGCTATACATATACCCAAAAAGGCCCAGTCTTTTTTGGTTAAATCAGACCGATGATTCAAGATAAGGATCAGATGCGGAATGGCAAGCAGTGCAAATAGATAGTGCAGGTAAAAGGTTGCCACCATTAAGACAAACCAAGTCGTTAAATATTTTACCTGGCGTTGACGCTCTAGCCAATTTAGTAAGCTATAAGTGGCGCCCAGCGAGGTAAGCATCGCAAGTGCATAAGGCCGGATTGAAAACGCCGAAATTATCGTAAGGTCAGTTGAAAAGAGGAGTGCTGTGCCAAACAGAGAGACCTCAAATGAGAAGCGCCTTCTTAGGAGCAGGAAGAATATCCAGAGATACAGCAGAGTTGTGATAGTAGAACTCGCTTTAAGTATATACTCAGACTCGGTTAGTTTGATCAGTGGTCTAACCAATAAAAAGTAAAGAGGAGACTGCCCCTGAGCTTCGGTGACCCGAGAGATCATCTCCGCAACACTTACTTTGTTAGCCCAGAGAGTAAGAGTTTCATCTAACCAGAAGCTTTCGCCTAATGGACCCCGAACGACCGCTACCGCAATCAAGAGTAGCGAGAGTATTTTGGTCCATAAATTAAGGTCGCGGAGGTCTAGCTTCATTCGTCTACTAAAACGCAGGAATTGCGACAGGTCAATTATATTTTGTGATTAAATTAAGTTGTGTTTTAACTAATTAGTGACTTCCCAGTCATCTCTGTCGGTTGGGTTAGTCCTAACATGTTTAGCACGGTCGGAGCGACATCACATAGCGCCCCGCCGTCTCTGAGTTTTGTGGATTGGTCATATCCGACTAGTATGGCTGGCACTGGAAAAGTAGTGTGTGCGGTATGCGGCAACCCTGAATCATAATCAATCATCTGCTCAGCGTTGCCGTGGTCAGCAATAATCAACGCCCTACCCCCTTTTGTTGCGAGAACTTCGAGTATCCGCCCTAAGCATCCGTCAACCACCTCAACGGCCTTGGTCGCTGCCGAAAGAATGCCGGTGTGTCCAACCATGTCGCAATTAGCAAAATTGGCGACTATAAGATCATAGTTATTAGAGTTGAGGCCCTTAATTACTATCTCTTCTACTCCATGCGCACTCATTTCAGGTTTTAAATCATAGGTTTTTACGTCTTTGGGGCTCGCTACCATTTCTCTTGTTTCTCCCGCTAGTGGAGTTTCAATAAGCCCGTTGAGAAAGTAGGTTACATGAGGATACTTCTCTGTTTCCGCGGTCCGGAGTTGGCTGAGGCCAGCTTTAGAAATTGCTTCCCCTAAGTGATTTTTTATTGAAGTCGCCTCAAATAGGGCTCTTAATTTAAATCTTGCGTCGTAGCTCGTCATGCAGAGGATATTATCTGATTTATGAGCAGAAGTTTTTCTATCAAACTCGGTGAAATCAGCTTGAGAGATTGCGCCCACTAGCTGCCTCATTCGATCAGCTCTAAAGTTAAAAAACACAATGGTTTCATCTGGTAGTATTTTGGTTCCGCTTGTAGTTCGAGGCTCTATAAACTCATCGGTGATATTTTTTGCATAAGAGGCCTCGATATACTTGGTTATCTCAGCCGGAGAGCTGCCAATTGCGTTGCCAGCCCCATTAACAATCACTCTAAAGGCCTGTTCCGTTCTTTCCCACCGCTTGTCGCGGTCCATGGCATAAAATCGGCCTGATACTGATGCAATTTGAATAGCGGGGTGTTTTTCAAGAAAGGGTACTAGCTCGCCTAAATCTTTTCTAAAAATATTAGGGGAAGTGTCTCTGCCATCTGATATCAGATGGAGTTGGATTTTTGGGGCGCCCTTTGCAAGCAAAGCTTCGCAAAGAATCTTCATGTGAGAGAGATCGCTGTGCACGCCGCCTTGGCTAAATAGTCCAATTACATGCACAGTATTTTTATTTTCCAACTTAGTTTCGGCGATTACTTTAGGCAGGTCTCTGGATATTCGGTAGAGCCACTGCTCGACAACTCGGCCTGCGCCAATATTCAGATGGCCTACTTCGGAATTGCCCATATGCCCTTCTGGTAGACCTACGCGGGTGCCGTGAGTCAGAAGTGTGGTCGTTGGACACTCTTTAAAGAGCCGATCCAAAGTTGGCTTTTTTGCGGCATGGACGGCGTTTCCCTCGGATTTAGGATTCAGTCCTAAGCCGTCAAGAATGCAGAGCAGGGTAGGGAACTTATTCTTCATAAGCTTCAATTAAGCTTTTATGGAGTGCTGAGCCTTGCTGGAGGCATTTCTTTTCGTGCTGAGTCCAACTTAATAATCTTTCTCTCAAGTTTGAAATTAGAATCAGAAAGCTGCTCCCAAATCCTTGCAGATTCTTGATAGTTACCCAAAGCATTTTGAAGGCGACCTCTTAGGATTAGAACAGTCCTTGAGATTGCTCTATCGGCTTGCACCTCTTCTCGGCTTAGTAATCCTTCAAACCCCTCAAGCTCACCCTTAGCCTCCTCAAGCATGTTCAATTTTAAGTAGAGTTTGATCATCTCTAGAGTGGATTTAATCTTATTTGTCCCTTTAGCATCAGCAGTTCCGGCTCGAGCCGCTGCTACTGCTTTGTTTGGCTGAGCATTTTTTAACCAAATCTTCGCAGCTTCTTGCCAGTAGGTGGGGTCTCCGCTTACCTTTGAGGCAGTCATAAGGTGCTTGGCTGCATCTTCATTGTTGCCGGCATCAGCTTCGAGTAACGCTAAGCGGTGCAAACCTGGTACAAAAAAAGAGTTTCTCTTAACAAACTTCTGAAGGAGCTCGATTAATTTATTTTCATCCTGCGAGCCTTCAATCTCTAGCTTCTTAAATTCAATCCGAGTTTTCGCCTCAGCAGATTCTTTGCCAGAGAGGCCCAGCTTTTCAGCCGTCTCGTGATACTGGAGGGCATCTTCAAATCTATTCAGTCCCTCGGCAAGATCCCGAGCCATAGTAGCGGCCCTAAGATTAGGATGAGTTTGGATAATCAGGGCCAGGTTATCAAGGGCCGCAGTTGCGTTGCTCATAGAGAGATTGAGCTCGGCTGCTCTGAACAATACCTCGCTATTTGCAGGATCCGCCACCCGGGCTTCGTCTAATATTTTCAGAGCTTCGCGTGCTTTGCCTGCCCCCTCAAGACTCTTTGAAAGCTCTATTCTTGCGACGATATTCTGAGAGTCTCGACTTACGATCGATGACCATAAGTCTCGGGCCCGATCCCATTCCTCGGCGGCCAGAGCCATGCGAGCGTCTAGAAGTAATTTTTCAGACCTATTTCGGCGGCGCTCTCTCTCTTCAAGCCCCCGCTCCCGCCATAAAGATTTGATTCCGAACAGTAGAGCGAAAATGG
>CAZWGK010000001.1:25953-31951 GCA_964633685.1 uncultured Bdellovibrionales bacterium | reverse complement strand
AAACAATGGCACCGGGAGCGCTAAGTGACCAGTTTGGTCCAAGATTGATTGTAACGGTATGAGAATTTAAATAGAAAAGGTATGAAACGGAGACTACTAGTATCAGTCCAACTATTAACTTATTGATGCGAGTAATCATGAGACCTCAAGGCAAAAAGTTTCTGTAAATATACCAAACTTTATAGAATGAGGTCCTCAAAAGAGCAAAGGTAAAAGGGTGCAGAAAGCAGTGCTATTATATTGTATTAAGCCGCTACTTCTTCGGAATCCTCTTCGAATTCGAATTCAAATCTCTTCGCTTGTCCCCAGAGGCTCTCAAGGTCGTATTTGCCTCTTATTGGCTCATAGAATACGTGCACAACAACATCGCCGTAGTCTAATAAAATCCAGTGGCCGCCTTCAAATCCTTCAATAGAGGTTGGCTCTTTGCCTAGCTTGTTAAGCTCGCCTAATACTCTGTTCGCAATACCCTGTGCGTGTCTATCAGATCTGGCACTAAGAATTACGAAGTATTCACAAATGTCGCTCAATCCTTTGAGCTTTAATGCGACAGGATTTCTAGCTTTCGCATTTTCGCTAGCTCCGATCACATTTAAAACAACATCAAACGAAGGTTCGTTGTGTTCCTTGTTGTCTTCCATCAGGCGATTAACTCCTCCTTAATTAAATGAAGTACTGCATCCGGGACCATTCCCAAAATTGATTCATTGTTGCCAATTCGGCGCCTAATTTCTGAACTTGAAACGTTTACAGGAGTTACTTCTATTATGAAGAGGTTGAGACCGGACTTGTTGGTAAGGACATCAATCATCTGAGGCAAAATTTCCCTCCTACCAGTGTTATTAACACCTTCTGATGTAAAGAATCGTAAGTTCTCAGGATTTTCTGAACACTTATTTTTTTCGCCAGTCTTTTCAGAGGGTTCTGGGCTATTCTTACAAGGCGAGATAACAGGCTCAAATTCGGTATTTGGGCTGCTGAAGGAGGAATCTGTATTCCCTGTGTGTTGATGGGCAACTCCTTTAAACTTCTCGGAGCTTTTGAATTCAGCCCCTATGTTTTTATTATAACCGAACCCCAGCTCTCCAGCAATCGTAATAATTTCTCTTAATTTACTCTCAAAACCGGGCCTCGTTACTATTACGAAATTAGCCAGCTCGAACAGTCGTTCGAATTGCCACCATTTTTTAATGTCTAGAAACGCATCGACTCCGACAATAAAAAATAGATCTTCCGGTGAAGTTTTTAATTCAGTGGCTAAATCGGTTAGTGTGTTGACGGAGTAAGAGGGGCCTTCTCGCTTGAAATCAACTTCAGAAATTTGGGCATAGGAAATAGAGCTAATTGCTGCTCTTGTTATTCGCATTCGCTGTTCAGGGCTAAAGAGCGCTGCGCCTGGCTTTAATGGAGGAACTTTTGCCGGAATAAATATTATCTTATCAAGATTTAAGAGAGATTTTACTTCAGAAGAAATTGTTAGGTGGCCATTGTGTATTGGATTGAATGTGCCGCCTAAGATTCCGTATTTCATGAAGATGATTCAGAGACCTCTAACTCGTTGCTCTCTTCAATATTCTGCGAAGAGTTTTCCTTAACGAGAGTCTCTAGATAAATCAGAAGATCATCAAGTCCCTCGCCAGCAACGCTAGATATAATGAAGCACTTATGGCCGTCTGCTTCAAATGATTTTTTTACTTTCTCTATATCTGTTCTATCTCCTAAGGCATCAGCCTTTGTTATGACCACAACCTGTTGTTTTTTTGCTAGTAAGTCAGAGAAGCTCTTTAGTTCAATGTTTATTAGTTCAAAGCTGCGTTGAGGTGAAATCTCCTCGCCGTTCTCGTCGCGTTGGAATGGATCTATTAGGTGAGCTAGAACCTTCGTTCTCTCTATGTGTTTTAAAAATTGGATACCTAGTCCCTTGCCCTCGTGGGCCCCAGGAATTAGTCCAGGAATGTCTGCGACCACGAGGCTTCCGCCGCTCTTTGTTTTTGCTACTCCCAAATTAGGCGAGAGGGTAGTGAATGGATAGTCTGCTATTTTTGGCCGAGCTGAGGATATTCTCGAGATAAGAGTTGATTTGCCCGCATTTGGGAATCCAATCAGCCCAACATCTGCGACTAATTTCAGGGAGAGCCTAAATTCGCCTTCTTCGCCCGGTTCGCCTGGTTGGGCATGTCTGGGGGCGCGGTTTGTGGAAGTTTTAAAGAAATTATTCCCTTTCCCACCACGACCTCCTTTGCAGAGCACGAACGTCTCTTGATCTGCCCTAAGATCCGCTACCATCAGGTTTTCGGGCTGTTTGTATATCTGAGTGCCGATGGGGAGCTTGATAGTTAGATCCTCGCCGCTTTTGCCATCTTTGCCGGCGCCTGCTCCTTTTTCACCATCCGAGGCTTCCCATATTGGTTGGAAATGAAAATCCAGTAGGGTGTGAACGTTTCGATCCGCAATCAATATTACAGATCCGCCTGCACCGCCGTTTCCGCCGTCTGGTCCACCTTCGGGAATGAATTTAGCTCGACGAAAATGGACCGATCCAGCACCGCCTTTGCCAGCCCGCACCTCTATTTTTGCTTCGTCGACAAATTTCATAAGATTTCTTTTCGCGTTTTTGTTCTTTTATAAAAACAAAGCCCCCATTGGGAGGGGGCTTTGTTTTAGTAGTCTAGGGCCACGCCTGGCTTAGACTTTATCGGTGATAAGTTGATTACTCAACTGGCACTACGCTAACTGTGTTGCGTAGGCTCTTTCTGAACTCAACGATTCCATCAGCTAGAGCGAACAAGGTATCGTCTTTGCCGATTCCTACATTCTTTCCAGGATGAATCTTTGTTCCTCTTTGGCGAACAATGATATTGCCAGCTCTCACAAGCTCGCCACCGAATATTTTGATGCCCAATCTTTGACTGTTGCTATCTCTGCCGTTCTTGGTACTTCCAGCCGCTTTCTTATGTGCCATGTTTGAATCCTTCTAAAATTAAATTACTAGCGGGTCAGCGTGATTAAACTGACTCTACTAAGAGGTGAGTGATCTCCTGACGGTGACCTTGTCTCTTCATGTAACCAGTGCGTCTAATCTTCTTGTATATGATTACTTTTCCGCCGCGGTCATGAGCTAGAACTTTTGCTTTTACAGATGCGCCAGCAACTTTTGGGGAGCCAACTTTAACTCCGGAGCCATCTCCGTTCCCTGCTACAAGCACGTTATCGAGGGTGATGGTGGCACCTACTTCTGCGTTTAGTCTGTCTACGGTTAGACGGGAACCAACCTTTACTGTGTGTTGTTTGCCTGCTGATTCAATCACGGCAAATGCGGCGTTACTCATAAAATTTCTCAATCAATTCAAAGTTTTCACCCGACTTCCAGTTGTTTATCGAGGCTTTAAGTCCCACCCAGATATCAGGTGATTTTTCTACCCCGATACTGTATATTCAGAACTGGAAATTAGAGGCCGTAAAATACTGCGATGTGTAGAGAACGGGAAGTTTTAGGGCTGGCTAAATGGTTAAAGATCGGTGACTTTGGCTAAGCTGCCTTAACATGCTAATTTAATTAGGATTCTAGTTGGCCGTAACTGGCCATAATATTAGAAAGGGTAACTAAGAAAGGAAGATGGAAAACTCACCGCAAAATAATCCGACCCAAAACCAAGTTTTTACGATTGCAGTGGTTGAGGATGAGCCAGGAGTTCGCTCCGGATTAACTCTCAATTTAGAGCTTGAGGGGTATAAAGTAATTTCCGCCGCCGATGGCGAAGAGGGGATTAGAATAATCAAAGAACACGCCCCAGATCTAATTATTCTAGACGTCATGATGCCACTCAAAGACGGCTTCGAAGTTTGTCGAGAAGTTAGGAACTCTGGAAATAGTGCCCCGATAATTCTGCTCACAGCAAAAAGCCAGGAAGTTGATAAAGTTTTAGGACTAGAGCTCGGCGCTGACGACTATTTAGCGAAGCCATTCGGAATGAAGGAGTTGATAGCTAGGGTCAAAGCGTTGCTCAGAAGAGTGCAGAAAATTCAGACCTCGGATACTGTCCAGTTTAGTAACATCGTCATCGACTTCAAGGCTTACAAAGCCGAGCGAGATAGGCAGCCCATCGATCTCTCGGCTCGCGAATACCGATTACTTAAATTTTTAGTTTCAAAAGTTGGTCAGGTTGTAACCAGAGATCAATTGTTAGATGAGGTTTGGGGTTATAATTCTTATCCTACAACCCGAACGGTTGATAATCACATAGCAAAGCTAAGGCAGAAGGTGGAACCAAACGTAATCGAGCCTAAGCACATCTTGACCGTACACGGAGTGGGGTACAAGTTTGTGGCTTAGGCTCGACTATTAGAGTCTGACCTGTGTTATCCTAACAAGTCATCAATCGCGGATTGAGAATCGAGTAACACCTCTTTTGGTCCCTCTTTTTTCTCTGGAACCTTAAGCTGATTCTCTTCTGCAATTCTCTTCAAGTTGTTCTCAACTGAGTTCACCAACCAGATTAGAAGTTGCAGAGCTTGCCCAGTCAAATCTTGGAATGATTGATTCTCAAGCATCTTCAGATGCAGCGCAGCTGCCTGGTCTCGAAGATTTTTGTACTCGGCTATGAGCACCTTGGCATCGTCGACCTTTGCGTAGGCATCGCCTGCCTTCATGATTGCCGCAAGTTTATCAGTTACCTTAACCTTGGCGGTATCTAGCTCGCTCTTGGTTCCGAGGTACTGAATGTTCTTAAGGGTGCTCTCCTCTGTGTAATCGATAACAGCACGGATAATCTGACCGACATTAGGAGGAAGTTGCCCTACGCCTTTATTAACAAGGCGAGGATTCAACTTGGTTCTAAAGCCTTTAATGTTATCTCCAAGCTCTTCAGCAAGCTGCTCGACCTGACTGCGAAGAGTCTTTTCGGGCTGTGCAGTCTCGGTAATAACTGTGGTCATCTTGGTAATACCTTCAGCGTAGTGATCCAGGAGGGACTTCAGGGCTATTAACAGCTGAGCTGAAGACTCTTGAATCTCTGTAGGTTGGGTATTGTCCGCAAGCTTATTGGTTACCTCATTTAGAGTATGCCTCAGGCTTGTGATCATCTCTGATATATTTTTATTCATTTGGGCTACTCCTTCTTGAAAGATATATTCAAAGCTCTTTGCAGTTTGTCCCTAAGGGTATCAACTGTGAATGGCTTCATTATATAATTAGAAACTTTTGCCTCTGCTGCCTCTTTAATGCAGGTCTCAGCAGAAGTTGCAGTTGCCAATATAAATGTTACTTCTTTATTGATCGGGTTTTCGCGCACGTTCCTAAGAACATCAATTCCTTGGACTTTTGGCATAAACCAATCGCACATTATTAAATCAAACTTATTATTTTTTATAAGCTCGATTGCCTCTGCGCCATCAGCAGCCAGTGTAATGTCGCGGAATCCCAGCTCGCGCAAGCTGTATCGCATCATCTCGCGCGCTGTACGGAAGTCGTCTACCACTAGTACCTTCATTTCAGGTATTGGTGGACGGCTTTCGGTGTTAATTCCAGACTCGGTAGTCATAAATTCCTTTAATCTAAAGAATCAAGAAGGGCATCGATGTCAGCTTGGTTACCAACATGTTTGACCTCAGATTGAACTTTCTCAGAACCCTCTGGTATTTTAATTCCAGCATCGTCTGCTAATTTCTTCAGGTTGTTCTCTACGGAGTTGACCAACCAAATAAGAAGTTGCAGAGCTTGGCCGGTCAGATCTTGGAATGATTGATTCTCAAGCATTCTCACGTGCAGATTAGCTACGTCGTTTTCAACGCCGCGCATCTGAGTAATCAATGTCTTAAGATCTTCTTGATATGACTCTGGCTTGGCGTTTTGAACTAGGTCGTCGAGTTTTCCGATTAAGTCTGATCTTCGAACACGCAGCTCTTCCTGTTGGCCAAGAAAACCTAAGTTCTTAACGGTGCTTTGCTCTGTATACTCAATCACAGCGCCGATAATCTGACCAACGTTCGGTGGCAATTG
>CAZWGK010000001.1:16221-25943 GCA_964633685.1 uncultured Bdellovibrionales bacterium | reverse complement strand
CCGCTTGTTCAGAAGGCGAGGATTAAGCTTTTTGCGGAAACCCTCAAGTGAGGTTGATAAGCTCTCAGCAACATCTTCGCAAGCCTTACGCAACGAGGATTCGTCGTGATTTGTTTCGACTATGAGCGTGGACATTTTTCCGACACCCTCCGCGTAGCTATCGAGAAGTGTTTTCATCGCCAGCATCATGTTTGCCGTCGAATCTTGGATCTGTGGAACCTTCTCTGCCCCTTTCTGTATTTTATCGGTGACATCACTTAGAGAGGTTCTCAGCTCTCTAATAATATCAGCCATATCTCTACCGGTTACCATAAGACTCTCCTTAATCAATTACACCGCTAAACAAGGTTAGACTCTTAACCAGGTAAGCTCGCCATCGCCTTAGCTTTCTTAAATGCGCTCTCGATCTTAGCTTTGAGTGTGTCTACAGTGAATGGTTTGATGATGTAGTTTGATACACCAGCATCCACAGCTTGTAACACGCAGCCTTGCTCAGATTCTGAGGTGGCTAATATGAAAGGAATGCCTTTCCCTGCTGGGGATTTGCGAACGGCTCTTAGCACGTCGATTCCCAGCACTTTTGGCATATGCCAGTCACATAGAATGAGGTCGAATTGTTTGCTCTTGATCAGCTCAACTGCCTCAGCGCCATCACAAGCCAATGTGATGTCTTGGTAGCCGAGTTGTCTTAAACAACCCTTCATCATTTCGCGAACGGTCTGGAAGTCATCGACAACCAGTACGCTCATTTGTTTTTTGTCCTTCTCCACAACGCTCATAGTATTCTCCCTAATTACCAAACTAAATTGCCATCTTAGCTTCACGGATTTGGATCTTGCCCTCTACGGTAGGAATGCTCACTACCAGAGATGTACCCTCTCCTAATCGTGTGAACACGCGAGCAAAACCTCCTAGCTTTCTTGCCTCGAAGGCTATCGCATCTAATCCCACACCTCTACCAGAGGTCTCAGTAACCTCATCCTTGGTGCTGAAACCAGCGTCAAAGACTTTCTGAATTACATCTTCATCTGATAGATCTTTTGCTTCTTGTTCACGACCGAGTTTTATCATCTTTTCGCGGATCTTCTCGGGGTTGATTCCTCGACCGTCGTCAGAAAACTTTACTGTGAGCCAATCTCTACTCTCAACTCGCTCTTTTATAAATTCAAAGGTTAGGTTACCGGCTCTTGGTTTGCCCGCAGTCTCGCGATCCTCTGGGCTCTCCAGTCCGTGGTCTACTGCATTTCTTATCGCGTGAATCATTGAGCCGATAAGGTCGGTGTAGCATTCAATTTTGACTTTGATTTCACCATTGATGAAGCCAATAGGATTAACTTCTTTACCCAACCGCTCTTTAACTGGCTCGACCATATCATCGAAGTGGCTAAAGCCATTCTTGATAGGTTCCATGATAAACTCTTCTTCAAAAGTAGCCTGCCAGCTTGCGCCCTCTGGTAGTTCTGCCAATTTCTCTGAGAACTTCTTCAGACGTACTAACGGAATTTGGACTGTATCGGCGGCCATATCAGCACCGATTAAGTTTCTATTCTCACTTAGGAATTGCTCGAAGGCCTCTGCCATTTCCACTGACTGGGCACGCACCTTAGCCAAAGCAGCGGCAGGGTCTTCACACTCGTTTCTCTTTAAGCCGTAGAGATAGCTCTCGGTTGAGTGAGCTAAATCTTTTACGGAGATAATTGAGAAGCTAGCTGAGCCACCCTTGATTGTGTGAACGAGTCTGAAAAGCAGATCGTAGTCTGGATTTTCCTTTTGGCTCTCGGAGAGCGTTTCGCTCAATAGATCCTTAGACAGCTTGGTAAATACAGCAAACTGCTTCTTATTCTTCGAAATTCTTACCACCATGTTGGCGTAGTTACGTTCGCGCTCGGCTGCCTGCATAGCTTGAACCTCGCTTGTGCGGTCTGTTGCTACCAAGACTATGGACTCAATAGAACCATCTTCGCCTCTGATACAGTTGTAGTTTAAAGTAACGTGCCTATCTTGAGAATGTTTGAAAGATGATGGGCACAGTCCGACTAGATCTTCAAATGGGAGTGTTTCCATGAATAGAGCTGTCCACAGCTTTTCGGGCTCTTTGCCAGGGTGTGGAACAACATCCCAAACTTTTTTCCCAGCGGGCATACACTCAATGAGGTATTCGCAGGCTTTAGAGTAGATAGGATTTATGGCACCACCTGCTTCAATTACCATGAAACCTTGACCCAAGCTGTTGATCATGGCGCTAATAGTTCCGTTGGCGGAGTTTAGCTCGGCGGTACGCTCGTTAACCATTCCTTCGAGATTTTTTGCATAGTTCTCTACCGCCTCTTTGCTGGCCTTTAAATCGTCCATCATGTGATTAAAGTTGGCGCTCAAGGTACCAATTTCATCTGTGCTCTTAACTTGAATTTTACGAGAGAAGTCTCCTTTTCTAACTTCTTCAGTCGCATTCAAGATATTTGTGAGAGGAGTGACTATCAGAGCTTTAGATGCCCGCGATGTTAGCAAGCTGGCAAATATCAGGCCTATTATACCCACGGCGATCATCATCATCTGAATGTCTTGGTAAAAAGCTAGAGCTTTATCTAGCGATGTCACTAGCAGTGAGTGAAAACGCTCAGAGCTTTCGTCTAGATTGCTAACAACAGCGTAGTAACGCTCCTTATTCACCGTAAACAATAGAGGTTCTGAGTGCTCCTTTTCTAGGATTCCAGAATCAAGAATTGCTTTAAAAACCCCTTCATCTACCCCGTAAAAGGCTTTGACTTTGTCATCAGCAATGACCGCCATTGCTGCGCCTGTCATCTTTTGAAATTGCTCGGCGGTTTGGTTTGTAATTTTTACCCCGACGCTTAGTGCCCCGATAGGGCGGTCTTCCATTTGAACAGGCACTGTAGCGACTTGGAATAGATCTGCATCATCAGCTTCCGACCAAACGAAAGGCATAGCTTCGCCAACCAGCGCCGACTCAACGTCTGGTCTCTCAGCGTAGCTTACATCTGTCTCCTCTGGTTTGTCTGTACGAGCAAGCAGATCCCCATCCATATCGGTTACGCCTAAGTGGTCGCTAGTAATTGTTTCCGACAGACCGACTAGGGTTTCCAACATCGTTGGGTGGTCGATGCCCTCCACGCCCATTAGGGACTTCATAACTGCAGCATCCGCTACGGCGCGCGCTATCAAAAATAAATTATCTATTTGATTGGAATTGAAAGTTTCAAGAACGTATTGAGCTTTGGATAGATCCTTCTCAACTTTGTCGATAACAGCGGCTTTTGTATAGAACTCCACAACCCCCAGGGTGACGGAGAGAAGAATAATCACAATGGCACTAAAGGTCAGAAGAAATTTCCTGCCCAAGTTGAGATTGTTTAGTTTTTTTGCGTATCCCTTAAGCATTTCGACCCCTTAAACTATTTGAGAGATTTTAGATACATCCCCCAGCAGGAAGATTCGGCTCTTTTCTGAAATCTCTTAAGGGTTTTTAATAAAAATGATTAGGCAGACTAAGAAAAGACGCCGCAAATGATCTCTTAATTGTTACGGGGTCTTAGGGGAGGGTGTTTGGGAAGTCGACTCTAATCGCCCATGCCCATCCTAAAAATTTGGAATTTAAAAATTAAAGGCGACAAATACAAACATTGTTTTCAAAAATGGCGATACCCCCTCTCGAATTTAAGCGCACTCAAGGGGGTAAAGGGTCTGTTATATTCGAGCAGAGTTTTTTTGCCGAAAATAATACCTGTTAACCCTCATCGTTTACATGGTAATAGGCGGACAGTGTCTCTAAATCAGGATGTTTCCTGAGTTAGTGCGCTATCCGAAAGTGAGTGAGCTCGTCGACAAAATTTTTTGGAGATAGGCCTAGCTCGCTTGCTTCGTAAATATGGTGCTTTAAGTGGAGAATGTAAAAATGAACAAAAAAACTTCTCAGTTCCTCTTAGCCCTTGCTGTTGCTGGTATCCCAGTGATTGCAAATGCTGATGCTGGAGCTGCAAACGCAAATGCTGGTGCTACAGAGATCGATTACATCGGCAGAGAGTGGTATCAACGCATTAACCTAAGCGGTTTCGGTGCTGTTGGTTATACTCGTACTAACGATTCACAAAACAAAGCTGCAGAGCCAAATGGTAGCTTTGAAGTAAATCAGGTAAACCTGTTCTTAGAAGCAGATCTATCTGATGATATCTCCTTCTTTTACGAGCTTGAGGGCGTACGCTTTGCTCAATCTCCAAAAGATACAACACGTCCAAATGAGACCTATGTTACTATGCGTAACGTAATGGGCGATGATAGCTTCGATGTTAAGATCGGTCGTTTCGATTATAACTTCGGTGAGGAGTACTTAATTCAGGATGCTAACACCAATCCTTTCGTAGACTTCACAGTTAGCTGGCCATACGGACGTTCTGAAGGCGCTGAGTTTTCAGGCAAGTTCTCCGATATCGGTTGGGTAGCTGCTTTGACTAACGGTAACAACAGCCGCAGCCAAGATAACGATGTTAACAAGACCATCAACGCTAAGTTGTACGGAAACATCACTGACGATCTATACGTCAGCGGTTCCTTCATGACTGGCTCTGCTAACGTAGTTGCTTTCGAGTTCTCTGGAACACATCCGTTCCCAGTAGGCGGAAGCCCATCCAAAGAAGTTGATTCCACAACATATCAAGTTGACGTGAAGTGGAACTTTGACGGCAAATCCAACATCGCTGCTTACTACGGTATGTCAGAAGTTGATGATGCTGTTAACTCCTTCGACAGAGACCTAACATACTGGGCGATTACTCCTCAGTACTTCATCAACGACGATCTCTATGTAGCATTCCGTTACAGCGCGATCGGAACTTGGGATAATGATGAGGGTTACCTCTTCGAAGCTCACAACTACTCCAACGGTAATGCTTATGGCTTTACTCTTGAGTCAGTTGAGAGATACCAACTTGGTCTTGGTTACTACATCAAGCCAAACGTTCTTGCTAAGCTTGAGTACCACCATGATGATTTCGAGCAAATCGATGGTGCTAACGCTGGCTTAGACGATACAAGAGCCTTCTACGGCGCCTTGGTTGTCGTAACTTTCTAATATCTTGAAAGAGATTTAGATAAATTGGGGGCGGTTGCCAGGAGAAATTCTAGGTAGCCGCCCCCAGTGCTTTGAATCAGTTATAAGTAAATTTCCCATAGACCGCAAAGAAAAGGTCGAATTTTAAAAGGGATTTAATCAGGTAGAAAATGGAAACTGTACTAACCGAAATTCACCTAGCCTCTAATCACTTTCCTATATTTCTTCTACTTTTATCTTTAATTGCGATCGCTTACGGCTTCGTATTTAAAAAAGATGGCGCAGTAATCTTGGCGCTCGTTATGCAGGTCTTTTCGGGATTGTCAGATATACCGGTGTACTTCACAGGGCGAGAGGCAGAAGAGTTAATTTTGAAAATATACGGACTTGAAAATTTTCATCCAGATTTATTAAAAGAATATGCTGAGTACATAGGTAAGCATGAGGAGATCGCAGAGCAGGCTTGTTATATGTTGTGGGCGAATGGTGCCATAGCATTGGTGTTCTTCCTTCTTCTCTTTAAGAGGAAGGATTTTGCAAGAAACATTAAGTTCATAATTATTCCTTTTCTGACTGGATTTGTAGCGATGGCCATGGCTGGAAATGCAGGTTATCGGGGAGGTCACATCTCTCATCCTGAAATTAGACCAGAGGAAAATAAAGTCATCACCAACGAGATGAGAGAATTCAGCTGGGAATATTCGGTGTTGTTTGGAGTGAGATAAATTCACTAAAACGCGGTTTGACGTCAACTTTTGTGAGATAAAAAACCAATTGCCAGCATCTTCAAATCGTATGATATTTTGACAGCCTCTCCGCAACTATTTGTTGCATGAGGCAGGTGTTAGTTACGTTAGTTATGGAACAGGAATGTGTATGAACAATAAAAGCGTGCTTAGCATTGCAAGCTTAGCATTCGTCGCAGCTTTCGCGCCGATTTCTTCGGTTGCCCAGGATGTAAGCTGGGACTATCAGGAGGTGGAAGTTGAAGGTGCGCATGATTTTATCGGTAAGGACTGGTTCAAGAGAATTGAGATTACCGGTAATGCTGCAGTAGGATATGCCCGCACTAGTGATGATGGTGCTGATCCTAACGGAAGTTTTGAGTTCCAAGAAGGCACTCTCTTTATTGAAGCCGACCTTGCTGAAACGATCACTTTCTTCTACGAGCTTGAGCTAGGCGGTTCATCACTTTGGCGTAACCTCCCTGGAAAAGCCGATCGTGTGCTTCCGCAAGAGACTTACGTGGTGTTTAGAGATCCTCTCTCCTTTATGGAGCTATGGGAAGGTGCCCTTCGCTTGAAGATTGGACGTATCGATGCTCCATTCGGCGAAGAGTATATTAAGCAAGATAAGTTTGATAATCCTTTAATAGATTACTCTGCCAACTGGCCATGGGGTCGAAGTGAAGGCTTGTTGTTTTACGGTGCAACCGAAGAGAGTGAAGTGAACTACATGTTCGGTATCTTCAACGGCAACTATGCCCGAAGCCAAGACAACGATGTAGGCAAGCAGCTTAATGCTAAGGTTACATATCAGCCCACCAAGCACTCTTATTTCAGTGCAAGCTATATGTACACTGGCGATGTTGATGTCTCCAGCAACTGGTACGGTGGTATCTTAGTTGCTCCAGTTAACTTTGCATCCCCAACAGTTTCTGCTCACATGTATGAGTTGGCTGCGAAATATAAGTGGGACGACTCATCAAGCTTCTGGGTAACTTGGGGTCAAGTTTTCCAGGATGATGAAAACAACGCTCTAGACAGAGATATTATGTACTGGACAGTAGAGCCTCTCTACTACCTTTGCAGCAATATCTACGTAGTGGCAAGACTCAGCACCTTCGGAACATTTGATGATACTGAAGGGTATTGGACTCAGGCTTGGGATTACGGCAACGGCCAGGAGTATGGCTTTGGCGTTAAGTCTCTAACTAGGTATCAAATCGGTCTCGGATATGTAATCGCCGCTAACATAATTGTTAAGGCTGAATACCATAAGGATGATTTTGACCTAATTGAAGGAGCCTCTATCGCCGGTGTTGACGAGGAGAGGGACTTCTATGGTGCTCAAGTCGTGGTTAAGTTCTAGGGTCGATCGTTCGGTCGGGGGCGTTGCCCCCGACCGAAATTTCTAGACTCAATAATTTTTTTAAGAAGGTGTGAAATGAAAAAAATAATCTTAATAGCAACAGCAACCCTGCTTTCAGCAGGACTAGCTTTGGCCGAGACAGGCTCTGTTTCAGGTAACGTGGTGATTAGGGGTGCTGACGGTAATCCTGTACAGGATCAGTCGGACTCGGTGGTGTTTATCGATAAGGTAGAAGGTAAGACTTATACAGCGCCAACACAGCACGCCGCGATGGCTTCCGACAACATGGTCTTTAAGCCGAGAGTGTTGCCGATTCTTGTGGGTACAGCGGTAGACTTTCCGAACAACGACACTGTGTTCCATAACGCATTCTCCAGATCGGTGCCAGCTCAGTTTGATACTGGTCACTACAAAAAGGACCCCGTGGGTTATACTGTAAAGATGGAGAAGTTGGGTTCTGTAAAAGTGTTGTGCGATATTCACCCGAAGATGATCGGTGACATCCTTGTACTTCAGAATCCATACTACGCGTTGACTGACAAAGAAGGTGACTTTAAGATTGGTGGAATTCCAATCGGTAAATATACCGTTATCGCCTGGCAGAAATACGGTCCGCCTTTCAAAAAGGATATCGAGATTAAGACTGGTTCAGATGCCACTCTGAATATTACTCTCGAAGAGGCTCTTCCTCTTGTTGAAACAACTAAGAATAAGAAGTTCCTCCGTAAAGACGGTCGGGTATTCAAAGGTAAATACTAGTATTTACTCGACATAGTCTACATAAAGGGGGCCCCACGGCCCCCTTTTTCTTGCCCCAACCGTACCCCGAAGTGTCAGAGACTTCGTGGTAGCCCCACCTGCGCTCTCGACGGTTGGAAGTCACCACGAAGTCTCTGACACCTCGGGGTGGTGGGGTTTGAGTCAGATCTGGGAATTCGTTAATATTGCGGGGTATTTAACGGGTAGAGGAAATTTAATTAGCGTATCAAGGGGTCGTTGTAGGCAGTTTCGCTCCTTAATGCGCTGATGTGCCAAAGGTTAACCCCAGGGTTATTCTTTACATATTTGTCGCAGAACCAAAGACGTTCGCCGTTTGCTCAAAAGGCAGAAAGGAAATCATGGCGAAGAATCAGAATCCCAACATTCGTTGGTGCGCTCGGTGTCAAGAAAACTTGAATACCAGGGAAGATGCGGGTCGGCGAGTTTGCGTGATCTGCGAAGGGCCCACGGAACCCCAGCAGAAGCGTACCCCTCGCGTGATGCCCGGTCGTGCGACTGATCAGGAGATCAGACTGTGCGAGGACAGGAGAGATAGTGCCGGTGCTAGGTCAGCTCGCTCTGGCATGAACAACCGTCTCCGCAACGGTCGAGCTTAATCGAAACCCCTTGGAGAGATGCTCTCTCTTCAAGGGGTTACACAATGTTTTCGCATATCAGTGCTTTATTTTCTAAAAATCATAAAACTTTCAAAAACTTATTTCAGACAAAATTCTCATCACATGTTTTTAATTTTCATATGTGAGTTTTTGGCGATTGTCACTATTTCTGCCTAAGGCTTATAGGCCAAGAGTAGTCTTGCGAGAGATCTAGACTAGATAAGCATATCTTTATGAAGCTAGTATGATTTGAGTCCTTGATCCTCATTCGGCGATCTCGATGGTGCTGGCAAAAGCTCTTTGATATTTGAAGGTCTGCTTGTTTTGCAGCACAAAATAATTGCCGTGATTTATCGTGACTGCTAACCTGGCAGGCAATGCTATTTAAGAAACTAGGCATATTCATTATTGTCTCCATAATTTTCTCGACACTCTTTGTATTTGTTAATCCAGAGTTGAGATGGGCTTTTGTCGATCGCTATGTGGGGGAGAGCGATGCGATGATTTATCTCTGGTTGGTTAGTGTAATCCCCAGGTATATTTGGACAAGCTTTTACGATCTGCCTTTCTTTTTCCCAGCGACCAAGACTCTAGCATTCAGTGATAATTATCTTTTGCCCGCTATGCTCGGGGCTTTTATCAGGTGGTGCTCAGGCAGTGAGGTATTAGCATTTAATCTCCCAATTCTTCTTGCCGTTGGTGCTAATGGTGTTGTTACCTTTATCTGCATGCGGTGGCTGACGGGGCATATTAATGCAAGCTTGGTATCCGCAATTTTATTTATGTTCTGTCCACTGCTAAACAACGATTTTGCTCACCCGCAACTCCAATTTGCTTTCTTTATGCCGGCAGCAATCTACTCTTCGTTACGTTATATAAAAGACAAAGATTTGCCATGGGGCGCCTCAATAGGTGGAGTAATTGTCGGCGCATTTTTTTGTTCGGTGTACTATGCTTATTTTTGTATATTATTGGTGGGAGTAATATTCGCTCTCGCTTTAATTCGCAGATCGCTTTCTGTTTTTGAATTGATCAGGATATGCCTTCTCAACAGCCCCTGGATTCTTCTTCTTGGAATTTTTGGCTATCCATATTATGAAGTCTCTCTGATTGAGGGGACGCGTAAATTAAGAGATATAGAGGGGCTTCGGGTTGATTACGTAACAAATTGGTTAGGATTACCAACCAAG
>CAZWGK010000001.1:6928-16211 GCA_964633685.1 uncultured Bdellovibrionales bacterium | reverse complement strand
TTTTCTGGCTGCTTACCCTAGTTACTCTTTTCAAATCTTGGCGTAGCAAACAGCAAATACAGTTCCATATTTGGCTTCTTCTGTTCATCATCGTAACTTCAGTGTTTTTATCTTTGGGGCGCATAGGTAGTGTTGGTCCTAATCTATTTAATCCCGCTCTTTTCGTTATTTTATACAAGTTGATACCTGGCTTTAGTGCTCTTCGAGGAGCTTTTCGCTTCTTGACCGTAGCTTATTTAGGCTTTTCTTTAATAGCCGGATTTTTGGTTTGGCGGTTAACCAGATCAAGGCTGAATATTTGGGTATCTCGGCTAGTTTCCTCAATGTTAATGACTTTTTCGATGTATCTGGCGTTATCAAACAATCCCATCCCCACCATGGAAGTAGAGCAAATTTCGAGGGATTCTGTATATTTTAAATTGTCAGAGATTAAAGGCGAGGGTGCTGTAATTTCTCTCCCCTTCCCCCATTTCTCGCACAATGAGCATAATTATGCTTATCATCATCTGGGGGCTATGCTGAGGTTAAGGCAAAGCAATAAGTCCATCGTAAATGGATACAGTGGTGTTAATCCCAGATTCCATAAAGACCTTGGTTACAAGTTGAGGGACTTTCCTGAGGCGTCTAGTGTCCAAGCTCTGAAAGATATAAAGGGGCTCAGGTTTGTAATCTTGGAATCAAAATCCCTGGTTGAACGGCTTGAGGGGCACCCATCTGATGATCTGATTATTATTTATAAGGATTCTGAAGGGAGAGCCTTGATAAAGCTTCGATCTTAGCACTTGGTGCAGCGGACACGCCGCGTAAACTATTTTTAGACTAATACCAATTAATAAAAGGGAGAATTCTCTTCACTAGCCTATAAAATCCTCAATCATTTCGGATATATCGCGGTCTCTGAGAGTTTGTAAAAGAAATGTAAAAAATTTTGCACCTTTTTGTAACGAGATGAATCAAAGAAGAGGAGCCAATGAGTGCCCAATTAGGCAGGTAGGCTTCTGGTTTATAACGGCGGTTTGTAGGGAAGGTTCGCGGAACTTAATTATCTGAGCGAATTTATGAAGAACGGAAGAGAGAAAGAGATCAAGATTCTAGAAAAGCCAGCGATATCCTGCCGCGATACTGATACCCTTATGTCCGATTTCATAGACGGCGAACTTCTGCAGTCAACTGAGGAGCGAGTCGCCGATCATATCAAGCAGTGCGAGCGTTGCACTGAGTCCCTTGAAGACATGAAGTTAGTTATCGAATTAGCCAGAGCCCTTAACCGTCCTCTTATGCCTCGAGGAGTCAGAACTCGTCTCAGAGAGCATCTCAACGCTGAGTTGGGATTAAATCTCTCCACTAATGTTGAGTAACCTCATAGTCGCATCCATGGGCGATTATTGTTCCTATAATATCACCTGTTTAATGGCTGCTTGTTATAGTGGATGTCCCTTTTATTTTAGTTAGCTCCTGCACTATACTCTTTCAAATTGAGCCACCGAATAATAGGTCGGCCTGGCGGTTATAAAATATTGATACTTCCTCGAGTTCTGATGAGCAAAGTTTTTCTAATCGATGGTTCCGGATATATATTTCGCGCCTTCTACGCTGTAGCACCGTTATCTACGAAAGATGGGTTTCCAACCAACGCCCTCTACGGCTTCTTTAGGATGATCATTAAACTGCTAGCCCAAGCAGACTCTGAACACATGGTAATGGTATTTGATACAGGACAGCCAACATTTCGACATGAGATGTACAAAGAGTACAAGGCAAACCGCGCTGAGTGTCCTACTGAGCTGGCTCAGCAGATGCCGTACTTTAGGGATATATCTCGTGCGTTTGGTCTGAAGGTGATTGAGCAGCCAGGCTTTGAGGCTGATGACGTTATCGGAACCTTAGCTCGTCGGCTAGGAAACGCGGGCATTGAAACTGTAATCATCTCAGGAGACAAAGACCTGATGCAGTTGGTGTCAGACAAAGTTACCATTTATGACGCCATGAAAGATCTATGGATTGGTAGAGATCAGGTAAAAGAAAAATTCGGCGTCCCGCCTGAGAAGGTAGTCGAAGTCCTAGCTCTTATGGGCGATAGCTCAGATAACGTGCCAGGAGTGAAGGGAGTTGGGCCAAAAACCGCTACTCAATTGATTGAGTTATATGGAGATACTGAAAATATTTTGACCTCTGTGGGTCAGATTCGCGAGAATAAGAGTATCCGAGGACGAGAGAAGTTAGCTGATACATTAGAAGCTGACCCAGAGATATTAAAGTTGAGTAAGAAGCTGGTTCAAATCGACTGTGAGATGCCACTTAATTTTGAGTTAAATGGCTCAGGACAGGATCTCGCCAATATTTCTGACTCAGATCTTTTTTCGGTAGTTGTGCGAAATGAACCCAACGCACAGGTGTTGTCCGATATCGCCTCTAAATTTGAATTTGCATCTCTGCTTAAAGATTTTAAGCCGGCCTCACCATCAACGGCCAAGAAAACAATCGAAACGCGTGAAAATTACATCACTGTATATAAAGAAGATTTCCCCAATTTTATCTCAAAATTGAAGGGGGTTGGTCATTTCGTTTTCGATACCGAAACGACCTCTTTAGATCTATTCGATTCAAAGTTAGTTGGCCTTGCTTTTTGTTGGAATGCCGAAGAGGCTTATTATTTGCCGATTGCTCACCTGGATGTCTCCGCGGGCAAAGAGCAGATATCGCTAGATGATGTTAGGCGAGATCTGGGGCCTATCTTTGCGGGTAATGCCCTAAAATCCGGTCAAAACATGAAGTATGACATTCAGGTTTTGGCCAATAATAAGATAGAAATATCGAACATTTATTTTGATACCATGGTGGCGGCTTATCTCCTTAGCCCTGACAGGAGAAGTCATAGCTTGGGAGCATTGACGCGCGATTTTCTTGGTAGATCCGTAATTGAGTATGACGAAGTTACCGTCGATAAAGTTGATTTCTCGCATGTAGATATCACATCTGCTACTCGATATTCAGCCGAAGATGCCCACATGGCTTGGCTCCTTATAGAAAAGCTACACCCCCTTTTAAAGGAGAGATCTCTTGAGCAGGTCTTTCATGATATCGAAATGCCTCTAGTGGGTGTATTGGCTAAACTAGAGAGAACCGGTGTTAAAATAGATACTGATCTCTTGTTAAAAATATCAAAGGATTTTGAGACTCAATTAACAGTGCTTGAAGCAAAGCTCTACGAGATGGCGGGAGGCGAGTTCAACATAAATTCGACTCAGCAACTCTCGGCTATCATGTTTGATAAGTTGGGAATTCAATCCAAAGGTCTAAAAAAAACTAAGACTGGAAAGACATCTACAAATCAATCTGTTCTTGAGCAGCTTGCCGATTCTCATCCGTTTCCATCTTTGGTGCTTAGATATCGCTCGTTGTATAAATTAAAGAGCACCTATGTTGATGTGCTGCCGACTTTGATATCTCCAATCACCCACAGATTACACAGTAGATTTAATCAGACTGTGACTGGCACTGGCCGGCTATCTAGTTCCGATCCTAATTTGCAGAATATCCCAATTCGCACTGAAGAAGGTGCAAGTATTCGTGCTGCTTTTATCCCTGAGCCGGGGAATGTTATACTCACAGCAGATTATTCTCAGATTGAATTGCGGCTACTGGCGCATCTTAGTGGCGATGAGAATCTTATTCAGACTTTCATAGAAGATGTAGATATTCATACTCGAACTGCCCGTGAAATATTAGGCTTAATGCCTGGATTCCCGGTTTCAGCAGAGGACCGTCGAATCGGTAAGACAATCAATTTTGGAATTGTATACGGCATGGGACCTTTCCGTCTCTCTAAGGAGTTGGAGATCCCAATGTCCACTGCAAAAGCTTACATCCAAAATTATTTTAATCAGTATCCGAAAGTTCAAAAGTATTTCGACTCTCTAGAGTTGGATATGCAAGAGAAGGGTTATGTTTCAACACTCTTTGGGCGCAAACGAAACGTAGCTGATATTGACACCACAGGAAGAGATAAAGAGTTCGTTATTAGGGCAGCTCTGAATGCGCCGCTTCAAGGAACTGCTGCGGATATCATAAAATTGGCCATGCTCAGACTTGATGCCGCCTTGAAAGATACTGGGGCGAGACTTATCTTGCAGGTGCATGATGAGTTGGTGTTTGAGGTGCCTGAGCAGGCAGTTGATAAAATAAAAGAGCTTGTCCGTGAGAAGATGGAGGGTGTAGTCCAATTAAAGGTGCCTTTAAAAGTGGGTATTGGCACCGGCAAAAACTGGCAAGAAGCCCATTAATAGGGTACTAAAGGGCCATAACGGGGAGTATTTTGAAGAGAGAAGTAGCATCAAGTTTAAAAGGAGCTCTGGGAACCACCAAGGAGAGTGGGCAGGATGAGTCTGCGGCAGAGCGAGCCTTGGTAGAAAGAGCAGCCCAAGGCGATAGGGATGCTTATAGAATTTTAGTCGAAAAATACCAAAATCGCGTGTTCTCTCTGGTACTTAGCATGGTTAAGAGCCGTGAGGACGCTGAGGACATAGTTCAAGAATCTTTTGTAAAAGCCTATCTTTCTTTGAAGAATTTTCGAGGAGAGTCGTCTTTCTATACGTGGATATATCGAGTTGCCTACAACATGGCGATTGATTTCCAACGGCGCGACACCCGTCGTAACGGTGTTGTGGCAGAGGTTAGACCCACTGGGGGTGAGGATGAGCCCCGTCCGGTTGAGGGAGTGGCCCGAGATGGTAACCCTGAGGAAACTGCTCATCGTCGAGAGCTGGCTGCCTCTCTCGATGAAGCAATGGCAGGACTCTCAGAGGAGCACCGAGCGGTCATAATGCTTAGAGAGGTTGATGGTTTGAGTTATGCAGAGATCGCTGATTCTTTGGGTGTGTCTCAAGGGACGGTGATGAGTAGAATACATTATGCAAAAAAGTATCTTCAACGAGCGTTAAAAGAGTTTGAAAATTGAGAGCTAAAATGGATCAAAAAAATAAATTGCCTGCTTCGATCGAAAAACTTCTCATAAAGACTGCCGATGGTGAGGGTTTTCTATTGGAGCGTTTGTTAGGATCCGTTTTGGTAGCAGTTAGTTCAGAGTGTCGTAATTTTAAAGATGAAATGAGTTCGGTTTCTCTAAAGGTAAGATCTCTAAGAGAGGAGAGCGGTTTAAATGCTAAGCCCGTCGATCTGTGGAGTCGTATTGAGAGAAGGATTGATGAGGAGGAGAGAGCCGCTGTTTACTTAGGTGACCGCCCTGTAGCTCATGAAGAGAGAACTAGCCTCGGGTCTTGGATGAGAGAGGTCTTTAGCCCCGCTTTATTTGGCGGAATGGCAGTTGGAGTAGCCACTGCTACGATAGCGTTTTTTGCTTTTAAGCCTGGAGATATAAGAAATTCCAGTGTAATCGGTGGCGCTCAATTTTCTAGTAATCGAATTGTTTCAGAGCAACCGCCCGTTGATTTGGTGAGCTTTTCAACTGCCAAAGGGGGTGGCTCGCGCTCTAAGGTTGATAACCGCGAGGCATTCAGAAATCAGCGACAGGTCAGACTTCTTAAGAGAATGGATACTCAGATTCCATTTGAGGTTGATTGGATGAAGAGCGATGGAAAAGTAAGCTTTATCCAGGACCCTAGCCAGGGCTCCACTGTTATCTGGGTTAAAAGAGATGAGGCTAGAACAGCATCAAAAGCTCTTTCGCTTCAGCCAGGAATAGTTGATTCTGCTCGTTAGTATGGCGTCTTATCCGAGTGGCATAAACCTTTTAAAGTTTTTCACCGTTAGCACTCTCATTTTGAGTGCAGGAGTCTGTTTCGCGGATACAGTTACAGTTTCTATTAGGGCGATTAAAGCAGAGCGGAGCGAGGGTTCGAGCCTCGACCGAGAAGTAGTGGCTTCGTCTGAGTTGGCGGATATAAAAGATAAGCTTAGACGTCTTCGTTATGACTCTCTGACCTTAATCGCAGATCAAAAAAAAGAAGTCGTTATAAACGAGAAAGACAGTCTTGAGTTAGCCGAAGGGCATACAGTTTATTTTAGGCCTGTTTACAAATCAGATCAGAAAGTATGCCTCTGGTTAAAATGGCGCGATTCTACTGGGCTGAATGTTCTAGATACTCGTCTTCATTTTGATGGTCGAGAGACAGTCCTAACAGGCATGTCGAACGACGATGGCTCCGGTATCGTGCTAGCGATCGACGTCAAATAAATGCTAATGAAAAGTAGGAGCGACGTGATCGTCGTTCAAGATAGCAAGGGCTGTCTGCTGGGCGGTTTCATCTGCGCAGGCTTTTGCGATCAGATTAAAGGCCTTGGTCAAATTTTCTACAGACTCGGTTGATAATTCAATAATCTCAAAAGCTTCATCTTTGGTGATGTTGCGGGCTTTTTTCATAACCGAATCCTCTCCGTAAAACCGATTAACCTTTGAAGGTAATCTATGCATCACTCGAGCCAATTATAGAGTCGGCTTAAGTTGTTGATTACTTTAGGATTGATTTAAAATGGGTAAGGTTTTCGGGAGATTAGGCGACAAAAATTTGATGGCGGTCAGGAAGTTTTGACACCAAGTGAGTAGTTTTAAGAAATCACACACCCTATGCTCCATTTGCAACACCACGCGAGCTTCTCTTTATCTCCCGTTTGGGTTTTTAATGTTAAGATTGGAGCATCGGGACCCGGTACTGTCTCACCCTTCATCTCCTCGCACTTCCAATCTAATATATGCCAAGTGACTATACAGGCCATTTCAGCTGGATGACTATGGCGGGATATGTCATCAGCCGGGTGGCAGTACTCATGGTAAATAACTTTATTCTGATTCTCTTGTGCATCGCTAGATTGGATTTCCCCAAATAAAATAAGGGCTGCTAAAATTAATACCAGTTTTGATTTTGATTGGAGGATGTTGATTAGAACCATTGAACTATTTTAGGGCCCCTTCGTTAATGGTAGTTTAGCCTTTTTATTCCGGCTTAGTTTACCTCAGTGCTGAGATAGTGATTCATACCTAAAAACACACCCAATCCCCCATCTGCAGCACACAGAATATTGGCCGTCCTGATATTTACTAACCGATATTTTAGGTATCTCAGGTCCTGGAACAGGAGTGCCACCATTTGCCTCACATAAATAATATGACTCCAGCAAAGCTGATAAACAGGCTTGGCTAGCGGATGTATCATCAATCGTATTGGTAGGTGTCGTGGTGCACCCAATACTTTGATAGACGACGTTTTTGAATTCCTGACCGTACGCATAGTTGGTCATGATAGTTAGGATTAGGCAGAGGCTGCTCGAAAGGCTAATTTTTTTGAACATGAAGATAACAAAACAAAATTTAAAACCGCTCCACTCCCTACATATGTATATCTGCGTTTCGAACCGTTTTGATTCAGCCAGTTAGGTTGGATTAGGAATATCAGGCCAAGTAGTTGAATTCATGAATAACTAAGGATATGCAAACTTATCATCCCAAACGGAAACATGCGGGATATAAGTTGGTGGAATCAATTATAGGGGTCTGAAACTATTACATAAAATACTTGGTCCCCTATTTGCCATGACTAGGCTGAATTAATCTACCTGGTGTTTGGGGTGCGGCAGATAATAGCGGTTTTGTTATCTCTGATTGTTGTTTTGGTGTTCAGCCCTAAGGCTGAGGCGAAGTATTTTATCGATATCATTATCAACGAAAGTAATCAGAGTGCATTCTGGACAACGCAGACAACTAAAAACAAGCCTTTAGGATGCTATAAAAAAGAAGGGAAATTTTTCCCTGGGAAGATCGTACCTGGAAAATCTGGTGGAATTGATGTTGATTTTTGGAAAGATGTCTATCGTAAAAAGATCAGTAAGCTAAAGAAAGCCAAAAAAGATACAAAAAAGGCTAAAAAAAATTTCCGAACGTTTAAGCAGCTCTGCAAGAACACTGAGCCGCCCCCAACTCCTACACCGACTCCCACGCCCACACCCACCCCAACCCCGATACCTGAGCCTATGATTGAGTGTGGTAATGGAATTTTGGAGGGTGCGGAGATCTGTGATGATTCAAATATAACATCAGGAGATGGTTGTTCTGCTAGTTGTACCAACGAGAAATGTGGAGATGGAGTGGTACAAAGTGCCTTAGGAGAGGAGTGTGATGATAGTAATGCCGTGTCAGGAGATGGTTGTTCTGCCTTATGCTCTATTGAAGGTCCAGTGCTGATTCCCGGCACTGGATTTTCTGGAGCGACTTCGGAGCCTGGTCCGGTGGGAGATCCTGCCGCCCCCGCTTTCACAGCTAAAGCGATTGCAAGATGGAATGTTGTCCCTTTTGAAACATTTCATTCAGAGATGAATGTCGGTGTGGTTGCTTTTCACATTGCTGGCATTTCAAGGGTTGAGTTTTCAGTTAATGGAGGAGCTTGGGAGTCGGTCGAAACCATGTCTATGAATCAGGACTCTGGGACTGCCGAGTATTGGGTAAAATTAAAAGCTGTTAATTTTACTGATGGCGCTTTAGAAGTTAGAGCGATTGCTTACCCAACCGTTGGTCAACCTAGATTGCTGGAGCCGTTATTTTTAAACTCTAATTATAATGGCTCGTTGCCGAATGAGGTTCGGTATGTTTCAGCCACTACAGGTAATGATACCACCGGGGACGGCTCAATTGTTTATCCTTTTGCTACCCTACCGAAAGCTCTGAAAGATATTGCGATAGCGGCGCCTAGTGCCAAAAGCGATGGCGGGCGGGTGTATCTAATGAGCGGGAACTATACTCTAGGCGAGCTCTCTCCTGCGCTAGAGAGTGTGACACTTAATCGGTGGGTTACGATTAGACCTGCGCCGGGAGTTGCTCGAAATCAGGTTACGATCAATGCCTCTGATATTAGCGGTTTAAAAAATAAACTGGTCAAGTTGGAATCCTTAACAATTACCACGGAACTAAAATCTGAGGTGGCACTTGAAGACTATTTATGGATTAAAGAGTGTGTTTTGCAAGGGTTGGGGCGCGATACTCTCGTCAGTGAAAATGGGTTTGTAAATGCGGCTTCAGGTTGGAGCTCTTTCTATATTACAGATTCAGTGGTTCAAGATCATAAGAATGGTGTTCCGGCAGATCTTGTGCGGAATGTGGAGTTAAACAATCTTGGTTCTGATGTATTCTCGGGGGCGGCGCTGGTTGTCAATTCCGAAGTGAACGGAGTGAATGCTGCAGGAACCATGTATGAGCCTGATCTATTTGAATTTGATTTTGCATCAGGTGATATAGAGAATAGAATATTTTATGGAATTGCGGCGTATAACACTGGCG
>CAZWGK010000001.1:0-6918 GCA_964633685.1 uncultured Bdellovibrionales bacterium | reverse complement strand
CTGGCGCTGATGGATTTAAAGCAATCAGTGGTGGAACTAGAACTTTAAAAGACGTGGCTTTTGTAAATGTTCTGCATGATTATGCGCCGTATGAGGGAATTGCGACCGGTGTATTTGGCGATGTTTTTCTGAATCATATCTTGTTGTGGCATGTTACTTCGACACAAGATCTAACCTGGTCGACGCAGGATGATAATTTGACCAATATTAGTATTAGAAACTCCGTAATATTGGGTTTTCAAGCGGCGGCTCCCTCCACGAGTTTAATTTTAGATAGTCATGACGTAGAGGAGAACCATTTTATTAGTGACGGAGATCTCTACTTTGTTCCTGGAATTGGTTCGACAACTGGAGCTGCTGGGTTCGCTAATCAGGACCTGAATAATTTTACGCCTGCACTGAGCTCGCCATTGAAGGATCGGTCACTTTTTACCCCGGTGCTTTTAGACGTAGTTGGCAACCTTAGGACAGGACAGGTTAGCTTAGGTGCTTTTGAGTAGCCGAATTATAAATTAAGAAACTTCCTCTAGTTTAAAATAATCTCGCTGAGGTTTCAGAGCTATTATCTTTAGAGCAACTCTATCTCCTGGCAGGACCTCTCGTCCCAGATCGACCATGGCCGTTAGGCCGAGGTTATCGATCGATATTAGGGGATTTCTGAGGTCGGTACGGACTACAGTGCCCAAAATAATTCCACCCTGAGGCGTTGTTTCGAGTAGGTACTGCATGAGCCAGAAACGACGTGATTCGTTCGAAAGGTATCGAGCAATGGTCAAGCCAGAATCGCAGTCCTCTACTATTTTGGTTAATGCATCCTCTGAGTACTTGATGGAGTTAGTGCTTAAGTAGTGGAGTAGTTGGCGCTGTATAACTAAATCAAGAAACCGTCGGATCGGGCTAGTCACCTGAGTGTAAAGAGTTAGACCCAGAGAAGAGTGTGGCTCCCCTCTAACCCCGACAGTAGATCTTTTTAGTCTAGAGCGAATTAAATAGTCTAGAGCTGGACCTTCGGGCACGCCATTCGGGTTACTAAATGGGTCAACATCTGGCTCAGGTTGAGCTCGGAATAGGCACGGAATATTCTTTTCGGCACAAAATTCAGCCGACAATTTGTTTGCTAAGATCATCATTTCGCCTACGAGGCTACGAGCAGGGCTGCCCTCATCGTATTCGCCGCAGATTATCTGCCCCTCTGAATTTACTGTTATCGCCACCTCTTTGCGGTCAACTCTTACCGCTCCGTTATCTATCCGATCGACTTCTAGTTTATTGGCGCATTCATTAAGGATATGCAATTTCGTGCCTAGCGAATCGGTCGGAGATGATTTTAGAACTTCATCAACAAACTCATAAGAGAGTTTTCGTTGACTTTTAATAACCGACGGAACGATTTCAAATCCTTTGATTTCAAAGTCTCGGGTGAAATTTATAAGATAAGAGACAGTCAATGAATCAACCCCTTCTCGAAGGCTCATCTTTTCTTGCGACAAAGCCTTGGGGAACATATTTATTGTTAATTCAGGGCAGTATATTGTAGTGGCTCGGATGCTCGCTTCGGAGTTTAGCTCTGATTCCTCTGATATTAGAGAGGCGACGTCGCTAATATGAATACCAATTTGATATCCATTTTCATTTTCCTCAACTGATAAAGCATCATCCATGTCTTTTGTTGAGGCATCATCAATAGTGAATGTGAATAGGCCTCTTAGGTCATGGCGATCGTTTGTGGAATGAGGGTTAGAGATAATACTCTTAACTTCGTCCTGAATTTTATTGTTGAACTCGATTCTTGGGCGATATCGAAAAAAAGCTAAGTTAGTACGGTTGGTAATATGACCGATTGCAACCAGTAAGGTAAGGGCCCTATCTTCTGGCCGACCGTTCTGAGCGATTTGAAGTCTACTACTAAGGTATTCGAGCAGGTTCTTAGATTCCTTTGTGCCACTGCCCTCAGTTGCTTCTGCTGCAAGCTCCTCTAATGGCATTAAGAGCCTCTGGCTCTCTACACTCAGTCGAGAACTCTTCTCTTGTTGAGATTGAATTCTGATTTTTAGCTCGGCAACGAGCTGATCTAGCATTTTTTGGTGAGCTTCCTCGGCTTTTAGAGTCTCAAGTAGGGAGCTAACCGCCTCAAGCGGTCGACTGGCAAAAGTATCCTTCTTTCGCTTGAAATAAACTTTGTCGGCGAGAAGAGCAAGCCTGGTGCTCAGGTGATTTAGTCCCTGGTTGTTGCCAAAAAATAGTTCGCAGATCTGTTTTGTAGAAACTTCGACTTCTTTACCCTCGAATGATTCCCAAATAGTGGCGAGATCGATCTCGTTTTGATTCTGCTCCGCTTGAGTTAGAAATTTCTCTAGAAAGTTACATTTATCGGAGGTCTTATCGAAGCTAGGCATTCTCTCAGGGAGTGGATACAGCCGGTCTGGTGTCAGCTCTACTTCACTTCCCTTAAGATTTAAAATCTTATACTTATTTTTTTTATTGCCTAGAATTACCCCAAGCACGACATTGGCATTGTTTTCATAGCAGACTAAAGCGCCGTCAGAAAATGAATCATCAGGATTAGCCCTGGTTGATGAAGTTGGAAATACTTTCATTTTTTTAGGGCTTCTCTCAGGGCCGAATTAATATCGCTATTGATAGCCAGAATCCTTTTTGAAATTTCTTCCTTGAAGGTGGCAATTGAATTTACAGAGCTAGGGAAGCTGCCCAAAAGTCCTCGTGAAACATTAATGAGCGCTCCTTTGCCGTGCTTATCAAAATTCGGCATTACATCCTGTGCAGTTCCGCCTTGAGCGCCATATCCTGGAACGAGAAAGAGGCTCCTCGGCATCATCTCCCTCAGAAGCCGAGCTTCAGCTGGATATGTTGCTCCTACTACTGCGCCTAAAGATGAGTATCCAGATTTACCCTGTAGGCGCTCGGAGTTCTCAGAAATCCAACTCGCAATTTTCTTGGTTGCTCCATCTTGGTCGCTTTGCCCTTGGATATCAGCCGAACCAGGATTGGATGTTTTTACCAAAATGAAGATTCCTTTGTTGCACTTTTTAGCATCAGCAATAAAAGGCTCAAGAGTATCGAATCCTAGAAATGGGTTCACGGTAAGAGCAGAGGAGGGGAAGGCCCTAAAAGATTCTCCGAACATCTCGGTTTGCCCCAAAAACGCTCGACTGTAGGCTTCAGCAGTAGAGCCGATATCGCCTCGCTTTGCATCCATTATTACTGGCACATCAAGCGACTCCGCCTTTAGGCAGATTTGATGAAGAGCTCTAATACCGCCAATTCCAAATTGTTCAAAAAAAGCGGCGTTGGGTTTTATTGCCGCTACTTTATTAGCGAGTGATTCAAGAGCAGTAAGATGGAAATCACTTAGGGCGTTGAATATTCTACTCTCTGAATCTTCGAATCGATTTTTAGCTTCAGCCAGAAAGATAGTTGGGAACGCCTCAGGGCGAGGATCAAAGCCCGCAACCACAACGCTCTGGGTTGTCTCGCATCGCTCGATAATTTTATCTGCAAAATTCATTAATCACCCCGAAATAGCCCCGGGTATTATGGGTTATTATAAGGGGTATTTCAATGCTTAGATATTTTTATTTCTAGTAAATTAAAAGGATCTTTCGTGGAATCTTCCCCAATCTCTTTGGAAACCTCTTTAATAAGCCCGACAAAGCGCTCCCAACTGCCGGCCTCTTTGTATGCATCCGCAAATAATTTCAGATTCGTTAGGTAAAATTTGAGCTGCATAATTTCAGCGTTGTTAATTGTTTGAAGAGCTTTAAATTGTGGGTGCTCTTGACGAAAGGTTTTCATGCGCTCTTTAAATATTTGTTCCCGACTCTCTAATTTCTGACTCTCGCTAATATCTGATTTGTATAAAGTATCTAAAGCGTCATAAAGTTTTGTAACCGTATCGGCGAGCTTATTCTCTATCTGAAGCCGAACCGAGGCCGTCTTAGTGTCAGCAGCGTTATTTCGTTTTGTATAAAATTCCAACGCGCCCTGAGCACCGACAAAATTGGCCATCGATTCGTTGAACGGAACGTGATTAGGAATCCAGACCGTAGAATGGACTGACTCGTGTATGACTGTGTTAACGATCTGATAATCATCATTCCGCAGCATTGGAGTTAATACCGGGTCGTCAAACCAGCCGAGAGTAGACAATGCATCGGCGCCACGGAGGAACGTTTCGTACCCTTTCTGTTTTAGTGAGAGAGCCTCTTTTTCAGCAGATTTTTTATCAAAAAACCCTTTGTATGGGACTCGGCCTACAATTGGAAACCACCAGGTGTGGAGTTCAAATGCGGTGGGTCGAGAGCCAGCCACAACCCAAACTAGAGTGTCTCTATCTATGTTAGAGTAAGTTTTAAAAGATCCACCTGGCGAGAGCCCCATTTCTTTCGCAAATTCGCGAGCCTCGGTGACCAGCCCAAGTTTTCTTTTAATATCGGGGGTCGTCTCTGATGATCCTATGACCTTCTCTATTGGCTCGCGCTTCAGAAGAATTTTTGTCTGCTCATAAGCAGATCGAATAATAAATCCCGCCGAGCAGCCTGAAAATACAACAGCCCCTATAGAAATTATTATAAGAGAAAGTTTAGTCGGAATTCTCTTCTCAGTGAGGTGCATTTAGCTTTCTACAAAAATGCTTTGATAAGAAAATTGGTAATGAGTCCTGCTAGGACGTCGTCTCCAATAACGCCGATACTTCCTGGAAGTTTTTCGGCCATCCTAATCGGGCCAGGTTTGAATCCATCAAGCAGTCTAAAAACCACGAAGGCGGTCGGAATGGTAAACCAGGGGTCTATCGGCAGAGCCCATAGGGCGATGCCCATCCCTATCCATTCATCAATAACTACAAAGCCGGGATCGTTTTTGCCTTCCTGTGGGGATGCAGCGAGAACTTTTGCCACGGCGATAACCCCTAAGGCCGTCACTATAAATAAGAGAGTTAGCTCATTTAGGCCTAAAAACTGAGTCCAGATAGCCCATAATAGAATATAGGCGAGACTACCCCAGGTTCCTGGGATTTTGGGTAGATCTCCGGAGCCAAAACCCGATGCGATAAGTCGAAAGAATTTATTCATATGCGTGCTAGTATCTAACAAAATTTATTCCTTGCGAAGCTATTAAAATTATTGGTACAGTCCTGTTGGTGCAAGTAACTTAAAGTAAGAAAAGGGGCGAATCCCTCTGTATTTCTGGTTATTTGTGTCCCTAAGTTGAGCGTATGCCCCAAGTTAACAGGCATGCCCTATCTTTAGCGGCTTTGAATTTTAGTTGTTGTTGAGTTGTTCATGGTTGATTCTGGAGTAAATGATAGCGACGCCCTTCTGGCCACATCTCGTGGTGGAATTATCTCTGCGCGTGGCACTAATGAGGGCGTAACTCTTAGATTAGATGGTCGTGTCGCCGACGATAGTTTAAAGACGGCGCTGAATGAATTCATGCAGCCACGAAGATCTTTTCTGGGCGGACAAGAAGTCTCGATTGAGTGGGTTGGGGTTCGACCTCAGGGAAGTCTTGTTGATGAAGTAACCAAAATATTATGCGATGAGTATGGTGTCGCTGTAAGATCTTCGAAATTAAAAGAGACCGCTGCCAGCTCAAAAAGTACACCAGCTTCTACGGCGACCAAAGAGGCTCGGCCAACTATGGAGTCCAATCAGGGCATTTCTAAATCTGGAGCTACAGCTTCCAGTGCTCCAATTAGCATGAATTCATCGAGTGACAGTGATCTCGATTTTGCAGCGTTGGATCAAGAGGAGCCGCCCACGCTTAGTCTTTTTAGTGGTCTGGGAGATATCAAGAATGCTTCGTCGACAAGTAAAGAAAAAGTCCAGTCTCAAAGCGCGCAGGCCGCGCCCTTGGCTGACCCAAGTTTGTGGGATCACCCGGATGCAAGGATTATCTATAGCACGCTTAGATCGGGTCAGCGTATCGATAGTGAACACACTGTCGTAGTAGTCGGTGATGTTAACCCTGGAGCCGAGATCGTCTCTGGAGGTGATGTGATAGTTTTAGGTGCCTTACGTGGAATTGCTCATGCTGGAGCTTATGATGAGACTGGAGGTGGCAGGACCATATTCAGTCTGTGTCTGCAGCCCACTCAGTTGCGCATTGGTTCCACTCTCTCTCGTGGTTCTTCAGATGGCGGCAAAGTGCCAGAGATTGCGCGAATTGAGGGGAACATGATCGTTGTGGAGCCGTTCATGAAGAAGGCAACACCTAAGAAATGGTCTTTTTAGTGCGGATTAATTTTTTTAACTCATAGAGGTATTGAACATGAGTTTGGCTAATGGAAATGGTGAAACTGCCCAGAAGAAATTGGGCGAGGTTTATGTCGTTACTTCCGGAAAGGGAGGTGTCGGCAAGACAACCGTAACAGCGAGCTTGGGCGCTGCGCTTGCTCTGAAGGGCAAGAGAGTTCTCGTGATCGATGCGGATATCGGATTAAGAAACCTAGACGTAATCTTGGGTCTTGAAAGCCGAGTTGTGTTCAATCTTGTCGATGTTGCTAAGCGTGTTTGCAAGCCAAGCCAGGCGATCATCAAGAGCAAGAAGTCCAACAATCTCTATCTTCTCCCAGCTTCCCAGACTGATGATAAAGATGTTGTTTCAGAAGAAGAAGTAAAGAGAGTCATTGAGCAGTATCGTCGCGAGTTCAACTTCATTTTAGTTGACTGTCCTGCTGGTATCGAGCAAGGCTTCAAGAATGCTATCGCTGGAGCCGAGAAGGCCCTAGTTGTTACTAACCCTGAAGTGGCTTCTATCAGAGATGCCGACAGAGTGGTGGGCATTCTTCACTCTCGCGGTATTGAGCCAAAATTGATTGTAAACCGTATCGATTTCGACATGGTTCGTCGTGGCGATATGCTTTCTGTTCCAGATGTTCAGGATATTCTTGGAATTGAT